>CAMHUC010000059.1 GCA_946188155.1 uncultured bacterium | reverse complement strand
TAGACGTTGGCACCAGGCATCAGACACTTGCCGCCAAAGATGCCATTCCACGTCAGGTTGTCAAGGTCCAGACAGTTCAGGCCGTTGTCGGCAGCCACATAGAGCCGGTGGCCGTCGGGCGACAGCGACAGTTGGGAGATGAAGTTGTGCGAGAGTCCTTTCCCTGCGGCGTCCTCCGAGCGGAACTGTCTGACGGCATCGTCCTTGGCGAACATCAGCAGTCCGTGTCCCATTGTGCCTCCCCATCCCCGTCCGTTGCGGTCTTTGGCATAGTCGGTGATGCTGAGGAAATCGAACTGCGGCATTTTCAACGGGAGATACTGTGCGGTCTTCGGGTCGATCCATCCGCCACCCTCACCGTAGGAACCCAACCAGATGCGCCCGTCGTCACTTTCACCGATGGTCAGCACGGTCGAGGGAACATTGTCAGCAAAGTGTCTGATAAGACGGCCTTCCTTGTCTAAACAATAGACGCCGTCCTTGTCGGTGCCGAGCCACGTGTTATCCTTGCTATCTACAAAGACGCAACAAATGTTTGAGGAGCCAATCACGTTCTTGGCTCCCGCCTTGTGACCCATATAGTGGAAACCCAACGAGGAGGGCGGCTGCTGGAATACGCCTTTCTCCGTCAGACCTAACCAGACGTTGTTGCTGCCGTCCTCGACGATGGCATATACCTTGCTCTTCGACAGCTCCACCTCATGGCTGTAGTAGGGATTGGTGGTCAGTTCACCCGTCAGCGGGTTATACACGCCGATGCCCCTGCCGTCGAAGCCAACGAGGATGTTGCCCGTATGGTCGGGATAGAGGGCTGGGACAGGTATGTTGTCCGTCTGCGCCACATGGACGAACTGCTCGCCCTGCTTGCGGAACAATCCTCGGTTGGCAGTGCCCACATAGACACAGCCCGTCATGTCGGTGCAGACGCTGTAGTACTTCGTGCCGTCCGCATTGTTCATATATTGTCTGGCTTGCTTGCCGTCGTAGCAATAGACACTGTTCTCAGCGACTATCCACAGCCCGCCGGCATTGTCCTCGGCCATACTGCGTATCTCGCCAGCCCCCTGCAACTTAACGTTGATCTGACGGGCGGTCAGGTCCTTCACCAAAAGCAGCCCATCCGTCGAGGTGCCGGCCACCAGTTCGCCGTTCTTACGCTCCAACAGGCAGTTCACATTGCCGTAAATGTTCTCGCCCTTCTCGTTCAGTTTCTTTACATCGCGGAACTGCACACCGTCGTAGGCCTGCAGACTGGCGTAGGAACCGAAGTACAGTCGTCCGTCGGCTGCCTGTGCCATACACAGCACATGGTTGCCAGCCATTCCTGCGGCATTCTTCTGTCCCCGCTTGAAAGTCTGGAACTGGTAGCCGTCGTACTGCACGATGCCGTTGCTCGTCACCGCCCACAGAAACCCGTTCCTGTCGATATACAACTGGTTGATGAACAACCCCGACCGCAAGTGGTCTATATCGAAGAACTTACCCGCCTGCCCCCATGCCGTCATCGAGAGCAGCCATCCAGCCATCAACAGCAATACCTTTCTCATTGTCCTGATAGTTTTTATGGCGCAAAGATACTACATTATTTTTATATAACTGACAAAGTCTCAGCCTTTCTCATTCAAATGTTACAATAGGATAGCCTTGGGTTACGGATGGAGAGGCAGGCTTTGGGTAGAAACATACAATTTCGCCCGCCTTTTTGCACTTTTAACGGCAATGCGCATCATCTTTCCGAAAAAAGTTGGAGTTCCCACAAGAAATTGGATAATTTTGAGTAATTTTGCGCCAGTTAAAAACGTGTGTAATGAATAATGTCACCATGATGAATTATAATAAAGGAAAGAAACTGCTTTCAGAAAGATTCTACCTGACATGGGCAGGAGAACAGATGAGTTGGACGGTACGAATGACGATGAAGATGCGAGATGTCGTTGACGGCGACTTGTTGCGTCAGGCTGTAGAATCAACGCGCCTGCGGTATCCATACTATCAAGTGAAGCTCGGCATGAGGAAAGATGCTGAAGGCACGGAATATTTTGTGTATGAAGACAACAGCGAGCCGTGGGTAGTCAGCGAAGGGGAAAAACCAGTGAGACTGATTGGCCCGGAGTCGAACAACCATCTGCTGGCCTTCTGCTGCTGGGGCGACTGCATCGCTATCGATTTCTTCCACTGCCTGACTGACGGCACTGGAGCCTATAACATCCTACGCACCTTGCTCTATGAATATTCCCGCCGTCGCTATGACGCGACACTGGAAAGGGGTATGGCGAACATTCGTGTGTCAGGTGACACTATTAGTTCAGAGGAATGGGAAGACCCTGCCGCACTGGCTAAGCCCGACCAACTGAACCCGCTACCCATTCCGGAACGTCTGCGCTGCATCAATCTGACCACACAGGCAAAGGTGGCGGTAAGTGAGGACGTGGAAACTGTCAACATCCTTGTTGAAGAGCAAGAGATGATGAGGTATGTGACCTCAGGCGACACATCGCCCGCTACGCTCATTTCGCTGCTGCTCGTCCGTGCCATTGCCCGTCTGCATCCCGACTTGACGGAAGGAGTGCCGATGGTGGCACTGGCCATCAACCAACGTCCCGCACTGGGTTGTCCGCAGACCGGCCAATCGATGGCAGCATCGCTCCGCCTGACCCTGAACGATGAGATGAGAGGGATGGATATTGAAACGCAGCAGACCATATTCCGAGGCATGGTGGCCCTGCAGTCGAACGAAGACAACGTCATTGAGAATTTCTGGCAAACTCAGCATACGCAAGACATGTTCGAAAAGATTCCCACCCTTGAGGGGCGCCATCAGGCAATGGCCAAAGCCTACAGTGTCGCAACATCAGCAGCCACAACCTGTGTCAGTTACGTCGGCAAGGCTAATCTGGGTGCTGCCGAACAATACGTCAGCGAGATGTACACAGAGGCCTATACGCCGTATGCTCTCACCATTGAGATGAGTGCCGTGGGCGGCACGTTCTGTATCAGCCTAATGCAGCGGTTTGCAGATGATACATATCTCGAAGCCTTTCTCGACGAATTCCGCCAGATAGGTCTGCCCTATCGTATGGCTACTCGCCATACGATGACGGTGGCACCAATAGCAAACTATCGGGAAACAGCCGTGAACGCCGCGACAGGAAAATGATCGGTCTTGCTGCTTTGCAGGTCTGCCCATCTGGGTTGCCTGCTCATTATCCTGCGCCACCAGCCCAGCCGGAATCAGCAGAGCAAATAGCAGCATCATCTTTCCTATCTGTTTCATCATACTCGATTTTTGAATTTGCGAAGCAAAGGTACGGAGAAACCTTTATTCAGCCAAAACTATTCAACGAATCAGCCGATTCATAAAGCAAAAACGTGAGTATATTTTCTGTGTGGAGGCGGGTTATCGCTCTTCGCCGATGACTACGCCCCAGGGCTCGATGGTGATGTCCTGACCCTTGGCGAGGGCCTGCTTGTCGAGCAGCGACTGGCTGATGGGATAGGGCCAGGCGACGGTCTTGGGCTCGTAGGAGAAATTGAAGAGATAGTGTATCTGGCGTCCCTTGGCATTGGTGCCGGAGCGGAGAATGACGGGGAACTGGTACTGGCGCTCGACTGTGGCGATGCCTTTGCGGTCGGCTGCACGGGCGATGAGTTTATATAGGAGGTCGGTAGATGGCACGGTGCCGATGTAGATGAGGTGGCCCTTGCCGTACTGGTTCTCCGTGATGCAGGGCCACTGGCCGAAGAACTGGTGCTCGACGGTGCCCAAGGGCTGGGCCGTGGTCAGTTGCAGGAACTCCATCCAGGTATTGACGGTATTTTCCGCAGCTCCGATGCTGTTGGGCTTCAACGGCAGTTTGTTGATGCTCGAGTATTCCTGATAGGTGAACCCGCAGGCTTCGGCCAGCGGACCAGGAGCCAGCACGGGGCGCACGGCATTGTCGTAGTCGGTGTAGCCGCTCTTGAAGAGCATCACCACCTCGCCGCCATTCTTCACGAAGTTGCTTATCTTCTGCAGCAGTTCGTTGGTGGCCACATAGAGCGAGGGCACCACGAGCATGTCGTACTGCGAGAAATCCTGCATCTCGGGCTTATCGACAGGCAGGATGTCGCACTCGATGTTCTGACGGTAGAGTGCGTCGTACATCATGTTCACCTTGTATTGGTCGCTGTCGGTGTAGGGCATGAAGTCGAGGGCGTGCTTCGAGTCGTGACTGAACAGTAGGGCTACGCGGTTCCGCTTCTTCAGGTTCACCAGTCGGTCGCCAATCTTCTCCAACTCCTTGGCACCCTTTTGGAATTCCCGATAGACGCGGTTGGGCTTACCGTCGTGACCGAGGATGCCGCGCCAGTAGGTCTCCTGACCGTAGTGCAGCGTACTCCAGTGCCAGTATTCCACCATGTTCGCACCGCCCGAGAGGAAGGCGTACATGTTCTGACGCAACTGCCCGTCGTAGGGAGGCCACTGGTTGCGGCTCGACCAGCCCGTGCCCTGGGCGTTGGTCTCGGTGATGAGGAAGTTGTGGCTGCGGCTGACGGAGCGCATGAAGTCGCACGAGTAACTGATCCATTGTCCGTCCTGTCCGTTCTGCATGGTGTAATAGACGTTGATGGCGGGGTACTCCATCTGCCGGAATGCCTCCACCTGGTCGATGTCGTAGAAACTGGGCATGAAGCAGTGCATGATAAATTGGTCAGGACGTTTGTACTCGCTCACGATGTCGGCCTGCCAGTTCAGGAAGTCGGCCGTCACCTTGCGGTTCCAGCGCTCCCACCACACCTTATACGAAGGGTTCGTCACACCCTTGCGGTCGTAGAAATCTTCCCAGCGATTGATGTTCATGCCCCAGTAGTTCAGTCCCCAGCGGCGGTTCAGTTCTTTCAGGTCGCCGCCGAACTCCTGCTTGATATACTCGCGGAAACCCTCGAAGTAGTCGGGGTTGTCAATCTTGCGCGCCTCCACCTCGTTGTCCACCTGATAGCCAATGATGGCGGGGTGCTGGGCGTAGTGCTCCATCATCTTGCGGATGATGCGCTCCGAGTAGCGGCGATAGGTGGCGTTCAGCAGGTCCATGTTCTGTCGGATGCCGTAGTGGCTCTGTCCACCGTCCCACGTCTGCGACAGCACCTCGGGGTGCTCCGCTGCCAACCACGAGGGAATACTGTAGGTCGGTGTGCCGAGGATGACCTTGATGCCCGCCTTGTGCAGCGCGTCGATGATGCGGTCCATCCAGGCGAACTCAAACTGCCCGTCCTGTGGCTCGAAGAGCGACCATGTCGATTCGCCCACGCGCACCACCGTCAGTCCAGCCTCCTTCATCAGCTGGATGTCCTCGTCGAGCCGGTCCGTCGGCGTGTATTCCGCATAGTACGCAGCACCATACAGCGGCTTGTCAAACTGGTACACCTTGTTCTCTCCCTTGGCAGCGGCCGTCATCGTGAGCAGCCATCCTGCCATCATCAGCAATACTTTTCTCATTGTCCTAATAGTTAATTATGCCGCAAAGATAATACATTATTATTATATTGCCAAATGCTTTCATGGCTTTTCGTCCCGCTTGTTACAAATGAATAGCCATACGTTACAGATGGAGAGGCAGGCATGCCGGAGAATGGTTAATTTTGCAACCAAAAGCAGATAATAATTAAAACGATTAGAGACTATGCAGAAAATGAAATTCAAGATTTGTTTGTTCGTGCTGCTGGCAGTGGCATCAGTAGCACATGGACAGTCGTTCCGCGACATTGAGGGACTGAAGGAGATGCGCCGTGACTTGCAGACGGAGGACTCGCTGATGCGCTTGGGCATCCTGAAGGACGAGGCCACGGGACTGCCTTACTTCACGGGCTATAGTTACAACGTGCTGTACGACTGGGATCAGTATTTCGAGGCCATCGTGCAGATTTACATGGGTTGGCCGTCGGAGTATATCAAGAACGGCGTGCTGTTGTTCCTGCAGAACCAGCACGAGGACGGCTTCATTGCCCGGTCGGTGCCCTCCAACCCGTCGCACGACAACGAGCACGTAAAGCCTTTCCTCTCGCAGATTGCCCTGCTGGCCGTGCAGGAGTACGGCGAGAAGGACTGGATTCTGGAGAAGAGCACCTTCGAGCGACTGAAGAAATACCTGGACTACTGGCTCGTGAACATGGACGAGGACGGCAACGGACTGAGCGAGTGGATGTCGGCACCGCATACGGGCATGGACAACCAGCACGAGCGGGCCGGATGGTGGCTCGACCGCTGCTCGGAGGGTGTTGACCTGAACTGCTACTTAGTGCGCGAGATGAAGGCGTTTGCCCGACTTGCCGAGATGGCGGGGAAGAAGAAGATGGCCGCTGAGTATCGCCAGAAGAGTGCCGAACTGGCCGAGCGCATCCGCACGATGCTGTGGAACGAGGAGGACGGTTTTTACTATGACCGCCGCCATACCCCCGCACATTGGTTTGCCAAGAGTGCCGCCGTCGTTGCCGACGTGAACATCCAGAAGTGGAAGAAGAAGGACCTGATACCCGTTCGCTCAGTGGGAGCGTTTGCCGTGTTGTGGTCGGAAGTCGCCACACCTGAGCAGGCAGCCCGCATGGTGCGCGACTACCTGTTCAACCCCAAGGAGTTCTGGACGGGAGCCCCCGTTGCCGCCTTGTCGCGGTCGTGCCCGTGGTACACCACCACCAAGTATTCGTCGGATATTGGTTGCGGCTGGCGTGCCAATGCTTGGATTCCCACTAACTATATCATCTATCACGGCCTGCGCTACTACGGCATGAAGGAGTATGCCTCGCTGTTGGCCCACTATACCACCAAACTGGTCCGTGAGAACGGCAACCGCGAGTACTACAACTCCGAGACGGGCGAGGGCTGCGGTCTCGACCCCTTCTGGGGCTGGAGCCTGCTGGGGCATTTCTGCGAGTTTGAGGATACGTTGGAACAGGATATTACGATCATTGAACATTGAATATTAGACATTGAACATGATGAAGCTTAGACAATTGATTATATTGGCGGTAGCCTGCTTGATGGCAGGCACGGCCTATGCACAGAGTGTGAGAGAGACCATTCGGTTGGACGATGGATGGAAATTTGCGCTGGGTAATGCTTCTGACCCGAAGAAGGATTTTGGATGCGGCACGGAGTACTTTAACTATTTGACCAAGGCGAACTCGCTGCACAACGAGGGGCCTTACAGCAAGAAGTTTGACGACTCGGCTTGGGAAGAGGTGCGCGTGCCCCACGACTGGGTGACTACATTGCCTTACTCCCGCGAGGCCAGTCACTCGCACGGCTACAAGACCGTGGGCTATAAATATCCTGAGACCAGCGTGGGCTGGTACAGGAAGACTATCAGCATCCCAGAGTCCGACTTGGGCAAGCACCTACTGTTGCAGTTCGACGGAATCTTCCGCGATGCCCGCGTGTGGTTCAACGGCTACTACATGGGTACGGAGCCGAGCGGCTATGCCACGCAGGTGTATGACGTGACGGAGTATGTGAACTACGGCGGCGATAACCTCATCTGTGTGCGTGCAGATGCAACGTTGGAGGAGGGCTGGTTCTACGAGGGAGCCGGTATCTACCGCGACGCATGGTTCGTGAAGACCGCCGCCGTCAGTGTGGCCTCCTTCGGCACATTCGTCTATGCCGACCTGAAAGCACCTTACGACCAAGCTACCATCCACGTGGAGACGGAGGTAAATAATCACTCTCTGATCACCCAGCAATGTGAAGTCAGCCACCGTCTGCTCGATGCCGACAGCAAGGAGGTGGCTCGTAGCACCACCCAAACGCTGGAACTGAAGGCAAAGCAAACTTTCAAATTTCAAATCTCAATCCTCAAAGTTCAAAGCCCCCATCTCTGGAGCACCACCGACCCTTATTTATATAAGGTAGAGACCACTGTGAAGGTGAACGGCCAGGTGACTGACATCTACGAGACAACTACCGGCATCCGCGACATCGCCTTCACTGCCGACCGTGGTTTCCTGCTCAACGGCCAGCCGTTGAAACTGAAGGGCGTGAACATGCACCAGGACCATGCCGGTGTAGGCTCGGCTATCCCAGAGGCTCTGTTGGAGTGGCGCATCAAGCAGCTGAAGGCGTTTGGTTGCAATGCCTACCGTTCGTCGCACAATCCCATGACACCCGCGCTGCTCGACATCTGCGACCGTGAGGGCATCCTGGTCATCGACGAGAACCGTCTGTCGGGCATCAACAGCGAACACCTGCGCCTGTTGGAGAATATGATTAAGCGTGACCGCAACCACCCCAGCGTCATCCTCTGGAGCGACGGCAACGAGGAGTGGGGCATGGAGAATGCCGTGGATGGTCGCCGCGTAGCCGAGGCCATGCGCGAATACACCCGTCTGCTCGACCCCACACGTCCCTCGACGATGGCGAATGCCGGTGGCTGGGAGATGGTGAAGGGCCTCGACGTGGTAGGCATCAACTACATCGTGCAGAACGACGTGGATAACCGCAAGAAGTACAACCCCACATGGAAGTTCGTAGGCACGGAGGAAACCTCGGGCTGCGGCACACGCGGCATATATTTCAATGACCCCGATTCCTGTCACATGCCCAGCATCAACCGCGTCTATAAAGCAAACAGTGTTGAGAACGTCATCGAGCGTGGCTGGCAGTTCTATGCCGACCGTGACTGGGAGGCGGGTCTGTTCTATTGGACGGGCTTCGACTACCGTGGCGAGCCTAACCCGTTGGAGTACCCTGCCCACAAGTCGGAGTTCGGCATTCTGGACTACTGCGGCTTCTGGAAGGATGAGGCGTGGTATCTGAAGGCATGGTGGACCGACGAACCCGTGCTGCACCTGCTGCCCCACTGGAACCTGACAGGACACGAAGGCGAAGAGGTTGACATCTGGGCCTACAGCAACTGCGACGAAGTGGAACTGACGGTCAACGGTAAGAAACTGGGGCGTCAGCAGATGCCGAAGAACGGTCACCTGAAATGGCGGGCCGTCTATCAGCCCGGCAAGGTCGTTGCCACAGGCTATAAGAACGGCAAGCGCATCCTCACCGAGACCATCGAAACCACCAAGCCCGCCTCAAGACTCGTGCTGAAAACAGACCGCCAGACCATCACTGCTGACGGGCGCGACGTGGCGGTAGTGACCATTGAGGTACAAGACCAGAAGGGCCGCATCGTCCCCGATGCCTGTCCGACGCTGACCTTCCGCTTAGAAGGCGAGGGCCGGATCCTCGGTGCGGGCAATGGCGACCCGTCATATCTTGGTGCCGACCATCCGAAGAATCAGAACTGCCACACGTTCAGCATCCCCGCCTTCAACGGTCTGGCACAGGTCATCATCCAAAGCAGCAAATCGGCAGGACTGATTCAACTGACGGCTACCGCTGATGGTCTGAAGGAGAACAATCTGACACTGACAGCCCAATAATGCAGATTGATACAAATGAATAGCCTCGTGTTACAAATGAATATGCCTGTATGCGGGTAATAGCCTAACTTTGCAAGCGGAAATCGAAAATAGCGAAAAAATGAAACGTATTCTAAGCCTTCTACTGTTTATGCTGGCTATGACGACGAGTGTCACGGCAGCTGAGGACGTCACCCTGTCGGTCACTGACATGCAATTCGACTGGGGCGGCTACGGCGGCGAGGCCAATGCCACTGAGAACAGCATCACCTTCCCCAACTGGGCAAACAACTACTGGACCGCTGGCGACCTCAGCACCAACGAGTACACCCGCTTGGACATGACATTCGCGCAGCCTGTGAACTACTACCGCATGGTGGTGAAGGCCGTCTATAGCGACGAGAGCGAAACGGAGAGCGTCATCAGCTACGGTGCCGAGAACCACAGCCTGACTTTCGAGCGTAGCAAGACACTTGTCAGGATTGTGATGCTTCAAGGCGATTGGGAGGGACTGAACAAGGTGAATGGCGACGACGTGACGGCGAAAATCTACTTCCGCGACATCACCATCCTCACCAAGGAGTCGGCCGATGCCTCCACACCGAAGACCAAGGTGAACTCGCCCAAGCTGGGCACGGGCATGGCCAACCCCCTGCTCGACTTCCAGTTCTGTGCCGACCCCACAGCCGTGGAGTACGATGGCCGTCTCTATGTATATGGCACCAATGACCACCAGCAGTACGACGAGGGCGCTCCCACCAACAGCTACGAGCGCATCAAGACACTGGTCATGATGTCGACCGACGACATGGTGAACTGGACCTACCACGGACTGATTCCCGTGGGCACGGTAGCCCCGTGGATCATGGCCTCGTGGGCACCCAGCATCATCAGCAAGCCGATGGCCGATGGCAGCACCCTCTTCTCGCTCTACTTCTCCAACAGCGGATGGGGCACAGGAGTCATTCAAGCCAAGTCACCCGTAGGTCCCTGGACCTCGCCACTCAACACCAGCCTAATCGACGGCAACAATGAGACGGTGAAGGGCAGCGGTGCCATCTTCGACCCTGGAGCCGTCATTGACGACAATGGTGACGCATGGCTCTCCTTCGGCAACTCGCAGGGCTGGATAGCCAAGCTCAACCCCGACCTGCACTCCTTCGCCGAGGGGCCCGTCAAACTGCTCTCGCCCTACCACTTCGAGGCCAACGAGCTGAACTACATCAACGGCACCTACGTCTATACCTATAATAACGACTGGAGCGAGCATACCCCGTGGACATGGGGCGGTGAGAATCCGACGCAGTGCAGCATGAACTACTTCACGAGCAAGACCCCGCTCATCACCGACTCATGGAGGTATGGAGGCAACTACTTCCGCAACCCCGGCGACAACGGCATGGGCTACACCAACAACCACAGCCACCTGCACAAGTACCAGGGGCACTGGTATCTGTTCTACCAGACCAACCTGCTGGAGCCTTCGCTCGGTTCCAACGGCGGATTCCGCAGCATCTATGTTGACGAGATGGAGGTGGACGAGGCCAACGTCATCCTCCACGAGTGCATCCCCACGAAGAAGGGCGTGAGTGCCATCAAGAACCTCAACCCCTACGCCGTACAGCGTGCCGCCACCAGTGCCGCCACCCTCGGCATCCTCTATCAGCCTACCAATGAGCCAGGCCACATGGTGGCCACCATAGGTACCACCTGCATCACCGCCGACACCCCCACCGAGGGCATCATCGAGGTGCGCAACGCCGAATTCTCTACGGGTGCCAGCGCACTGAAGTGCTTGCTGAAAGGCAATGGCAGCGTCACCCTGCGTCTCGACGACAAGGACGGCACTGATATTGCTACCATCAGCAGCACGGGCGACAACTGGCAGACGCTGACTGCCAACACAAGCAGCACCCTGACAGGCACCCACGTTATCTATTTTTTCCTGAAGGGCGACGTACAGTTCGACGCCTGGCAGTTCGTCAGCAGCTCGTCAGACGGCATCGGCATCATCGAAAATCGGGAATCAGCAAATGGTCAATCCTATGACCTTCTGGGGCGTAGGATTCCACCAGCCGCCTACAAAGGCATCTGCATCATTGACGGAAAGAAATACTTGACAAAATAAGCTTATAAAAACAACAATGAAAAAGATTTTTACGCTTATCGCAGCAGCCTTCCTCTCACTCGGCGCACAGGCTGCAGAGGACATCACCCTCACCCCTTCTGAGACAGTAGCATTCGGCGACTGGGGCTTCGACAACTCAGCAGCTCCCACCCTTAACTTCAGCAACTGGTCGGCTGGTGGCGGATGGATGTTTTTCCACTGCCTGAGTCAAGATGACTATTGCGGCATTGACTTCACCATGGAGCCTACTGTCGGTGCTCACGTCACTTTCACTATTACTTACGAGGGCGGCGAGACGCAGAGCCTTGATATACCTGAGGGAACAACGTCTATTAAAACAGACTTCGCTTTCAATGGTGGTATTACCCAGATTGGTTTCTCGCATGGCGACTGGGAAGGCGGTGCCGATCCTGCAGTCATCACCATCAACAGTGCCGTGGTCAAGGCTCACAGCGCGGGCGAGGTGACAGAGCTGACCTTTGCCGACCTTAATCCTGGCGAAGACGCAAGCCTCAAGGATGATGCCAACCAGACCATCACCCTCACCCGTTATTCCACCTATCCCGCCTGGTACTTTGACCCAGCCATCATCAGCGATGATTACGAGAAAGTAGTCATTACCTTTGCTGAACCCGTCCCCGACGAAGGAATCCAACTGAATGCCGAAAGCGACACCGACGGTTGGAGCGGCACCCAGATTGCAGCCCTCACGAAGGGAGCCAGCAAAGTGACAGTCTACTTCAGTGCAAAGCCCGGCGTCAACATCAAGTCCATCGGCTTCTACTACAGCTGGAACAGCAAGCAGGGCACCGACGATCAGACAACGCTGAAGATTGCCAAGGCTGAGTTGGTGAAAAAGGCAGACACCAGTACAGGCATCAACACCATCCAGAACTTATCCTCTAAAGAGAATGTCGCAATATATACCCTCAGCGGTCAGCGCGTCAGCACCCCCGCGAAGGGCATCAACATCATCGGTGGTAAAAAGATTGTCATCAATTAAGGTTAGTTAGTAGTTAATTTTTTCGGATGCGCCAGCGTAGCAAACTACGTGGTGCATCCTTTTTTGAGCAAGCATTAACTTTTTCCTATGATGTTGCAAACGGATAGCCTTACGTTACAGATGAATATGCCTGAATGCGGAAATGTTGCAATCTTTGCAGCAGCAAAAAACATAAGTAAAACCCTATGATATGAGACAAATACTATTAACCCTGTTGCTTGTCGTCGGAACTCTGATGGCATCGGCACAGACAGCCTACTGGATCACTGCTGACGACGCACAGCGGAATCAGACAAACACGTGGATGGAGTTCCGCAAGGACTTCCAGTTGGGAAAGAAGCCGAAGAAAGTCGAGGCATGCATCGCCGCCGACTCGAAATACTGGTTGTGGGTGAACGGTACCCTTGCCGTATTCGAGGGTGGGCTGAAGCGTGGACCTAACCGCATGGAATCCTATTACGACGTGGTAGACCTTGCACCGTATCTGCGGAAAGGACAGAATTATGTACGACTGCTACTGTGCTTCTTTGGCAGACAGGGCTTCTCGCACGTCAGCAGCGGACAGGCTGGTGTCATCGTCGACGCACCGTCCATAGGACTGGTAACGGATGCCTCATGGCAAAGCCAGCGGCTGCAAGCGTACCAGACCTGTGATGCACCATATACCAATTTTCGCCTTGCGGAGTCAAATATCCGCTATGATGCGAGAGAAGAGCATATAGTTCATAGTTACAAACCTTCGCTGGAAATCGGAGTGTGGGGTGAGGGAGCCTGGGGTAAGTTGATGGAACGTCCTATTCCCCAATGGCACGATTACGGCATAAGAACCGCTCAATACGACATGACTGAAGATGAAAAAGACAATGTGGTGTTCTCAGTCCGTCTGCCCTACAACATGCAGATGACACCCTGGATTGACGTGACCGACGAGGCCGGCGGCACCTGCATCCGTCTGGAGACCGACCACGTATGGGGCGGCAGTGCCGAGTGCGTGCGTGCTGAGTACGTCACCCGACGGGGACGGCAGCAGTATGAGTCGTTTGGCTGGATGAACGGTGACGTGCTACGTGTCATCTATCCTAAGACGGCACGTCTGACCGTCCATGGCATCGGCTATCGGGAGACAGGCTACGACTGTGACTTCGAGGGGTCGTTTACCTGTAACGATACCATCATCAACCGCTTCTGGCAGAAAGCAATGCGAACGCTCTACGTGAACATGCGCGACAACTACTTCGACTGTCCTGACCGCGAACGGGCACAGTGGTGGGGCGACGTCACCATCCTGATGGGACAGAGTTTCTACCAACTGTCTCCCCGTGCCAACCTGCTGATGCGCAAGGCCATCCGCGAACTCGTCGATTGGCAGAAAGAGGACGGCACCCTGTTCTCGCCCATTCCCGCCGAGAACTGGGACAAGGAACTGCCAGCGCAGTCGCTGACTGCCATCAGCACTTACGGCTTCTGGTACTACTATATGCACACGGGCGACAAGGAGACGATGGATTACGCCTATCCTGCCATGCGCCGCTATCTGGCCCTGTGGACACTCGACGACGACGGACTGACCTGCGAACGGCAGGGCGGCTGGCCCTGGGGCGACTGGGGAACGGATGTCGATATGCGCCTGATACTCGCCGCATGGCACTATCTCGCCCTGCAGTCGGCCATCAACGTGGCCGGGCTGACGGGACATGATGCCGACATCCCTGACTACGAGCGGCAGATGCAGTCCATCCGTACCGCCTTCAACCGCTGCTGGAACGGCTACGCCTACCGCCATCCATCCTATCACGGAGCCACCGACGACCGTGTGCAGGCGATGGCCGTGGTGAGCGGACTGGCCGACAGCACGAAGTATGACCGTATCTTCGAGGTCATCAAGAGACAGGAGTATGCCAGTCCCTATATGGAGAAATACGTCTATGAGGCCCTGATGCGGATGGGCCACGCCGACTACGCCCTAGAGCGCTTCAAGCGGCGCTTCGGGCCGATGATAGCAGACCCTCAGCACACCACGCTCTACGAGGGCTGGCAGGAGGGTGGCTACGGCGGCGGCTCAACCAACCATGCCTGGAGCGGCGGTATGCTGACCGACATCTGCGAGCAGATTCTCGGCATCCGTCCCACCACGCCCGGCTGGCGTGAGGTCGCCATCCGTCCCACAGTCAGTCCCATCACCGAGGCTGCCATCACCATCCCGACGGTCGCAGGCCCCCTGTCCTACGGCTTCAAGGACGACGGGTCCGTCTATCGCGCCACCGTCACCATCCCCAAGGGCATGACCGTACACATCGCTCCCCCCGATGGCTATACCCCCACTGCCGACACGCGAGCGACGCTACGCTCAGGCACTTACAAACTGGAGTTCACAAGGTGACGCTCCAGTTTTTTGTTGCTCAAAGGCGTTTGTTACAAATGAATAGCGATATGTTACAGATAAATATGCCTATAAATAAAGGATGGCGTAACTTTGCAGCACAATTCATTTTTAATCAAAACGCGTATGAAACTAACAGAAAACAGACAACTAAAAGCATGCTGCCGATGGAGGCTGATGCTGACCACACTGATGGTGGCGGTCGGCATGCTGACAGCCTCGGCACAGACCCAGACGGTGAAGGGTGTAGTGACCTCAGCCGCCGACGGGGAGCCTCTGATTGGTGCAACGGTGATGGTGAAGGAAACCAAGGCCGGCACAGTGACTGACTTCGACGGAAACTACACGACGAAGATTGCCAAGGGGCAGACGCTCGTCATCTCGTACATCGGCTACGAGACGAAGAGCATCAAGTTCACTGGCCAGGCCACCATCGATGTGGCACTGGAGAACGATGCCTCCACACTCGACGAGGTGGTGGTGGTAGGCTACGGTGTGATGAAGCGTTCTGACATCACCGGCTCGGTGGTGTCGGTGGGCGAGAAGGACATCAAGAAGTCGGTCATCACGTCGGTAGACCAGGCTCTGCAGGGCCGTGCCGCCGGTGTGCAGGTGACGCAGAACTCAGGTTCGCCTGGTGGCGGTATCTCCGTGGCCATCCGTGGTGTGAACTCGCTGAACGGTAACGAGCCGCTCTACGTGGTTGACGGTGTGGCTATAGACGGACAGACCAACGGCAACAGTTCGGCCCTGTCGAGCATCAACCCCTCAGACATCGTGTCGATGGAGGTGCTGAAGGATGCCTCGGCCACGGCCATCTACGGTTCGCGAGCCTCCAACGGTGTGGTGCTCATCACCACCAAGAAGGGACAGGCCGGCAAGCCGACCATCAGTTACGAGGGCTACTTTGGCGTGCAGAAGATTCCCAACAAGTTGGAGACGATGAACCTGCGCGAGTATGCCGTATTATATAATGAGCGCGTGGATGCCCTGGGCTGGGGTGAGCGTGAGGAGTTTGCCGACCCGTCGGTACTGGGCGACGGTACCGACTGGCAGAGCGAGATATTCCGCAGCGCCATGATGCACAACCATCAACTGTCGGTGAGCGGCGGTAATGAGGCCGGCCAGTATCTCATCAGCGGTGGTTATCTGAAGCAGGACGGTATTGCCGTAGGCTCTGACTTCCAGCGCTTCTCGGCCCGTGTGAATGCCGACTCTAAGATTGGCAAGTGGCTGCAGGTGGGTGTGCAGAGTTCCTTCTCGCGTACGCAGAAGAACAACACCATCGACGATGGCAACGTCATCGAGACAGCACTGAAGCAGTTGCCCGAGATGCCCGCCAGGAACCCCGACGGCTCGTGGGGCTATCAGGAGACCAACCAGTTGGCCACCTACTACTCGAACCCGCTGGCCGACGCCCTGACCAAGGAGAACTATGAGAAGGGGCTGCAACTGATGCTGAACGGCTATGCCAATATAAACATCTGCAAGGGCCTGTCGTTCCGCATGGAGTATGGCGGCAGTTATGGATATAATAACACTTATTACTATCAGCCCAACCTGACCCTGGGCAGTTGGTCGCAGACCAGTTCGGGCAGCCGCGGCGCATCGAACAGCAGTTACTGGTCGTTCAAGCAGTACATGACCTATATGAACACCTTTGCAAAGAAGCACAGCGTGAACATCATGGCCGGTCACGAGGCACAGGAGTCGTCGTGGGAGAACCTGTCGGCCGGGCGCACGGGCTACCTGTTCAATACCGTGCATGAACTGAACGTGGGCGACATGAAGACCGCCACCAACAGCAACCAGAAAGGCTCGTCGAGCATCGAGTCATACTATGGCCGTCTGAACTACACCTTCGACGAGCGCTACCTGATAACCGCTACGCTGCGTGCCGACGGTTCGTCATCGTTCGGTCCCGACAACCGCTGGGGCTGGTTCCCCTCGGTAGCCCTGGCCTGGCGCTTCAAGCAGGAGTCGTTCCTGAAGGATGTCGGCTGGCTGTCGAACGGTAAGCTGCGACTGGGCTGGGGTCTGGTGGGTAACCAGAATGCCGGTGCCTATGCCTACGGTGCGACGATGGCCAGTGTGGCTACCGCCTACGGTACGGGGTTCTATCCCAACAACTTTGCTAACAGCAAACTGAAGTGGGAGCAGACCAAGTCGTGGAACATCGGTCTCGACCTGAGTTTCCTGAACAACCGCATCGAGTTTATCTTCGATGCCTATCTGAAGAACACCGACAACCTGCTGATGCCGGCAGCCCTGCCCACGTATGTCAGCGGTGTCATCGGCGCCCCCTGGGTGAACTCCGGTGCCATGCGCAACAAGGGCTTTGAGTTTACGCTGAACACGGTGAACATCTCTAACAAGAACTTCGAGTGGACCACGGGCATCACCTTCTCGCTGAACCGCAACGAGGTGACGCGTCTCTACACGGAGAGTGCAGGCATTCAGGGCAACATCAACGGCCTGACCTATACCTATACCACCGTCGGACAGCCCGTGGCACAGTTCTATGGCTACGAGGTCATCGGCATGTTCGAGAAGGAGGATGACTTCTACCAGAAGGACATCAACGGCGACTACCTGCTCGACGCGAAGGGCAACAAGATGATTGTGGCCCTGCCAGAGGACAAGGAAGTGAACGAGGGCACGGGCGTCTGGTATGGCGACTACATCTACAAGGACCAGAACGACGACGGTGTCATCGACGAGCAGGACCGCACTTTCCTCGGCAACCCGGAGCCGAAGTTCACCTTCGGTCTGAACAACAACTGGCGCTGGAAGGGCTTCGACGTGAACCTCTTCATCACCGGCTCGGTGGGCAACAAGGTGTTCAACTATCTGGCCCAGCAGCAGTCGGACCCCACAAACCGTTGGGTGACGCTGAAGTCGGTCTGCGACTTTGCCAAGTACGGGCTGATAGACGCTGAGGGCGAGCGCACGCTGGCTAACATGCAGATGACGAACCCCGGAGCCAGCACCTACCGCATCGACCAGGCCAAGGCCAACGACAACTCGCGCCTGAGCAATATCTACATTGAGGACGGCAGTTATGTACGCATCAAGAACCTGTCCATAGGCTACACCGTACCGGTGAAGTGGCTGCATAAGATACATATTGAGAACCTGCGCGTCTACTTCAATGTGCAGAATCTCTGGACCATCACCAAGTACAACGGTTACGACCCTGAGGTGGGTTCCTATAATCAAAACGTGCTGTTGCGTGGCGTGGACTATGCCCGCTATCCCTCGCAGCGTATCTACACATTTGGACTGAATCTGAACCTCTAAAATGAAGAGTGAAGAATGAAGAATGAAGAATTTGCTACCGCACAGACGGGGCATAAAAACGATATGACTATGAATAATAGAAATACAAACAGAAAGGAAAGAAGCATGAACGTGATGATGAAGTTGCTCGGCGCAGCATTCTTCATTCTTCACTCTTCATTCTTCATTTCCTGCAGCAAGGACTTCCTGGACAAGACACCGGAAGGAGAATATATCGAGGACAACTTCTACGATTCCGACGAAGCCCTCTATGCCTCTACGGCACCGCTCTACAACCGTGCCTGGTTCGACTACAACACGCGTGGCATGCTGCTGCTCGGCAGTCTGCGTGCCAACGACGCCTACTCTCCCTACAACTGGCCTGAGTATGGCATGTTTACCGTAACGGCCCTGAACGAATACCTGAGTGACATCTGGGCAGGATTCTTCTCAGTGGTCACGATGGCCAATGCCACGATTGAGAATATTGAGACCAAGTCGACCTCTAACGTCACGGAGGATGCCAAGCGGACGGCCATCGGCGAGGCCCGTCTGATGCGTGGCGTGGCCCTGTTCTATGCCATGCACGTGTGGGGGCCGTTGGTGCTGTTCGAGAGCAACCAGGAGGTGGTGGACAATCCCGTCCGTCCGCGAAACTATGAGGAGGACGTGTTCAAGTTCGTCATCAACGACCTGACCTACGCCGCCGATAACCTGCCTGAGACACCTTACGCTGCCGGGCGTGCCACCTGCTGGAGTGCCAAGGCGATGCTGGCCAAGGTCTATTTGGCCCGTTCGGGCTGGGACAAGTCGCAGCGCGACGAGTCTGACCTGGCTCAGGCCAAGATGTATGCACTGGACGTAATAGAGAACAGCGGCAGCAAGTTGCTCGACAACTATCACAACCTGTTTAAATACCGCTACAACAACAACGAGGAGTCGCTGCTGGCCTGCCAGTGGTACAAATCGACCACCCTGCAGTGGTACGTCTGCAATGCCACCATCTCCGACCTCTGTGCCGACAGCAAGATGCTGGGTGGCGTGATGTGCTGGAGTGCGCTGAATGCCTCGCCCGACATGCTGATGCAGTATCGCTACAAGGGCAGCAACGGCGCCTGGAAGTGGGAGACTGTGCGCCGCGATGCGTCGTTCTGTACGCCGGGCGTCTACTACGACTACATCTGCAAGGCTGATGGCGGCTACACATACGAAGGCACCGCCGCCCCCATCAAGAAAGGTGTGGTGGGTGGTCCTGACGATGACAACGACGGCTATGTGGCCATGATGTGCTCGCCGCTGAACACCTACATCATCCGTCTGGCCGATGTCTATCTGATCTATGCCGAGGCTTGCTTGGGCAACAACTCTTCTCTGACGGGCGAGGGCCTACAGTACTTCAATGCCGTGCGCCGCCGTGCCGGTATCGACGAGGCTGCGTCCATCACCTTTGAGGACATCATCCGTGAGCGCCGCGTGGAGTTCGGCATGGAGTACATGAACTGGTACTCGATGCTGGAGTGGTACAAGTGGAAGCCCAACTTCATGCTCAACTACCTGAACAACCAGTATCGCGGCTGCACCTACAACGAAGTGCGGGTGGGAACAGACAACGAACTCTCGTTCTACCACAATCCCGACAACGACTGGGAAGAAGTGGTCTCGACAGAGTTCGGCGACCTGGTGGCACCCGACGTGACACCAGTCATTACCAACGACAACATCTTCCTGCCTTATCCTGAGGCCGACGTCATTCAGAACCCGTATCTGAAGCGCGAACCGGAGCATTACAACTTTAACGAATAAAAACGTATCAGCATTATGAACATTTCGAAATATATCCTGACGTGCATAGTGTCGCTGCTGGCCATCGGTAGCAGCCTGACGCTGACATCGTGTAGTGACGACGACGGTGGCGGACAACCCGTCATTGAGCGCGTCCGACTGACCGACCCGGAGAAAGCCGACTCTGCCTTCACCGTGGGTAACTTGGGACAGATGATCCTCATCGAGGGTCACAACCTGGGGCATGCGATGAACATCTACATCAACAACCAGGACTGCTACTTCAATGCCAACTACAACACGGACACGCATATCATCCTGACCATCCCGTCAGACCTCATCGTCTATGGAGCAGACAACTCTCTGCCTATGGAAATCCGTGTAGAGACCACGCATGGAACAGCCGTCTACGGATTCCATGTGATTGCAGGTACACCAGTCATTGACTACTACAAGGCCGATATGCCGCTAAACAGCGAGGGCATACCTGAGATGCAGTCCGGACAGACAGTGGAACTGCACGGTTCGCTGCTCCACGAGATTGAATCCGTCTATGTGGCTGGTCTTGACACAGTGAAGATGGCTGACTGTCCTTCATGGGAAGTCAACGACAGTTGCACTGTGGCATACGTTAAGATGCCGCAGACGATTCCCGCACGAGGCATCATCGTCATGCAGTGCTTTGCCGGCACGGCCTACTGCGGCTTCTCGAAGTCGCCAATGGCTCCGGAACTCATCAGCGTATTCCCCGATATGCCGATACCCGGACAGACCGTTACCCTCCTGGGTAAATATCTGACCGACCTGATGGCTATCAACATCGGTGGCGAGATAGACATTGATCTCGACGATGTCACCGTCAGCGATGCTCAGGACAAGGTGACGTTCAAGATGCCCAGCCAGATTCCGTCAACGGCGGCCACGGGCACCATCAAACTGAGAACCCTGGGCGGCGTGACCGAACTGCCGTTCTACCGCTACGACTGGATATTGGAGGACTTCGATGGCCACGGCACAGCACAGAACTGGAACTGGGGTACCGATGTGCGTGGTGCTTGGTGGGATGCTGCTTCGTTCACCGTAGAACCTGCATCTGGCGGGTGGATTGGCTTCGAAGCCTATGCCGGATGGTGGGATCACAACATACAGTTCAATGGCAAGCAGGCTCCTGCGGGCATAGACGCCAGCACGCCGCTGAGCGACCTCGAACTGCGCTATGAGGTCTATCTGCCTCAGATGCCGGATGCCACCTGCTACACCCAGATTACCTTTATGGGCGGTACCGTTGACAGAACCGACATAGCCGACCAATACACGGGCAAGACCCTTGTCGGCGAATGGATGAGCGTGGCTATTCCGCTGACGAAGTTCGGCGAGGGCACCTACGGCGACCTCGTTGGCGCTGCTCCCGGTGACGACGGCAACTTCAAGATCTACCACGACTTCGAGAGCAGAGAGGGCATCTGGTTTGCCGTTGCGTATGATAACTTCCGTATTTACAAAATCAAGTAACCAATATGAAGACATTAAAATATATGCTATTAGCAGTCGGTGCCATCCTGGCACTGGCTGCCTGCAGCGACAAGGATAGCGAGAATGTGAGTAACCCCTCGCTACAATTCTGCGCTGTGAATGACCCGACGACTGCCATCAGTCAGCTGACGTTTACCAAGTGGAACAGTTTCCAGATGGTGGATATCCAGAGTAACATCGAATGGCAAGTGAGTTGCGATGCCGACTGGGTGACGCTCTCCAACCACTCCGGCCTTGGCATGACAGACAAGACGCTCCACCTGAAAGTATCGGTGGCAGAGAACCCGTCAGAGCAGAACCGTACGGCCAACATCACTCTCACAGGCAACGGACTGACAGCAAATCTCTCCGTCGTTCAGAATGCCACCTACGTAGATCCGCTCGGATGGATTACAGCTGAGGATGCCGGCAATGAGATGAAGATTGGACTGAACCTCTACAACTCGCTGGAGGCTTACGGCACATGGTTCGACTGGACGGACGATCCCATCGAGACCTTCCAGACCTGTTGGGGCAACCCGCTCGTCACAGCCGACTGGTTCAATGCCGTGAAGGCCAACGGTTTCAATGCCGTGCGCATCCCCGTGACATGGTTCCCCCATACCGACGACAATTTCCAGGTGACTGAGAAGTGGATGAACCGCGTAGAGGAAGTAGTGAAATACGGACTGGATGCCGGACTCTACGTTATCCTCAACGTACACCACGACACCAACGGTGGATGGTTGGATGCTGACTTGAGCAACATCGACGAGATTTCTGAGAAGTACGTCAACCTGTGGACGCAGATTGCCACCCGCTTCGAGCAGTATGACGATCACCTGATGTTCGAGAGTTACAACGAGATTCTCGACGAGAACAAGCAATGGGTGAATGCCAAAGGGGATGCCTTCGTCGCTGTCAACCAACTGGCACAGACCTTCGTCAACACCATCCGCAGTCTTGGCGAGAACAACCAGCACCGCAACCTCATCGTCAATACCTACGCTGCCAACGGTTCGCACGAGATGCTCGACCCCTTCGTCATTCCTACCGACCAGATTCCCGAACATCTCATGGTGCAGGTACACAACTATGACCCTGCCGCCTTCTGTAAGATGACGCAGGAACTGAAAGACGATGAGGCACTGCCCGTATGGACGGAGGACTACCGAAATGAACTGGCTGCTGAATTGGACATCTTGATAGACTATTACAATACCAACCACTTGCCCATCATCATTGGTGAATTTGCTGCCAACGACAAAATTGCCGAGGAGGAACGTGCCAAGTATGCCGAGTTTATGGTGACCTACTGCCACCAGAAGGCTAATATCTCTTTGTTCTATTGGAACGAGATTATCAGCCGCACTACCTTCCAGCCTACTTATCCGACATTGATGAATGCCCTGTTGAAGGCGAAAGACTATTAATTATGAAGAAATTGATTCTGTTATCCTTTACATTGGCACTCTCTTGTGGAAGTGCTAATGCCACCGACCGTTATCATAATCCCGTCATTCCGGGCTTCTATCCCGACCCGAGCATCTGCCGTGTCGGTAGTGACTATTATCTGGTAAACAGCACCTTCGACTATTTCCCCGGCGTTCCCCTGTGGCACAGCCGCGACCTTGTAAACTGGGAACAGATAGGGCACTGTCTGACGCGCAAGAGTCAGGTGGATTTGAAAGGGACACTCTCGTGGGGAGGCATCTATGCCCCCACCATCCGCTACAACGACGGCACGTTCTATATGATTACCACCAACACCACCAACGGCGGCAACTTCCTCGTCTATACGGACAATCCCCGAGGTGAGTGGTCTGACCCCGTATGGCTGGAGCAGGGTGGCATCGACCCGTCGCTCTACTTCGAGGACGGCCACTGCTACATGGTAAGCAATCCCGATGGTGGTATCTGGCTCTGTGAGATTGATCCAAAAACGGGCAAGACACTTTCGCCCTCGCGCCGCATCTGGAACGGTACGGGTGGACGCTATCCCGAGGGACCGCATATCTACAAGAAGGACGACTACTACTACCTGCTCATCTCGGAGGGTGGCACGGAACATGCCCACATGATTACTATTGCCCGTTCGCCCAACATTGACGGGCCTTACATTGGCAATCCTGCCAACCCCATCCTGACGCATTGCAACCAGTTGGGCGAGAACAGTCCCATTCAGGGCACAGGACATGCCGACCTGGTTGATGCTCCCGACGGTTCCTGGTGGATAGTCTGTCTGGCCTTCCGTCCTCAGACCGCCATGAACCATCTGACAGGCCGCGAGACTTATCTGGCTCCTGTGCGGTGGGACACGAACGCATGGCCCGTGGTCAACGGTAATGGAACTATCGCCCTCGACATGACTGCCGACCTGCCTGTGAAGCCTGCTCCGCAGAAGGACTTCACCACTGACGTCCACTTCAGCAGCAAGCAACCGCTCGGCCACGAATGGGTCTATCTGCGCAATCCGCTCATGGAGAACTACCAACTGACCTCCAACGCCCTGCGACTGACCGGCACCTCGGCCACACTGAACAGCAAAGACCTGCCCACGTTCATTGGCCGTCGCCAGCAGCACATCGGCTTTGAGGCCACCACACAACTGAAACTCTCCGAGGCGGGCGTGGGCGACATGGCAGGACTGAGCGTCTTCATGGATCTCTTTGCCCACTACGACATTGCCTTGCGCCGAGAGGCCGACGGAAAGAACACGCTCGTCGTGGAGTATTGGCTCAGCAGCATCCACCATGTGGCGAAGGAGATTCCGCTGAAGGGCAGCAAGCCCTACCTGCGCGTCACTGGCAGTCGCGACCACTACCGCTTCTCCTACTCCGAGGACGGCAAGACCTTCACCGAAGTAGGCGTGGCCGACACCCGCTACCTGAGCAGCGAGACTGCTGGCGGCTTTACGGGCATCATCCTCGCCCTCTTCTGCCAGTCGGCAACCGACGTCTCCAAGCCCCAGGCCGATTTCTATTCCTTCAACTACCATCCCGTAAAATAATAAATAATGAAAAAGAGTTTTCTTTTGATGATACTGGCAATCGCTACATGCGCCCAGGCCAAGGATGTCACCGTGAAGTCGCCGAACGGGGCGCTGGTGGTGACGGTGA
>CAMHUC010000058.1 GCA_946188155.1 uncultured bacterium | reverse complement strand
CCGAGTGAACGGATATCATCGGAATTGGTGAACGGCTATCGCCGGAATACGCAGCGATGTGCATGGATTCAACTTTCTCCGAGCCGGCCAGGTCGGCGATGGTGCGGGCCACCTTGAGGATGCGGCTGTAGGCACGGGCAGATAGCTTCAGCCGCTCCATGGCCATGCGGAGCATGTCGAGGCTGGCGGCGTCGGGCTCGGCGAACTCATGGAGCATACGCTCGCTCATCATGGCGTTGGAGTGGATGCCCTTGAAAGGCTTGAAGCGCTCCTCCTGAATCTTGCGGGCAGCGATGACTCGCTCACGGATGACGGCCGACGGCTCGCCCGGCTTCATCTGCGACAGCTGGGCGAAGGGCACGGCCTGGATCTCGCAGTGGATGTCCATCCGTTCAGAAACTTTATGGGGCTGTGATTTACCAGATATATCGCCGTATTTATACACTCTAATCATATTGAATACAAATAATTAGATTGGATTAGATGGATAAAGTAGGGCATCAATTAATCGCTTGAAACTATCATAAGCATTATCTATTGGAAGTCCTTTATAGAACAGCCAATCATAACCTTTTTTGAAATCGCCATTAAGATAGAATCGGGAAACGTTATCCCATTCTTGCATTTCAGTTCTAATGGACTTATAATTTGTTGCATACGTTGCGCCATAGATAAAGTTCTTATCCTCAAAGCCTATCTGAACACAAATAGCATCTTGTTTGTCCTTATAAGGAATTGCGATTCCAGTAAAAATATACTGCCCAGGTTTGAAACCGCTTAGTATTGTGTACTCACTATAATCTTTTTCTAATTGTAAACAAATGTCTTTAACTATTTGGTAACAGTATTCTCTACGCATACGCTCTAGTTGATTAACGCAATCCCTTATTTCGTTAATCCTACCAGTGAGCAGTCCAACATTGTAACCGTGGTCGTTTTCTTTTAACCCTAGTTCTTTATGAATATACTCTTCTATATTTTTATTCTCCATATTGTCTGTATCTGTTAATTTAAAAACCCTTTTAAGGAAATCTATGAACAAGAAACGTGAGTGTACGAAATACTCATCATCAATTAATTGTATATCATCTGATTCCAACCATCTGATAACACTATCTCTGAAACTAATGTTTCTGAATCTGTTCTCAAATGTTTGCTGATATGATTTGTTCCATGAGACATTAGTCGGTCTATGCTCATCTGTACTTGGCATATAGACAATATATATTTGATTGTCAGTGAAACCAAACCTAGGTTCTTTTACACCCTTGATATAATTGGTTAGTTGATTTGGTTGTTCTATCGCATCCCATATCTTATTTTCAATTACAATTGCGTATTTACCCTTTTCATATATGAGAATATCGATTCTCTTTAAGTCCTTGACTTCCGTTTCCGTTTCGATAATGGGCTTATCTATGTTTGATGCGAAAGAGTCACCAAAGCAAAACTTAATAAAACTCTCCAATACAGAATATCGTCCATTCGATTTTTGTTTTAGGAAACCAGCAAATATGCTACTTACATTTGGTTCCAAGGGCGAAGAATTAAGAAGAGCATTAAAATGATATGGGCTATTTTCTTCTACCTCTTTTCTTATAGTCTTCATATCATCGTGCATTTTCAGCACGTCCTTTAGTACATGGATTTTTGCACGATTAATGACTGTCGTTTCTTCTAACGGTGCTCCCATTGTCCAATATTTGTAATCATCTATATAAAGATAGAGGTTGTTGTACTTGCCCCAACGTTCCTTAATCCCATATTGTCTTTGCATGTTTACGAAAAACTCAAACTCTTCTTTAGATAAGGAACACTTGCCTTTGACAATATACTCATGCGGTGCAAATGGCATCGTTTTTGCGAACGTCCATTGGCAACGTGTTATCATGTGACGTAACTTACTGAAATCAGATGATGTTAACATGAGTCTCATCGTATTCTATCTCTGTGTATTGATAACATCAATTACTTCAATCTTTGCTAGCATTTCGTTTGTAATCTCTGATGCTGATATTATTCTATTGGCTTGTTGAGTGACGATTTTCTCAAATAAGTTTCGCACATAACGAGCGTTTCCAAAATTGGAATCCTTACTTCTTAATGCATCTTCAATAATTGATGCAACTTTCTTTTCTGCTTCTTGCGATAAATTATAATCGCTTTTCTTTGCTAAAGAATTGAATATCTGCAATAATTCGGAACTAGTATAATCAGGGAACTCAATATAACGATTAAATCTTGACTGTAAGCCAGAGTTGGAGTTTATGAAATCCTCCATTTCCTTAGAATAGCCTGCAAGGATAACAACTAGACGGTCTCTATCATCTTCCATTCTCTTTAGAAGAGTTGAAATTGCTTCTTTCCCATAATCCCCTTGACCACCTTGAACCAATGAGTATGCTTCATCAATGAATAATACACCATCAAGAGCTGAATCTATTATGGCATTTGTCTTAGGAGCTGTCTGCCCGACATATTCGCCTACTAATCCAGAACGGTCTGTCTCAACCAAATGTCCTTTTTTAACCACTCCTAAATCTTTATATATTTCAGCAACAATTCTCGCTACTGTGGTCTTACCCGTTCCAGGATTACCTGTAAAAACACAATGATAAGATACATTAGATGTCTTCATTCCACTGGTTTCTCTCATCTTTTGCACCTTGACAAGGTTGTAAAGATTCTTCACCTCCGTTTTGACATTTTCAAGTCCAATCAGTTGCGCCAGTTCTTCTGTATGGTTAAGGTTGACATTTGCCACAGACTCTTTAGAACTTGATTTGCCTTCATACACCTTATTTCTTTCTCGTCTGGAAGATGAATCGACCAAATTCTCTCGAAGTTTGATAAGTTCATTCAACCAAATTGTTTCTTTTTCTGTTATGGAATTATCCGATTTCACAATCATAACCATAAAGCGGTATAACAACGTGAGATATTTGCCAACCAAATCTTTGTCATATTTTAATATGGAAACAAGATTTAGTTCTCCCTCATGCATAATCATTTTAGATTCTTCAATTTCACAGAGGGCATCTTGTAGTAATTCCCTTGCTTTAATTCTATCAGTAGTGTTTAATATCAGCATTGATTTGAAATCTTGGTAAGTCTTATCCTTTTTAACACCAAGATTAATATAGGTCTGCATAACACATTGTCCTTCAATAGTGTCAATAGCCAATGTATGACCTAAATCTCTAAAACAAGTGATAATATCCTTTATTATAAGCAAATTAAGAATATCTGGTATTTTAGCTTCAGAGTTCTTGTAGTTCGCCATAAAGGTTATGTTGGCTCTAAGTTCTAATATCAATTCACTGAACATGTCAATGTTGGCGTTAACTTCATTGAATAGTGTCTGTGAAATAACATCTTTATCCTCGATAGCTCGATAATCATTATTATTATCTTTTGATTTATTTCTCAAATCTGAAATGAGCTGAATAAGTGAAGGCTCGTCTTTGATTAAAACTTCTCTAACCATCGATTCATTAGGTTTAGTAATAATGCCACATATTTCTAATTGCTCTATCAATTTCGAACCTCTATTAAATCCAATGGTAAACTTCTTTTGAATCAAACTTCTTGATGCGCTTTGGTTATGAACAACCAACTTGGCTGCATCATAAAACAGAGGGTCTAATTTTTCTCCAGATGGTAAGAGAATACTTGATATGTCCTGTATATCATCATTTTTAATTGATTTAGAATTGTCAATGCCTAGTTTACTATTATTTTCGCCAATGCTATTTATATCAAAATTTGTAATTTGAGCTGCAAGGTCTTTTAATTGTTCTTTCTTTGGCTTAGATTCTGAAACATTCCCACCTTGTAATTCGGATTCTTCTTGAACTTCTTTCACTTCAAAAATGCTAAATATTTTTTTCCAAAAAACGAAAATAGTGCTAAGAAGGAAAAAGATAAATCCTAATAGATAATCTTTTTCTAGTTTTATGTCACCTTTCACTAGTAAAACAACAGCACCAATAACCATGAATAATGAATAAAATCCCCATCCATTGATTAAACACCCTTTCATGTCATTATGTGAATTTTTTTTTGCTTTTGTACTCATCTTTTTCTTTTTAGAAAAAAGCTTATCTCTCCTATATAAACCAGTACCAGGAATACTAGTATTTACATAAGTACCATTTTTACTCATGTTAACGCTTGCCCCTTTGCCTCCGAAGGTTGTACTTACACCACCTTTGCTAAGATTTAACTTAACCCCAGGTGCGATATGAATGTATTTTCTAAATCTCCATCCCATATATATGATTGTATTTTTAGTTTATATTCCTCTTTCTGCCCAATCACCTCGGTCGAGGTTTCTGTAACCAATAGCCTCGGCTATATGCTGTGACTGAACGTTCTCTGAATTATCTAAGTCGGCAATTGTTCTTGCCACCTTCAAGATGCGGCTGTAGGCTCTTGCTGAAAGCTTTAGCCTTTCCATTGCCATACGTAGCATGTCCATAGACGCTTCGTCAGGCTCTGCAAACAGATGGAGCATTCTTTCGGTCATTTGAGCGTTGCAGTGAATACCTTTGAAATCCTTAAAGCGAGCCTCTTGGATTTGCCGTGCTTTAATCACTCTTTCACGTATCTTTTCGCTTGGTTCTCCTGGTTTCATCGTACTGAGTTGAGCGAATGGTACATTTTGCAACTCTATTTGTAGGTCGATGCGGTCGAGTAGGGGGCCTGAGATTTTGTTCATGTATCGCTGTATCTGCCCTGGGGTGCAGACGCAGTGGTGCGTCGGGTCGCCATAGTAGCCGCAGGGACAGGGGTTCATCGAGGCCACAAACATGAAGGAGCAGGGGTATTCGACGGTATACTTGGCGCGTGCGATGGTAATCTTGCGGTCCTCGAGCGGCTGGCGCAGCACTTCGAGCGTCGACTTGTTGAACTCGGGCAGCTCGTCGAGGAAGAGCACCCCGTTGTGGGCCATCGACACCTCGCCGGGCACGGCGTGGTTGCCGCCGCCAGTCATGGCCACCTGCGATACGGTGTGATGGGGCGAGCGGAAGGGGCGCTGCGAGATGAGCGACGTGCCGCTGCTGAGCTTGCCGGCCACGGAGTGTATCTGCGTGGTCTCCAGGCTCTCGGCCAGCGACAGGGGCGGCAGGATGCTTGGCAGGCGCTTGGCCATCATCGACTTTCCGGCTCCCGGCGGGCCTATCATGATGATGTTGTGCCCTCCGGCGGCAGCCACCTCCAAGGCGCGCTTCACGCTCTCCTGACCCTTCACGTCGGCGAAGTCGAGGTCGAAGGAGTACTGCTGTTCATAGAATTCGCGTCGCGTGTCGACGATGGTTGGTTCGTAGCTGTCGTTGCCGTTGAGGAAGCTGATGACGTCGGCCAGATTGTCCATGCCGTAGACGTCGAGATTGTTGACGACGGCGGCCTCGCGCACATTCTCCCTGGGCACGATAAGCCGCTTGAACTGCTCCTTCCGGGCACGGATGGCCACGGGGAGGGCCCCGCTGACGGGCTTCAGCTTGCCGTCGAGTCCCAGTTCGCCGATGAGCATCGTCTGCTCCAGCATGTCGGCTCCTATCTTGCCGTGGGCTGCCAGTATGCCGACGGCCAGTGGCAGGTCGTAGCCGCTGCCCTCCTTGCGGATGTCGGCGGGCGAGAGATTGATGGTGATTTCGGCCGTGGGAGCCTTGAAGCCGATGTTGCTGATGGCGGCGCGGATGCGGTCGTAGCTCTCCTTGACGGCAGTGTCGGCCAGTCCTGAGAGGTGGAACATCACGCCGCGGGTCATGTTCACTTCGATGGTGATGGTGGTAGCCTCAAGCCCCATGACGGCTGCGCAGAATGTCTTTACTAGCATAGAATCACGGTTTACGGTTTATAGTTTATAGTTTACAGTTTATAGTTTACAGTTTACGGTTTACAGTTATTTCAGCAGCTCTTCTATCTTCCGTTCTATATCGTTGGTGGATAGCGAGTGGGCTAACACCTTGCCCCGGCTGTCGATGATGACGTTGTCGGGCACGTAGTAGAGGCCGAGCTGTGTCAGGACCGGCGTCTCCCACATACGGCCGTCGCAGATACAGCTCCACTTGATGGAGTCGCGGTCGAGCAGTCGGCGGCAGTCTTTCTGACTGGCGTCCAGACAGATGCCTACGACTTTCATCCCGTCGGCGTGTTCCTTCTGCATGCGGTCGAGCCTGCGCAGCAGGTTCTGGCTGTCGTAGTTCCATGATGCCCAGGTGAAGATGACGTTAACCCGGCTTGTCAGCTGACTGCGACTGACGGTCTTGCCGTTGATGTCGGTGGCTGTGAAGGCGGGCATGGTGCCGCTGCCGGCCAGGTGGCTGAGGCCGTCGAGCTGCCGCTTCAGGCGGTTGAGCTCCTTGCTGTTGGGGTTGCCCTTGGCTATCATCTCCAACAGCTGGCGAGCCTGCTGGTAGTCGGGGGTGGTGGTCTGTATGAATTGGCGGTTGAGGATATACTTGCTGGCGGGCGACTCCGGGTGCTCCTTGATGAACTGGACGGCCGTCTGCTTGATTTCGGGCGGTGTCTGCTGGCTGGTCTGCAGCCTGTATCCGGTCATCAGCTTGTTGAGTTCCGTGCCTTTCACCTGTACCTCCTTCAGATGTGAAGCGTCGCCCTCGATGGTGGCCTTCTTTCCTGGCTCGGCGAAGATGGGCAGCTCGGAGTAGTTGGGGAATACCATGACAAAGGTGGTGGTGTCGTCGATGGCTAACTGGTAGGTGAAGCGTCCGTTCATCAGCTGGATGGTGTCCATCTTCTGGCGTATGCCGTCGATGTTGTAGAGGTAGAGTTCTCCTTGGTTGAAGTTCTTGAACTCGCCCTCCATCACGAACACCCCTTCGTCGACACCGCAGGATACTAAGAGTGAAGAGTGAAGAGTGAAGAGTGAAGCATTTGCCACCGCTATCCCTGCGCAAATCAGCCGATGGCGGAGTTTGCGGAGGACACCAGCGCTCTTGTCGCTCGCTATGAGGCTCTTGACCCTATTGAATGGCGGTAGCAAATTCTTCACTTTTCACTTTTCATTTTTCACTTAGTCAGTTCCAAGTCGTTGGCAGCGTACTTGGAGAGCCAGCTGTCGGCGGCAATGGCCTTGTTGAGCGGCTCCTTGATGTCGGCCTTGTTGCCCATGCGGGAAGCGAGGATGGCCTTCAGGTAGTCTGTCGTGGCATCAGCGTTCTTCACGTACTTCAGCGTGACGGCTGCCGAGGCGTAGTTCTTGTTCAGGATCTGTGCCAGGGCGGCGCTGTTGCTGTAGATGTCGGCGAAGTCCTGCTCTGCCTGGGCATAGTTGCCCTGGGCCAGGTGCAGGTTGCCCAGCACCTCCTGCAGACCGTTGGCACCCGTTGCGGCGGCGATGTACTGCTCGGCAGTCTTCAGGTCGCCGGTCTGCAGGGCTATCATGCCGAGGTTGGCCTGGGCTTCGGGCAGGTTGGCCTGCAGGTTCTGTGCCTTCTTGATGAACTGTTCGGCAGCCTTGTAGTTGCCACGGGCATACTGGATGGCTGCCAGGTTGTTGTAGGCGCGGGCATCGTTGGGATAAATCTCTGTGGCCAGCTTGTAGATGTCCTCCTTCTCGCCGAGGTCGCTCTTCAGGTTGGCGCCGTAGAGCAGCTCTTCGATGCTCAGCTTGGTGGCGTCCTGCTTGACCTGTGCCAGTATCTGGTCGTCGCTGCGGCCCACCGTCTCGTAGTTGATGGTCAGGCGTGCGCGGCGCAGCTGCGGCAGGATGCCGTCGGCCAGCTCGCGGAAGGCGCTGGAGATGTTCTTAATCTGCTGCTCGCGCTCCTCGGGGTCTTTATACATGGAGAGCACGCGCAGGATGACGTCCTTGTCCTGGATGTCGCTGGCCTTCACCAGTTCCTGGAATCCCTCCCAGTCCTGGGCGGTGTACTTGGCGTCGACGTTGGCATCCATGTTGATCTTCTTCAGCTGCTGGTTGACGTACTGCTCGGAGTTCTTCTGGCGCTCGGCTGCCAGACGGTCGTTGATGTTGAAGCCACCGTCGGGCGAGGCGTATGCGGATACTTCCACGTTGTCGAGGTTCAGTCCCTGGCGGTCGGCATTGATGCGCTGGAGCATCTTGACGAACTCCTGAACGGAGTTGTTGGCCAGTTCGCTCTTGCGGAGGGTAGCCTGCTGAATGAGGAACTTGATGTTGGCCTCCTGCTTCTGCTTGCTGATGCGCTGGTAGGCATCGGGGGCGATGGCTGCCTGGGCGGTGTTCAGCGTGCGCTTGTAGAGCTCGGAGGTGGCTATGATGCCGTAGGCCACCTTCACCTCGGGCACCTGCACCTCCTTGGAGCCGATGCGGGCACGGAAGGTGAGGTACATGTCGGCCTTGTTGTCGTCGGCATACTTGAAGTTGGTCTTCATCGTGTAGTTGCCGCCCATGCGGTAGGAGATGGTCTGGTCGTTGCCGGCCACTTTCTCACCCTGGAAGGTGGCGGCGTTGCCCTGCACGATGGTGCCGTTGCTGTAGCGCAGCTCGGGGACGACGGTCACTACGGCCTTGCGCTTCATATATTTCTCGGGGAAGTGCCCGTTGATGGCTGCGGGCACCATGCCGGCCTGTGTCTCCAGCGGAGTGGGGGTCACGTTGAAATTGTCAGCCGACAGGGGTCCCAGTTTGGAACACGACGAGAGCAGCATGGCAGCTGCTGCGGACAAAAGAATAAGATTTTTGCTCTGCATACAATTCGAATTGTTTAAGGATTATAAATAGTGCCGCGAGCGGGACTCGAACCCGCACAACCCTTCCGGGTCAAGGGATTTTAAGTCCCTCGTGTCTACCAATTCCACCATCACGGCAGCCTAAATGCAGTGCAAAGGTAAGGTAAATTCCCTAAACAGCCAAACTTTTTATCAATTATTTAGCATATATTTTGTTTATAGCTTATAGTTTATGGTTTATTGTAGTCAGTTCCAGGCACGCAGCAGCGTGCCGTCGAAGGAGCAGAAGTAGCGCATCAAGGCATCTCCATCGGTGCCGCTGACGATGCTGCCCGTTTCCAGGTCGTAGGTGCGATGGCACTTCCCGCAGCCCACTTGCTGGCGGTTGCCGGTGAAGTCGAGTGCCTGCGAGCCGCCGCAGTTGGGGCACTGCCGGTCGTAGGCCCACAGGCCGTTGAAGTTGGTCAGTCCGATGAAGATGCCGATGCTGTTGCTGGCCCCGAGCTGGTAGGTGGTATAGTTCTCCTTGTCGGTGGCGATGATGTTGTCCTCGCGGGGTGTCTTGCCGTCGTTGCTGGTCACGTAGACGTGGCGGGCTGTCGTCTTGCCGTCGCCAGTCATGGTGACGTAGACGTACGAGCCGGGATTTCTGGCGGCGGCGAAGAGCAGGCTGGTGGAGTGCTGCTCGTAGCTGAACACGAAGTGGCAGGCATAGCGGCGGTTGACGATGCCGTCGGCCTGGCAGGATGCCAGGAGTGAAGAGTGAAGAATGAAGAGTGAAGTATTAGCTACCGCCATAGCTATGCACGCCAGTCGGCGAAAGGATGACATGCGTGATGCTCCCTTCTGCCTTGGGCACCAAGCCCTTTTCCTAAAGATATTCATTGTTATTATCATTCTTCCCTCCCTTATCTAAGTTCTAAAAACAACGAATTAAAACGAATTTCACGAATTATTTTTGATTTCACACGTTCGAGCTTTGCCCGCCTGCTACCGAATGGGCGCAAGAATTGTCCGCCACAAGCGGCCATTGCCTGCTCGTAGCATATTCGTGTAATTCGTAAGACATGGTGTTTCATTCGTGTAATTCGTTTTAATTCGTTGTTTCAAAAACAGTGGGCAACTTCTGCTATATTCACATAGCGGTAATGCACTCTTCATTTTTCAGCAGAGCCTGCTCGGCCTCCGTCATGCGCTCGAAGTGGAAGCCGTCGAGGGTCTGCTGCATCAGCTGCTGGATCTCGTAGTTGCACAGGTTGCCGATGCTTCCCTCGTGGGTGTGGTGTATGTTCTTGTCGGCATGGAACTGTCCGGCCTCGATGTCGAGACCCACCTTCTTGTAGGCATCGCGGAAGGGCATGCCGCCGGCAGCCAGGCGGTTCACCTCCTCGACGCTGAACATCGGGTCGTACATCGGGTTGTCGAGTATGTGCTCGTTCACCTCTATCTTATTAATAATGTAGGCGGCCATCTCGAGGCAGTCCTTCAGTTCGCCGAAGGCGGGCAGGAACACCTCCTTGATGATCTGCAGGTCGCGGAAGTAGCCCACGGGCAGGTTGTTCATGATGAGCGTCACCTGCTGCGGCAGGGCCTGCAGCTTGTTCGACTTGGCGCGGATGAGCTCGAACACGTCGGGGTTCTTCTTGTGGGGCATGATGCTCGACCCCGTGGTGCATTCCTTGGGCAGACGGACGAACGCGAAGTTCTGCGAGTTGAACAGGCAGGCGTCGAAGGCCAGCTTGGCCAGCGTGCCGGCGATGGTGGCGATGGCGAAGCCCACGTTGCGCTCCATCTTGCCGCGACCCATCTGCGCATAGACCACGTTGTAGTCCATCGAGTCGAAGCCGAGCAACTCGGTTGTCATCGTGCGGTTCAGGGGGAACGACGAGCCGTAGCCGGCGGCGCTGCCCAGCGGGTTGCGGTTGGTCATGCGGTAGGCGGCCTGCAGGAAGAGCATGTCGTCGGCGAGGCTCTCGGCGTAGGCTCCGAACCATAGTCCGAAGCTGGAGGGCATGGCTATCTGCAGGTGGGTGTAGCCGGGCATGAGCACGTCCTTGTACTGGTTCGACTTCTGTATGAGCTCGTCGAAGAGGCTCTTCACCTCCTGGGCTATCTCCATCAGCTCGTGGCGGGTGAAGAGTTTCAGGTCTACCAGCACCTGGTCGTTGCGCGAGCGGCCGGAGTGTATCTTCTTGCCCATGTCGCCGAGGCGGCGCGTGAGCAGCATCTCCACCTGCGAGTGTACGTCCTCCACGTCGTCCTCGATGGTGAACTCGCCGCGCTCTGCCAGCCGGTAGATATTCCTTAGTTCGGCCAGCAGCTGACTGAGTTCGTCCTTCTCTAACAGCCCGATGCTCTCGAGCATGGTGATGTGGGCCATCGAGCCCAGCACGTCGTACTTGGCCAGATAGAGGTCCATCTCGCGGTCGCGGCCCACGGTGAACCGCTCTATCTCCTTGTTGATCTCAAAGTTCTTTTCCCAGAGTTTCATGCTTTTTAGTTTATAGTTTAATGTTTATAGTTTATAGATGATTACTTCTGTAGTGCTCGTTTTGCAGTCAATAGTTCGCGATGATAGAAGGGCTTGCCCGCTAATCATCTATAAACTATAAACCATAAACTATAAACATAAATAAATTACACATAGTGTACCTGTGCCAGTGCCTCGGCGATTTTCTCTACTCCGTCCTGCAGGGGGCCTTCTACCATGCCCTTGATGAAGGGGTTCAGCTCGGCCTTCACCGTCACCTTCATCTTCGACGACTGCTCGTCGACGGGCAGCACCTGGATCCAGATGTTGAAGGGTACGGGCGACTGTACGGTTTCGAACTTGACGCACTTGGGCTCCTCGCGGTCGCAGATGCGAACCTTCAGCTCGCCCACCGGGGGCACGTTGAGGCCCACCGTGTCCTCGTCGAAGGAGAAGTCCTGCACTTTGTCCTCCGGCACGCGGTCGCGCACCTTCTCCAGGTTGCGCAGGTCGCTGATGTTGTCGTAGACGGCCTGCTGAGGGTAGGGTATCAGCTTGACACTACTCTCGAATTTCGATTCTGTTCCAAATATTCCCATGATTCCTTTGTTTATTGTTTATAGTTTATGGTTTATAGTTTATAGATGATTCCTGGACGAGGCGGGCGGCAGAGCCGAGTCCCATCCGTAGTGCTCATATAGTTAATAGTTCGCGATGACTGAAAGGCTTGCCAGGTAATCATCTATAAACTATAAACCTATAAACTATAACCCCCAAAAATCACTTCCCCCACGCTGCGGGATCCTTGCGCCACTCGGCGAGCACGGCCTTGTCCTCCTCCTTGATGTAGCCGGTCTTGGCGGCCTCCTCGACGACGGCCTCGTAGTTGCTCAGCGTGATGAGCTTGACGCCAGCCTCCTCGAAGGCCTGCTCGGCCACGGGGAAGCCGTAGGTGAACGATGCCACCATGCCGATGACCTCCACGCCGTACTCACGCAGGGCGGCGACGGCCTTGAGCGACGAGCCTCCGGTGCTGATGAGGTCCTCTACGACCACCACCTTGGCCCCCGGCTTGATCTCGCCCTCCACCTGGTTGCCCATGCCGTGGTCCTTCGGCTTGGGGCGCACGTAGCTGTAGGGCAGGCCCAGCTGGTCGGCCACCAGCGCCCCCTGGGCGATGGCCCCGGTGGCCACGCCGGCCACGGCCTCTGCCTCGGGGAAATGCTCCTGGATGGCGTGACACAGCTCCAGCTTGACGAAGGAGCGGAGGCTGGCGTACGACAGCGTCTTGCGGTTGTCGGTGTAGATGGGCGACTTCCATCCCGATGCCCATGTGAAGGGCTCGTTGGGTTGTAGCTTGATGGCCTCGATCTCCATCAGCTTTCTGGCAAATTGGTTCTTGATATCCACCATGTTATTTACTATTTACGGATTTACTATTTACTATTTACGGATTTACTATTTACTATTGGGGTGCAAAGTTACAAATTATTGCTGACTTGACAAAGACTTTCCGCTTTTACTTGACAACAACTTTGCGCGTCGTGCCGTTCTTCAGCCTGATGATCTGTACACCTCGGTAGGTGGCCTCTACTGGATTTCCCTTCATGTCGTGGCGCGATTCGACCTGCATCTCATCCTGCAGGATGGTGTTGACGGCCGTGATGGCATTGTCGATTGCCTGTGCGAGTTCTGAGACGGTGCTTCCTATGGTGGTCGCGTTCTTCTGAAGGGCACTGATGTTGCTGGCCGCCGTGCTGATGTCGTGAGCTACTGTCAGCGCAGTGGCGTATGCCTTTAGCAGGCCGCTCTTCTCGGTGAGCTGTGCCGTCAGCTGCTTCACAGCGTCAGCCTCTGTCAGGGTAGCCACCTTTGCCTGGAGGTCGGTCAGCAAGTCTGAGGCATCTTTCAGCTTTCCGGCAAACTCGCCTACCTTGGTATCAATGCCTGCCACCTGTGCTTTGAGCAGCAAGTATTCGGATTCCAGTGCTGCGATGTCGTCGTTGGCCTTTGCGATGAGCTCCTTGTATCTGGCTACGTCTTCTGCCGTGGTGGCACGGGTCTGCATCTTGTTCTCCAGTTCTCCGACCGCCTCTTCCAGCTTGGCAGTCTGCTGCTTCAGCGAGGCGATGCTACCTTCAATCGTTGTCAGGCCTTTCTTCAGCTCTTCCAGCTTGGCAGCATTCTCGTCGTATGACTTTGTTGCCGACTGGATGGCGTCGGCCATGGTCTTGCCTGCTGCCCGGAACTCTTCGTTGGCCTTGGCCAGCAGCTCGGCCTTCTGTTTCTCCTCCTCATCCTTCTCCTTTTGCTTCCTGACGGTCTCGATGGCTGTGTCTATCAGCTGTTTGACGGAGTCTATATCGCTCCTGGCGGCACCTACGTTCTCCACCGTGGTGTTTACGGTGTTGGTGAGTGTGCTGAGGTCCTTCGCGATGGTATTGGTCAAGCTGGTGCTGTTCTCTTCGAGGAGCGCAGCCTCCTGGAGTAGCTGCTGGGTCAGCGTTGTTACCTGGTCGGCATCCGTGGCACTCTTGGCTTTTGCCTGCAGGTCTTCCGACAGTTTCGTGGCGTCGCTCAGCATCTTGGCCAGATTGTCTGTCTGGGCTGCCGTCTGCTCTATAGCCGTCTTGGCGCCGGCTATCTGACCTTCTATGATGGCGACGTTCTCCTTTGCACTGCTGATATATTCCTTGTACTTCGCAATGATGTCGGCGGCGATGACTCCGGAGGCGTCGGCTTCCAGTTCCTTCATTAGCTCTTCTGCTTTGTCATTTGTTTGTTTCGTGTAGTCGATGCTGCTGGCGAGTTCCTTCAGCTTCTCCTCCGCAGTTTTCAGGCTGGCGGTCTCTTCGTCGTAGTGCTTCTTGGCGGCACCAACCACGTCGGCCATCTTCTTGACAGCCGCCTGGAACTCTTCTTTGGCCTTGGCCAGAGCCTTCTCGCGCTCTTCCTTCTCCTTGGCATCCTTGGCCTCCTTGATGGCAGCGGAGAGCTTGGCAGCCAGATCGTCAACAGATGTCTTCAGGTCAGCGAAGGAGTTCGTGGCCAGGTCGTTGATCATGGATGCCACCTCGTCGGCATCGAATCCTGCCTGGAGATCGTCGTAGCTCCACACTTGCGAATTGAGCATGTCCAGCTCCGTCTGGGTCGCGGTGAATGCGTCGCGGGTGGTGATTTGCGGGATAGTGGTCTGCAGCTCTTGACACTTGGAGCCTATGGCGCTCAGTTCGGGAGCCAGCTTTTGGGCCGTAGCAATCAGGTCGTTGATATCGCTGAGGCTGGCAACCTTCTCGTTGTAGGTATCGTTGAGCGCCTCCAGGGTTTCCGCGAAGGGTTTCTTCTGCGCGTCGGTGAGCGTCGCGTCTTTCTTCAGGGCCTCATTGATTTGGGTCATGGCCTGGTCAATGGCTGTCAGCTCGTTGGTGCGTGCGGTGATGGCGTCGCTGTTGTCGTTGATGGCCTTGCTGATGCGGTTGAGCGTATAGACATGCGTGTTCAGCGCAGCTACAACCTCATCCAGTGTCGCCATCAGCTGGGCCAGTTCCTGCTGGGTGACTTCCGGGCCAGGACCTGGCTGCGGTTCTGGATCAGGGTCGGGGTCGGGGTCTGGCTGCGGGTCTGGGTCGGGATCCGGGTCAGGATCCGACTTCACGTAGCCCACTCTCATAGAAATCTGCGAGCTGGTCACGGTCATGAGAATGCCAACGTTGTTGGGGTTCCTGCAGACCCTCCACTGCGATTCGTCGGTCTTCTTGCAGGTCGGCAGCACGTAGTACTCGCCGTCAGACAGGTTTGAGCCGAAGGTCCTTGTTCCGGAAATGGCTGATGAAGAAGCAGGGCCGAAGTTAAAGTTCGTATTGCCAGTCTGGATGACTTGGCCTGATGTCTCACCGCTTTTGATCACCACGAATCCCAGGTTGAATGAGTATGTGTAGGCCAGTTCAGACCCTATGACGAACCTAAATTGAAAGTTGATGTTCCCTTGGGCGTTGCGCTGCCAACTGTACTGGGTAGAGCTTGGGTTGCCTACACCGATGTCATAGCAATGTAGGATGGGATCTTCGGTGATGGTATAGGTGTCGACATACGATGGCGAAATGCCGATGACGGCTGTCTGATTGCTGTTATAGCCACCGCTATAATGGCCTGTGCCGCCCGACTCGGGGTTCATGGCGTCCAGCAGGAAGTAGTTATCCTGAAAGCCGTTCCACCCCCAGTTGACGGCGTAGTACCCGTTTTTGTAGCCGTGCAGCACGAAGGCGTGGCCACCATTCGAGGCCTGGCCGTTGTAGACGACGGGGCGCCCGTTGGAGATCTCGTGGTAGATAAGATTGTTCCACTGCTCGGCAGAGATGGAGCCGGAACGTCGCATCAGCTTGGCGCTGCTGGCATAGCCGAAGAGGCTGAGGGCCTTCTCGTACATATTGTCCACGGCACCCGTGGTGTTCGCTTGGAAGTCTGATTCCAAGGCAGAGGCCACATAAATCATCAGACGGGCCACGGCTTCCTGCTGAGCGGCATTGGCACCATGGCTATAGTCGTCGATCATGTTGGCCCAGTCGAAAGATGTCGCGGGCAGCGCATTCATGCTTATTCTGTTAGTTTTCGTTGTATAGGCGGCAACCGTCCCGTTGAAGGTCTTGGGATAGCCCCAGAACTTCATCACCTGGGCCAGCGCCGTGGCGCTACAGCCCGTTGGAGCTTGTTTGCCGACAAACGTCGGACAGTAGTTGCTGAACGGTTCGTTCTGTCCCCACTTCGTGGTAATCAGTTCATTGACGGTGGCCTTTGCCTTCTGGATAAGACGGAAGGGGGCGGGCTGGATGTTCTTCTCCTGTATGTACCTGATTTGCTCGGCATAGCCGTCGAGCCAGGCGGCCATGTTCTCGGGAATCTTGGCGGCATCGAATGTGCCGCTGGTGGCATAGCCGAGAACGGATTCAGTACGGTCGTCGCCGCTGACGATGACGTAGCCCTGGTTCTGCCCTACGTTGAACACGTAGTATAGCTCCTCTCCCGTCAGGGCACTGCGGGTCCTGGCCTCGTTGGTGGGAGCCTGCGTGAGAGTCCCCCTCATGCCATTCTTCTGCAAAAACGACTCAGCCTGCCTGCGGGCCTGCTCTTTGCTAACACTCGTTGCCCAGATGCTACAGCATAAGGTCAGCATGAGGACGATGAACGGAATCCTTCTCATAATCGGTTAGTTGTTTTAGAATTTGCCTTGTATCTTATCGGCGGGAATCTCCACCTCGAATCTTACGACATGATTTAGTGTTAGGGAGCCAGCTGAGCCTTTCCCGTTTGCAAATATACGATAAATATGTGGAACCGCCAAATATTTTTGGTAAAAACTTGATTTACAGGGTCAGCTTTTCGTAAAACCGAGCGAGAGAACGCTGAGCCTGACGCCGCCGGCCTTTGTCAGCTGTTTGCCGCAGGCGATGATGGTGGCGCCTGTGGTCACCACGTCGTCGACCACCAGCAGGTGCTTGCCGCTTATGCTGTCGCCGTCGGCCAGTTCGAACACCTTCTCCACGTTCTCGTTGCGCTCCTGGCGGCTTTTCTGCGTCTGGCTGCCTTCGAACGCTGTGCGCCTCACCACCTTATTTAATATAGGCAGCCCCGTTATCTGGCTTACGCCCCTTGCTATCTCCAGGCTCTGGTTGTAGCCGCGCTGGTGCTCCCGCTTCCTGGCCAGCGGTACGGGCACGATGGCATCGATGCCTTCGAAGAATCCGCTCCTCTGTAGCTCACGGGCCGTCATCCGCCCCATCGTCAGACCCGCTTCGGGGTGGTTCTTGTATTTCAGCTCATAGATGATGTTGGCCGTCTCGGCGTGGGGCTCGTAGTAGAAGAGGGCTGCGGCGCGCTCCAGGGGAATCTGCCCCCAGAAGGTCTTGGCCATCAGGTTTTCGTAGGGATTGCTGGCAAATCCTGTCCTCGGCAGGTGCAGGTTACACTTGCTGCAGAGCGTCTCCTCGCTGACTGCCAGCCGTTGGCCGCATACCACGCACAGCCGCGGGGAGATTAGGTCGAGCAGTCGTGTCCAGAAACTAATCATCATCTTCCTCCACGTCGAGGCACTGGCGGATGATGTCGAAGGTGAAGCCCCTGCCCAGTGCGAAGCGTAGCAGCTTCTGGTTCAGCTCGTAGTCGCTCTGCGCCTTCACGGTCTTGCGCTTCTGTCGGAGCAGGGGGCGCAGCACGGCGAGGTATTCCTCGTCGCTTACCTCGTCGAGCACGCGCTGCTGCGTGTCGTCGTCGATGCGCTTCGTCCAGAGGCCCTGCTGAATCTTGCGGCGCCCCCACTTCTGGTAGCGCACCTTGTCGTTGACGTAGGCCCGGGCGTAGCGCTCGTCGTCCACGTAGCGCTCCCTGACCAGTCGGCCTACGACGCGCTCCTGAACCGTTTCGTCCAGGCCCCAGCGCACCATCTTGTCGCGCATCTCCTGCCGGCAGTGCTCGGCTTGGGCGCAGAGGGCTGTCAGGCGCAGGTAGGCCTCTTGTTCTGTCATTTCCTTTTTCATATCTTGGTGGCTTTAAGCAGTCTGTCCTTTCCTTGTGAGTCCTGACGTATCTGTATCTGCCGGAATCCTTCCTGTCTCAGGTAGTCGGCCACGCTGTCAGCCGTCAGTGGGTTGAGTTCGAAGAAGAGATGCCCGCCGGGCCTGAGGGCATTGATGGCGTAGTCTGCGATGCGCTCATAGAAGATGGTGGGATGGTCCTCGGGTGCAAACAGTGCGATGTCGGGTTCGTAGTCGAGCACGTTTTTCTCCATCCCTTGGCGTTCGGCCGGCTCTATGTAGGGCGGGTTGCTGACGATGGTATCGTAGAGTGAAGAGTGAAGAGCGAAGAGTGATGCATCCAGGATGTCACGCTGTTCGAAGCTGACGCTGACGCCGAGGTGCTCGGCGTTCTGCCGCGCGATGGCTAAGGCTGCTTCGGAAATGTCCCAGCCCGACACCCTGGCTCCTGGCAGCTCGACAGCCAGGGTGATGGCTATGCACCCGCTGCCCGTCCCAATGTCCAATATGGAGACTGCGTCAGAGTATTCTCCTTCCTCCTCCCTTCTTCCTCGTTCCTCGCTCCTCGTTCCTCCTTCCTCGCTCCTCCTTCCTCGTTCCTCCAGGATCCACCGGCATAGCTCAGCTGTCTCCGGGCGGGGAATGAGCACGCCGGGGCCTACGTGCAGCTGCCTGCCGCAGAAGTCGGCCAGCCCCGCCACGTACTGCACGGGCTCGCCCTCTGCCAGCCGGTCTGTCATCTGCTTCAGCTCCCTCTGCTCCGAGGCCGACAGCTCTGCCGCCCGTCCGCAGAGGATGTCGGCCAGCGTCAGCCCGAAGCGCACGTCGAGCAACCACCTGACGATGGCCTTCGCCTCGCCGACATCATACAGTGGCACAAGTCTACGCCATAGCTCTTCATACGTCATATCGAATGCAAAGGTACGAAATAGTGGCTGAAACGCCAAATTTTTATGCCATAAAAAGCGAGTCCACGTTGCGGACCCGCTTCTACAGTAGTACAAAACTCTTTTGCATGATTCTGCCGTAGGCACATAGCCTCCAGCCTTGTGCCCAGTTTCAGTGTCCCTCGCCTAAGTAGGGAATATCCGCCGTGTCGCCCTCTTCGGGTTCGTCCGAGGGCGTTCCGGCCATCAGCGGGGTGGATTCCTGGTCCATCTGCTCCGTAGCGGGAGCCTCATACGCGCTTTTCTTCTTCATTGCCGTTTGCCACGACCACCATCATTACACTGTGCAAGCATGTCATCCATCATTACACTGTGCAAGCATGTCATCCTCCAGGCTGCAAGGATAACGGAACAAAAGACCGAAATCAAGATAGACAACCATCAAAAAGCATTTCCCTCCCCATTCCTCAATTTGTGGGCACTTTATACTGATTCCTAATAAAGAAAAGGCTGTATTCAGAAAAAAATACGCCCTTTTTCAAAAAAAGTCGCAAAAAAGTTTGGCGGTTTCAAAAAATAGCCGTACCTTTGCACCCGCTTAACAGCAATACCTGCTTCAGTAGCTCAGTTGGTTAGAGCACCTGACTGTTAATCAGGGGGTCGTTGGTTCAAGCCCATCCTGAAGCGCCACGTAAAAGGCTGAAAAGCAAGGAGTTACGAGCAATCGCAACTCCTTTTTTCATGTTCAGATTTTAACCTGTGTACACCTGGTGTACACGCAGACGCTGGTTTCAGCGCAGAAAATTTGACATCGTTGACTATCATAGGTCTTAATCTGATACCTTATTTATATTATAGTTTCAGGAGGATTCTACGTATTTTGAACCTCTTTCCAAAAGTTAAATAATTCAAAATCGGGATTTCCTGCCGTCTCAAAAGCCCAAAAGAATCCTTTAGAATGATTGATTTGAGGATATTTGAAGCAATCTTTAAGCATATTATTCACGCACTAAAAAAAAGAATGTCTATGATACTTATTTTTCTCCCAATTAAAGCTATAATCTGCCAAATATACATTCAAACAAAAGAGAACCGCCAACAAACCTCAAACTTTTACGATGCACCATAAGGGGCGACCTTTTTGAGTGTGACGGCTCTCTTTTGAGAGGCATTTCTTATGAGATTCTGCCTTATATTTGCCTGAATAAATCTGGCTCTACCACTTCTTTCTTGCTCTTTCTTCGTTTCTGCATAGGTGAGAGTGACCATCCAAATTCCTTCAGATTCTCCTGAAGGGCGAATTTCACGATGTTATTGTGCTTGTAAGCCTTTGTTCCGCTCTTGAACTTGGGCTGCTGCTCCTTCTCCTGAATGACTTGCATCACCTGCACGAAGCTATCCCTGCACTCTCTGGCCTCCAAACGGATCTGACGCATATAGTAGATAACCTCATCTTCGCTCAGATAACGGGCTAACAGTGTCTGCACAGCGTATTCCTGCTGGTCTTGTGGGCATCCATACCACATATTGGCATGGAGCCGCTGATAAATCGTCATGGGCTTTGGCTTTTCTTCAGGGCGTTCTATCTCGAATGGTTCAAGAGGCTCGTCACCTTTCTTCCAGGGCAGCGCATTCCCCTGTTTGGGATTCTCCTTGGTATAGATGTAGATGACTATCGACAACACTTTGCCGCCACGTCCCTTCTTTGCACCCTCCTGATAGTCGAACCACAGATTGGAGAAACCATTGCTGTAGAGGTCGTAAAGCTCCTTCTGAGCCACTTCAAGGATGTTCTGCTTGATGTCCTTGTAGTTCTGATAGGACGCAGGGGTGATGACCCGCTTTGTTCTGGCATCCCTCACCTCCTCCAAGTTGAATATACGACGAAATACGTCCATCTGGAAAGGAATCACCCGCTTCTTGTACATATTCCCCAAAGCTTCTTCAGCAGGGTCGCAGTAGCGGAAGTCACCGCAGAACTGGCTGCACAGCTCATAGAACTTTTGGGTGTACTTGGAGCGCAGCAGCATGGCAGTACCGAGGTCGAAGGTAGTGAACGACTTGGATATGTCTATCAGATAAGGCATAATCTCAGGCGACACGCGAACATCATATAGTTTAGTCTCAGTATTGTAGAAGAACGTATCTACCCAGTGTACCCGGCCAAAAATCAATTCGCCTTTCTCGTTCCTGAAGCTGACTGGTACGAACTTCTTACCCAGTTCACTGAGGGCTTCGTAGGTATTCAGCACATTCGTCTTACCTCCAATGATGCCCAAGTCTTTGTCAGTCAGGTGGAAATAGAGATCCTGCCAACTGTCAGGCACTCCAAGGTTCTTTTCCACGTACTTGTGTTTCACTTCACCAGTCAGGAAGTACAGCATCCTTCGCTCCAGCAGACTATACACCACAGGTGCATTGACGATGGCGTTGCTCCACCGTATCTGCTCGTGCGGCATCTTGGCCTGCTCGATATGTTTCATCAGTTCATCCTTTTTTCTTGCCATGATTATACAACTTTGTTTAATATTAAAGATCGGAATGCCATTTTTGAGCACCCGTTTATCACTCTTGGCAGAGCAAAGTTAGGCAATGTATCTGAGGACTGTCAATTTCGGATTGTTAATAAACTTAAACAAAACTAGGTCAGCCACGTTCAATATCTTTATTATTTTCCTCCCAATTAAACCTCCTTGCTATTGCTTTCCTCCCAATAGATTATTATTTTCCTCCCAATTACTTATTATAAACCTCCCAATTAAAAACGCGAAACCCCGATAAAAAGGGTATTCCTCGCCCTCCTTAAATAAAGCTTATATAAATAAGAAGAAAAATAAAGCTTTACCAGCACCCCCATAGACGGATGGGCTTTAAGGGAAAGAAATTGGGGCTTTAAGGGAAAAAGGAACGTCATAGCGTAATGTAAACCTCCTAAGTTCGGCTGTTTGGTGGCTCGTGATAGGCTGCAATAGTTGTCTTTCGGCTTACATTGGCATATCGGCTGAACATCGTTTCTTGGCGAGGTCGAACGTGTCACCCTTTTGTCAGTGTAAGCACATCATCAATTTTTGGCGATTTCAACGGGTTTTCGGGCACGACTTATAACCAGACTCCACTAACCCACGTGAAGCCTGGCAACCAAAATCGCCGTCAGGCGACTAAGCCTTGGCGATGTTCTTTTGGCTAATCAATTCTATAATGACGCGGACAATGCCCATCAGAGTCATCATAGCGAGCTTCCCAACAAGCAGAAAGACTCTGCCGAAGAGTTTGATGATACCGTATATCAGGAAGAAGTATAGTATTGCTATCATAATCTTATCGTTTCTTTCCCTCAAAGTTAGTCATTTTCTCCGAGATAGCCAAGGCTCCAGACATCTTTCTGCCCATTCTGAAGCCCCTCCATCGTCACACCGTTCTCGCCCATCTTACCTCTTACTTCCATCGCTCATCGGTTTCTTTTCCCTCAATGCTGAAACTCTGATAATCAGCAAATCAGTATTACAGAAAGATAGAAATACATCATCTCAGATTTTCAGATAGTCAGAAAAAAAGAATATAGAAGTTTCAGAAAGACATAAACTCAGATTTTTATCAATTCAGATAATCAGTAATACAGCAAATCTGAAAAACTGTAAATCAGTAATTCAGAAAGACCAACATTCAGAAAAGAAGTATTTCAGAGTCTTAGATTATCTGCAATTCAGAGTTTCAGACAATCAGCATTTCAATCATTCAGCAATTCAGAAATTCTGAATTTCAGCAAATCAGCAACGACGGTTTATCCGTCGAAACAAACCTCCTATTACATAAAATCTGAAATACAGAATAACAGTAATTCGTAAATTCTGTTTTTTGAAACAATCGATTCCATCGGCATTTCCGTCAAGATTATTTGCCCACGTCAGCGAAAAGTCGTACCTTTGTATCAGCGAGACCAGCCTCCTGCAACCGACTGGCAACCCGTCCGCAAGGCGAGTCTTTCGGAAGTGGAATAGCAAGTTGTACTTTTGTGCTGACAAACTCCGTTCGTCCCTCCAAAAGTCACTTGCCAACTTCTGCGAAGCTGGGAACATATTACCTCGCAACTCGGTAACATTATAAAAGGATAACAGCCCTATGGAAAAGAAAACGAAACGACTTTGGATTAGGCTCTCGCCCGAAGAAGAAGCCCTGTTCAAACGAAAAGCAGCCCGTTACACCACTGTCAGCGCAATGGTCAGGGATGCAGTGAAGCAGTTCGATGACACGGCAACAGTCGGACAAATCGATGCGCTGAACAAGATGACCGCCCTCTACGTGAAGTTCCAGCAAGACCTCAGTTGGCTTGGCGGTAACTTCAATCAGACCATGAAGCGAGCCAACGAACTCGCCATCAGCCAGGAGTTGACCCCTCAGTTCTTCGAGCAAGTGCTCTATCCGCAGGTTACAGAAATACAGAAACTCATAAACTCTGTAAAGCGTGAACAACATGACATTGCCAAACGACTGACACATATCTGAAACTCAAAGTTTCAAAAATTCAGAAACAGCAGCCTGTCTTTAACCTGTTTCTTTAATATTTTCTGTTTTTCTGAATTACTATCTTTCTGTATTTCATAAATTCTAAAAAATAGTAATTCTACAAATGATAGCCACCATTCTGCCATCGAGCATGACCTTCCACGCTGTTGACTACAACGAGCGCAAGGTCAGTGAGGGAGTAGCCGAACTCCTTGAAATGAAAAACTTTGGCTTTATCGGGCAAATAGACTCCTATACGCCCGACCAACTGAAGCAGTATCTGACCAAGTACACCTATCGTCATAACCAAAGGATTCAATCCCCACAGTTTCACCTCGCCATATCCTGCCGAGGCAATGAATACACCTACGAGCAGCTTCTTGACATCGCCCACCAATACCTCAAAGAAATGGGATATGGAGAGAAAGGCCAGCCTGTGCTTATCTATGCCCATCATGATACAGACAACAATCATCTTCACATCGTCACCAGCCGAATTGCCCCCGATGGCCACAAGATAGACCACAACCAGGAGCGCATCCGTTCACAGGAAGTCATCAACCGCATCATGGGAGAAAGTCAGGAACAGCGGGCATCCGAGACTGTCAAGAAGGCTCTGGAGTACCGTTTCTCCACCGTCAACCAGTTCAAGGCCATCCTCGAATCCAGCGGCTACGAATGTTATGATAGGGATGACAGCCTTTGCATCAAACGTGATGGTCACGTCATGGAAACCTTGCCAATGACCACCATTCAACAGCATTGCCAGACCTTCGAGCCTGATGAAAAGCGAAGAAAACAACTTAGAGCCATCCTCCGAAAATACCGTGACATGACTGCTGACAAAGAGGAACTTCGCACCCTGATAAAGCAGAAGTTTGGTGTTGATCTCGTTTTCCACGGTTCCAAAGATAAGCCCTACGGCTATACTATCATCGACCATCCAAACAAAACTGTCCTCAAAGGCGGCGAAGTCTTGAAACTGAAAGAACTGCTCCAGTTCCAGCCCAGAGAAGAACGCCTGCACCGTATGGACGAGTTTATAGATGCCATGCTGGAGGACAATCCCGACCTGACCACCCGTGAACTGAACCGTATGCTTCGCCGCCAGTTTGGTACCCACATTTCCAAAGGCCGCATCGCATACGGTGAAGAGTTTATTGAATTGAAGGATTATCAGGTAGAAACCTTTCAAGCCAATGACCGAAAAGCCTGGCAGCAAGAACATCCCCTTGAACAGAAGAATACTGTCAGTCATCATAGTTCCGAACAACACCCCAGTAAACCCAACCGTCATAACATGCCCAAACCTTACATATCAAAGGAAGGCTCACGTGACCAGAACCGTGAATGGGAAGTTAACCATAAAACCAATTATGATGAAGTTGATGATGAACAGCAGTCATCCTCAATCCATATATAAACTAATCAGATGAGCAGTGTACCCCATTGCTCATCTTTTTTTTCTGTTTTCATGTAACCACGCCTGCCATCCATGTAAACCGTTCTTCTCCATTGCTGTTTTCTGCCTACCTTTGCAGTGCATTTCCGAAAAGGGGGGTGCAACTGTAAGATTGCAAAACGGCGGAAGCTGAAAAGCCGTCAAGCAGAGGGACGATGGCCCCGTGCATATCCATATAAAGACGCGTCGGTATGACACACGGCCGGGATGCCTGAGCTTCGAAACAGAGTAGGCATAACAAAAACAAAAAAAATCATTATGACAGATGTAAGTAA
>CAMHUC010000057.1 GCA_946188155.1 uncultured bacterium | reverse complement strand
TAGAATAATTACTCCATAAATTGATATTATAATATTCTAATTTGTTGGCATAATTATTCTAATTATTCTAATTTCTTTCCTAAATATTTATAATGCGTTTAGTCTGATTAAATTCTCAAATTTGTATTGCCCAATCATTTCAAATTTGCTTCTGGGTAGGTGGGTAGGAGGGTAGGAGGGTAGGAGGATAGTAACAAATAGCACGCAAAGGGGCAAGCCTTCGTAAGGGGAAGCTACCCGAGATGGTATGCCACCAGTGCCTCGAGAGGACTGCGGAGAATGGTTCCGATGGAGAACTGCCGACGGCGGGCAGCCTCGCGGAGCTCTGCCTCATAGTAATGGGCGATGCTGCCCACGAAGGACACGGGCAGGCCGGGGCGACCGTAGGGCACGATGTTACGCGTGAAGAAAGCCTCGAAGGCCTCGACGACCAGCTCGCGCACAGCATCATCGCCAATCCGGCTGTGGATGAACTCAGAGAGCGATGCCAGGAAGCGGTTGGCCAGGGGCTGGCGGTAGACGCGCTCGATAACACCAGCCATCGTCAGGCCGAGCGTCGCCTCGAAGTCACGCTTGATTTCTTCTGACAAGCCACCCTTGTAGAGCGCATTCAGGAACCGTCGGCCCAGCACGGCCCCGCTGCCCTCGTCGCCGAGTATGTAACCCAGGGCAGGGGTGTTCTGGAGGATGCGCTCACCGTCGAACAGGCAGGAGTTGGAACCCGTGCCCAGAATACAGGCGATGCCCTCGCTGCGCCCGCAGAGGGCACGGGCGGCACCGAGCAGGTCGCTCTGAGCCTCTACGGTTGCCGCCGAGGGGAAGGCTTCGCCGAGCAGCGACGCCATGCGGGGCTGCATGCCGGGCGTGACACCACTACCATAAAAATATACACGCTCCACCCGCCCCTCAGGCAGCTGCGGCAGCAGCTCACCGCGCAGCACGCCGCTGATGGCCTCGGGCGAGAGATGGTAGGGATTGAGACCCTGGGTGGTGAGAGGTGAGTGGTGAGAGGTGAGAGGTGAGAGGTGAGAGGGCACGAGAGCCCAGTCGGTCTTGGTGCTTCCGCTATCGGCAATGAGTATCATGATTCTAACAGTTTTTAAATTAACGGGTGCAAAAGTAATCAAAATAAACCAAAAAGGGGAAGAAAAAAGGAAAAGATTTGCGTATGTGCGGGAAAATTAGTACCTTTGCATACCAATTGAACTACATAGCTACACGATGAAGAGAATCATACTTATCATGGCCTTGCTCGCGAGCATCGCGCTGGAGGCGGGGGCGGTGCTCAAGGAGCGCAGCCTCGACTCGACGCTGGTGATCCTAAGGGCCGAGCTGACGAAGTACTACCAGGAGCTGAGCTCGCGGCGCACGGAGCGGCGGGAGCAGAACGAGCAGGTGTTCCGCTCGCTGATGCAGACCATGCGGCAGTCTAACCAGAACGCGCTGATGCTCTACTCGCAGAAGCAGGAGTACCTGTTCGACCTGACCTACGCCTGCCACCAGGCCACGGAGCAGTACCAGCAGTTCCAGCGCCAGCAGCTGCCCTTCCGCGAGTTCATCAGCAAGGCCAGCGGCGAGATAGCACGCTACGACAGCCTGGTGGGCGCCCTGACGGTGATGCCCACGCGGCAGATGAGCCCTCAGGCGCAGACGGACCGCTCGGTGTGCCTGACGCTGGCCACCGTCATCAAGCGCACCCTGGAGGACGACTCGCAGCAGATGGAGGACTACATCGGCTACTACGACTCAACAGAGCAGCGGCTGAAGAACATGAACGACTACGCGCAGAAGCGCTACTACGACATACAGACGAGCATCTTCGTCAACGGCGGCGACACCTACTTCGGCATCATCCGCAACTTCGCCGACTACTGGGAGCGGATGAAGGAGGTGGTGACGCGGAAGTACACCACGAGCGAGGACACGGAGCGCTCCGACTGGAACATCTACTGGATCATCGGCCTGTTCGTCTCCATCGGCTTCTACGCCCTGGTGGCCATCGGGCTCAACCTGCTGGTGTTCCGCTTCATGCCCAAGCGGCTGCACACGCGGGAGTTCCTCAAGAAGCGGTCGAGCATCATGTGGGCCACGACGACCATCACGCTGGCCCTGCTGCTGAGTCTGATACGCTACAACTCGGAGCAGAACTTCATCATCATGGCCAGCGGTCTGCTGGTGGAGTACCTGTGGCTGCTGGCGGTGATCCTCATCTCGCTGCTGCTGCGCGTCAGCGGGAAGCAGATCAAGAGCGCCTTCCACATCTACGCGCCGCTGCTGATGATCGGCTTCGTGGTGATCACCTTCCGCATCGTGCTCATACCCAGCGAGCTGGTGAGCATCATCTTCCCGCCGATCCTGCTGGCGTGCCTGGTGTGGCAGTGGCTCGGCATCAGGCGGCACAACCGCAACGTGCCGCGCTCCGACATGTTCTACACCTACGTGTCGCTGACGGTGTTCATCGCCTCGGCCGTATGCTCCTGGGCGGGCTACACGCTGCTCTCGGTGCAGCTGCTCATCTGGTGGATCATGCAGCTGACGTGCATACTGACCATCACCTGCATCTCCGACTATCTGAAGATGTACGAGGAGAAGCACGGATTCTCGCAGAAGTCCGTCACGCAGACGTGGCTCTACACGCTGCTCCACCAGGTGGTGATGCCGGTGATGATCGTCTGCTCGGTGATGGTGAGCATCTACTGGGCTGCCGACGTGTTCAACCTGAGCGACATGTGCTGGGACAAATTCACATACCGCTTCATCAACCAGGAGAACCTGCAGGTAAGCCTGTTCAAGCTGACCGTCGTGGTGAGCCTGTGGTTCCTCTTCCGCTGGATCTCGCGCACGGTGCTGGCCCTGATGCGGATGCAGTTCGAGATGAAGGACCCGCAGACGGCCGAGAGCCGCGCCGTGATGGGCAAGAACGTGGTGCAGCTCATCGTCTGGGGCCTGTGGCTGCTCATCTCGCTGGCCTACCTGCACATCAGCGTCTCCTGGCTGCTGGCCATCTCGGGAGGCCTCTCCACCGGTATCGGTTTCGCCTCGAAGGACATCATCGAGAACATCTACTACGGCGCCTCGCTGATGACGGGCCGCATCAAGGTGGGCGACTGGATACAGGTGGACGGCACCATGGGCCGCGTGAAGAGCATCAACTACACATCGACCATCGTGGAGTCGCTCTACGGCGAGACCATCACCTTCCAGAACGCACAGCTCTTCGCCAAGAACTACAAGAACCTGACGCGCAACCACGGCTACGTGCTGGCGGTGGTGCCCTTCGGCGTGGCCTACGGGTCGAACCTGAAGCAGGTGACGGAGCTGGTGGAGACGGCCGTCAACAGCCTGCACCACCAGTGGATCGACCACTCGAAGCGCATCAAGAGCGTCGTCTCGGAGATGGCCGACTCGAGCATCAACTTCAAGCTCTTCGTGTGGGCCGATGCGCCGAAGCAGTCATACGTGGTGAGCGACGTGCTCAAGTGCGTCTACGAGACGCTCAACCAGAACGGCATCGAGATACCGTTCCCGCAGCGCGACGTACACTTGATACAGAATTAAGAGTTAAGAGTTAAGAATCAAGAGTTAAGATTTCTACGAATAAATTTGGCGGTTAAAGAGAAAATGCTTATATTTGCGGGCAAAATATGAATAAGGAAACAACCATCATAGCTGGTCCCTGCGTGATAGAGTCGGCAGAACTGCTCGACACCGTGGCACGCAAGTTGGTGGAAATCAACGCCAACGAGGGCACCGACATCATCTTCAAGGCCTCGTTCGACAAGGCCAACCGCACCTCCATCCACTCCTTCCGAGGCCCGGGACTGGAGCGCGGACTGCAGATGCTGGCCGACGTGAAGGCGAAATACGGCCTGCGACTGCTGACGGACATCCACGAGGCCTGGCAGGCAGCACCGGTGGCCGAGGTGTGCGACGTGCTGCAGATACCCGCCTTCCTCTGCCGGCAGACCGACCTGTTGGTGGCTGCTGCACGCACGGGCCGCACAGTGAACATCAAGAAGGCACAGTTCCTCAGTGGCCGCGACATGCGCTACCCCGTGGAAAAAGCCCGCGAGGCCGGCGCCCAGGAGATATGGCTCACCGAGCGCGGCAATATGATGGGCTACAACAACCTGGTGGTTGACTTCCGTAACATCCCCGACATGCTGGAATTGGTGCCCACGGTCATCATGGACTGCACCCACAGCGTGCAGCGACCCGGCGGCAGCGACGGCAAGACGGGCGGCGACCGCCGCTTCGTGCCTCAGATGGCTCTGGCCGCGAAGGCTTTCGGGGCCACGGGTTTCTTCTTCGAGGTACACCCCGACCCCGACCGCGGGCTGAGCGACGCTGCCAACATGCTGGAACTCGACAAGCTCGAGGCGCTAATACAAGCGCTAATAAAAACCCCGGAATACCCGGAAAGCCCGGAATACCCGGAAACCCGGCAAAAACAGCATCATCATGAATAGCAGGGAATACGCCATACAATGCTTCAAGGACGAGGCCGAAGCCGTGCTGGGGCTGATACCCCAGCTCGACAGCAGCTTCGACGAGGCCGTCAGCCTGATGTACCAGTGCCGGGGCAAGGTCATCGTCACCGGCGTGGGCAAGAGCGGACACATCGGGGCCAAGATTGCAGCCACCCTCTCATCCACGGGCACGCCATCGTTCTTCATCAACCCGCTCGACGTGTTCCACGGCGACCTGGGCGTGATGACTACCGACGACGTGGTGCTGGCCATCAGCCACTCCGGACAGACCGACGAGCTGCTGCGCTTCATCCCCATGGTGCTCCACATGCACATACCCATCATCGGCATGAGCGGCAACACAGAGTCGCTGTTGGCAAAATACGCCACCTGCCACCTGAACGTCAGCGTCAGCAAGGAGGCATGCCCCATGAACCTGGCACCCACCAGCTCGACGATGGCACAGCTGGCCATGGGCGACGCACTGGCCATCGCACTGATGGAGAAACGGGGATTCCAGCCACGCGACTTCGCACAGTTCCACCCTGGCGGCGAACTGGGCAAACGGCTGCTGACGACGGCTCAGGACGTGATGCGCCGCGACGAGCTGCCCGTGCTGCCGCCCGAGATGCACCTGGGCCAGGCCATCATACTGGTGAGCAAGGGCAAGCTGGGGCTGGGCATCGCCGAGGTGGAAGGCCGCATCGTGGGCCTGATTACCGACGGCGACATCCGCCGCGCCATGGAGAAGTGGCAGGCCGAGTTCTTCGACCGCACCGTGAGCGACATCATGACCCGCACGCCCAAGACCGTCAGGCCAGAGACGAAGATCACGGAGATACAGCGCATCATGAACAGGTATAAGGTACACTCCGTGCTCGTCACCGACGAGGAGCAGCACCTGCTGGGCGTGGTGGACCACTATGCTTGTGAGATTTGACAGTTGAGATTTGAGATTTATTAGATACGAAATACGACCTTATGAAGACTATAAAGAGACTAATCATCGCACTGATGCTGCTACTGCCGATGGCAGTGGTGGCCGACTATCTGTTTAAGACCCTCGACGCGCGCGACGGCCTGACGAGCAGCCAGATCAACTGCATCATGAAGGACTCGCGAGGCTACGTATGGTTCGGCACCCCGGCAGGACTGTACCGCTTCGACGGCTACATCTTCAAGAACTTCCAGAGCGACTCGCAGGACGGCTCGTCGCTACCCAACAGCTACATCAACTCGGTGCAGGAGACACTCGACGGCAACCTGCTCGTGGAGACGGCGGCAGGCTACTGCATCTACCACCCGCAGAGCGAGACTTTCGAGCGCGACATGAAGCAGTACTTCGCCAGCATGGGCATCGAGACGATTCCCAGCATCGTCTACGTGGACCGCCACAAGAACGTGTGGGCTGCCATCCCGAACAAGGGCGTGGTGTGCTTCAACACACAGCAGCAGGGCACCTACGAGTTCGGATATACCGACGATGCCCACGGCGTGCCGCAGGGAGCGGTATGCTCCATCGGCGAGTGCAAGGACGGGGCCATCATCGTCTACGACGACGGCCGACTGGTGTGCTGCGACGTGATGCACCAGCAGCACAAGGTGTGGGCCACCTACGAGATTGCCAACCGCAAGCTGCGCCGCTCGAAGTCGCTCAAGGTGTTTGCCGACCAGATGGACAACATCTGGCTCTACGGCCAAGGGACGCTCTTCAAGTACAACAAGAGTGCCGACCAGTGGGACACCTCCATCGGCGACAGCCTGGGCCTGACAAGCATCGGCGTGGACCGCAACATCAACGGCATGGCCGGCGACCGTAGCGGCAACATCTGGATCGGCTCCGACCAGATGGGACTGCTGCGCTACGACGTGAACAGCCACGAGATAGAGAATGTACACCCGCGTAACATCAACGACCGGCAGATGTCGAAGGACATCATCAGCATACAGAGCGTCTACGTCGACGACACCGACCTGCTATGGGTGGGCACGGAGAAGTCGGGCATCGCCTATTCGGGCAACTATATCTACCGCTTCGGCTCAGAGCTGCTGGGCGACGTGACAGCCATCGCACAAGCCGACAGCGGACGCGTGTGGTACGGCACAAGCGACAAGGGTGTCATCGGCTACGACGGACAGCTCACCAGCCTGAAGGTGTCGGCCATGGAGTTCACCAGCGACGGTAGCCTGTGGGTGGGCTCGAAGCGCAACGGACTGACCCGCATCAAGGATGGCACGTCGACCTTCTACTCACTGGCCAAGGACAGCATGCGGACGCTCATCGACGACCACGTCAACGACCTCTGCTGCGACAAGATCGGCAACCTGTGGATAGCCACCAACGGCGGTCTGCAGGTGTACAACCCCAGGATGAACTCCTTCTCCTCGTACACGCTGGAGAACGGAAAGCTGAACACGAACAACGTCACCTGCCTGTCGTACAACAAGGACAGCAAGGCCAACAACCTGTTCATCGGAACGGCCGAGGGACTGGTCATCCTGAACCTGTCGAACACGGAGAAGAAAGTGCTCACGGGCAACAGCAGCAACACCAAGACCTTCACCAACCACTACATCACACAGGTGATGCAGGACTCGCGCGGACTTATTTGGATAGGTACGCGCGAGGGACTGAACATCCTGAACCTGGACACCGACAACCTGGACTACATCACCGAGAAGCAGGGACTCTGCAACAACAACATCTGCGGTATCGCAGAGGACAAGAGCCACAACATCTGGATCACCACCAGCAGCGGCGTGAGCCGCGTGGTCATACAGCGTAACCACGAGGACGGGTCGAACAACTACGGCCTGTACAACTACACCACAGCCGACGGTCTGCAGAGCAATGAGTTCAACCCCGGAGCCATCCTCTCACGCAAGGACGGCAACGTGGTGCTGGGCGGCCTCTTCGGCGTGAACTGGGTGCTGCAGAAGAGCACCGAAGAGAACGACGCCCTGCCCCGCGTGATGCTCACACAGCTGTTCATCGGCGAGGAGGAGGTGGTCATCGGACACGAATACGACGGCAGGGTCATCCTCACCCAGGCCCTCAACGAGACGCCGCGCATCGACCTGGGCCACAACCAGAGCACCTTCACCGTCAAGTTCGGAGCAGGCAACTACAACCAGAGCGAACGCCTGCAGTTCATGTACTGGATGGAAGGCCGCGACGACGACTGGAAGAACGGTAACGCGCTGACCCATAGCGTCACCTTCCACGACCTGAGCAGCGGCACCTATACCCTGCACGTGAAGGCCATCAACGCCGAAGGGGCCATCAGCAAGCAGGAGCGCGCCATCGTCATCAGCGTACAGCGCCACTGGCTGCTCTCCTGGTGGATGATTGCGGCCTACATCATCATCACAGTGGTGGCCATCTACTTCTGGCGCGTCGGTCTGAAGCAAATCAGGGCCATCCGCAACCGCAAGAACGCCATCATCGAGGAACTCATCAAGCAGCGCGAGGAAATCAAGGCCGCCAGCGACGACCTGCGCCAACCCATGTCGCGCATGGCATCCATCATCGGCAACCTCTCGGAGAAGGAGAAGACGCTCGAGGAGCGCGAGCAGCTCAACGCCCTCCACTCACAGATGCTACAGGTCATCACCCGCGTCAGCGACATGCAGACCAACCTGGAGCACCCCGAGGAGAAGGCCAAGAACGCCGTCCACGACCGCCTGGAGCTGAACGGCAAGGGCGAGATAGAACTGCCCGAGCTGGGCGACACGCTCACCTCGGAGCGCTCCGCATCGAGAGCAACCATCGACGCACCGACGATGAAGTTCTCGGTGGTGATGGTCGACGACAACGAGGAATTCCTCAAGTTCGCCACCTCAAGGCTGAAGTACGTGTACAACTTCCATGCCTACGACAACATCATGAAGGCAGCCTCCGACATCGAGGAGATGCAGCCCGACCTGGTCATCTGCAAGCAGCGGATGCAGGGAATGACGGGCAGCGACCTCTGCAACCAGCTCAAGACGACACCCGTCACGCAGAAGGTGAAGTTCGTGCTCATGACTGAGGGCGTGCTCACGCCCCAGGACATGCGCAAACAGAACATCACCCTCTCGGCCGACGACTACCTCTCGAAGCCCTTCAACCTGCAGGATGCCGTCATGCGCTTCAACAAGGTGCTCGGACTGGGCCACATCGAGATGAACAGCAACCTCATCGAAGGAGCAGAGACACGTATGCTGGAGAACCAGAACGCCAGTATGACCACGGCCACCGAGAGCTATGCCGCGGACACCGACAAGGCCTTCGCCACGACAGACGAGCACGCTGCCGACGACCCCATCAACATGGTGGACATCAAGATCAGGAAGAAGCAGGGCTTCCAGCCTGCCGAGAATACACCCGCAACGGTGGAGAGCGGCCTGATGAACACGGAGAACAGCGACGAGGAGGCCTCGCCGCTCACCGACTACTCCATGCTCGACGCCATGGACCAGCAGCTGATGAAGAACATCGACCAGTACGTGATGCAGAACATGAGCCGCGGGCAAATCAGCCTCGAGGAGATGGCCACCGCCATGGGCATGGGCCGAGTGCCATTCTTCCACCGCATACGCACGCTGACAGGCAAGACGCCCGCCGAGCTGGTGCGCGACCTGCGGCTGAAGCACTCCTGCATCCTGCTCAAGCGTACGAACATCAACATGAGTGAGCTGGCCACCAACGTGGGCTTCCTCACCGCCGAGAACTACATCAGCATCTTCAAGGAGAAATTCGGCATGACGCCACTGGAGTACAGGCTCAAGCACAGGAGATAATATAGTAATGAAAAGAGATAAGTAAATAGTGATTAGGGATAAAAAAAGGAATGAAAGCAATTAGACACAACAGATTATTAAGAGGAGCACTGACAGTATTATTCACCATTCACTATTCACTATTCAACACATCGGCACAGACGAGCGACTCACTCATCCTCAGAGGGATGAGCGAGGCGGGCGTGAACTTCACCCACCAGAACGATGTCAGAATCATCAAGTCGGGCCGCGAGAAGTTCGAACTGATGTTCAATGACATCCGCCATGCCAAGAAGAGCGTCCACCTGGAGTACTTCAACTTCCGCAACGACTCCATCGCCTCGCTGCTCTTCGACATACTGCGCCAGAAGCGCAAGGAGGGTGTCGAGGTGAGGGCCATATTCGACGGCTTCGGCAACGACTCCAACAACAAGCCGCTCAAGCGGGAGCACCTTGAGAGACTGCGGGCCGACAGCATCAAGATTGTGGAGTTCGACCCCATCCGCTTCCCCTGGATCAACCACATCTGGCCGCGCGACCACCGCAAGATTGTGGTCATCGACGGCCGCATAGCCTACACCGGCGGCATGAACGTGGCCGACTACTACATCGTGGGCACAGAGCAGGTGGGCGAGTGGCGCGACACGCACTGCCGCATAGAAGGCCCTGCGGTCAATGACCTGCAGACCATCTTCGCACGCTTCTGGAAGCGACTCGCCAAAGAGGACTTGTCCAATTCCAAGTACTATCGGGGCACACCTGCCGGCCACAAGACGATAGGCATCCTGAACCGCGAGCCAAAGGTGTCAACCAAGATCATGCGGCAGTTCTATACATACGCCATCGACCATGCCCAGGACTCCATCAAGCTCGTCAACCCCTACCTGACCCTCATCCCCTCGGTGAAGAAAGCCCTGAAGCGGGCCGCCGACCGCGGCGTGAAGCTCGAGATCATCGTGTCGGCCAAGTTCGACGTACCGATGTTCCCCGACATCGTCTACCGCAACGTCCACAAGCTGATGAAGCGAGGGGCAAAGGTGTGGATCTATCAGCCGGGCTTCCACCACTCGAAGATTATGATGGTGGACGGACGCTTCTGCACCGTGGGCAGCACCAACCTCGATTCCCGCAGCCTGCGCTTCGACTACGAGGTGAACGCCCTCATCATCGACCCGGAGACCACCCGCGAACTCGACAATATGTTCGACCACGACAAGCTGAAGAGCATCCCCCTGACTGAGGAGGAATGGAAGCGCATGCGCACGCCCTGGCAGAAGTTCTGCGGATGGCTGGGCGGGGTGTTCAAGCCACTGATATAATGAAGAACGAAGGGTGAAGAGTGAAGAGCGAAGAGTGAAGAATTTGCTACCGCCACAGGGGAGAATGAAGAATTTGCTACCGCCACAGGGGAGGGACACGACGATATCCATTGCCAAGGGCATAGCCATCATCCTCATGGTGATAGCACATGCCGAGGCTCCGGGATGGCTGTGCAAGTTCATCTTCGAGTTCCACATGCCGCTCTTCTTCATCACGGCAGGCTACTTCTTCTCGCGCAAATACCTCAGCGACGAGGCCACCTTCGTCAAGAAGCGCATCCGGGGGCTATACTGGCCCTTCTGGAAATGGTCTGTGTTCTTCCTCATCATCCACAACTGGATGTTCTCCCTGGGCATACTCAACGAGACATTCGGCAACGAGATGGGAGGCGTCACCCATCCTTACACATGGCATCAGATTCAGCAGAACCTGTGGAACATCACCACGGCCATGGGAGGCTACGACCAGTTTCTCTGCGGTGCCTTCTGGTTCTTCAGGGGACTCTTCGTGGCCAGCATCCTATACCTTATTATATATAAGGCCGTAGATGCCGGATTATCCGGAATATCCGGATTATCCGGAAAACCCGGAAACCCCGGGCTATCCCCCACCCCTTACCTCATCTGCTTGCTTCTGCTCCTGCTCTGCGGCTGGAAGACCTACGAAGGGCTGAAGGTAGTGACCATCGTGCAAGGCGGCTACCGCGACATGATGGGATGCTTCTTCTTCGGCTGCGGCTTCATTTTCCGACAGTTTGTCGACAAGTACCAACGGCTGATGTCACGCCACTACGCCTCCGTGTGGACTACGCTGCTCTTCGCCGCCATCGTCTACCTGTTCTCCTACTACCTGACGGCCAACATGAACTGGCGCTCCAACTTCACGCAGTTTCTCTCGCTGCCGCTGCCGGCCCTGCTCGGATTCCTGATGACCTATAACGTCAGCCGATGGATTGACTCCCGGGAGAGCCGCCTGAAGCGCTTCCTCGTCTACACGGGCGACCATACCCTTAACATCTTCATCTTCCATATCGTGGCCTACAAGACGGTCAGCCTGCTGAAGATCTGGTACTATGGCCTCGACCCGCGACAGATAGGCTGCCACATGGTGATACACGAGCACTCACAGGAGGATCTCTTCTGGGTGCTCTACACCATCGCCGGCGTGGGCCTCCCGTTAGGAGCCACGTGGCTTGTGGAAAAGATAAAGTGCCGATTCAGAGAATATAGAGCATCAGCTGCATCTCTGCCTCAGTGATGCCCTTCTCCAACAGCAGGTCGCGCTCCGTGTCGATGATGTCGAGCGGCTTGCCGTCGGTATCCTTCAGATAGCGGTGGAAACAGTCGGCAGCATCGTCCACGTGCCCATCCAGCCACAGGCAGTAGCCATAGTTCAGCAGGTCGTTGGGCTGCGGCTGACTGGCCATCAGCTGCCCATAGATCTTCTCGGCCTGCTCATACTTCTCATTGCAGGTCAGCGCCCAGGCCAGCACGCGGTTCACGTTCTGGTCGTCGGGGGTCTCATAGTTCAGGCGATACAGGTCCTTGAGGGCTTCACCGTTGCGCCCCAGCTTCGACAGGCAGACGGCACGGTTCAACAGATAATTGCGCTTCTCGGGCTGCATGGCCAGCAGCCGCTCGTAGGCCTCGAGCGACTCCTCATACCTCTCCTGTCCGAAGAGTCCGCGGGCATAGCCCAGCAGGGCCCGCTCATTGTCGGGCTTCAGCTGTAGGGCCTGCTGGTAGAAGTGAAGTGCGCACTGCTGACAGTCCTCATTCTCCGAGAACGCGCAGAGGTTGTTCTGTGCCAGATAGCCGGCCGTCACGTAGAAGCGGAAGTCGCGCCGCGCCGCGCCGATGTTTTCCAGCACCGCTCCTGCCTGTTTCCACAGCTTACGCTTGACCAGGAACACGGCCATATCCGTGAAGCTGGGCTCCAGATGGGTCATCGAGAGCACGGGCGATGAGAAGAACAGCCAGGAATAGCCTTCGCCCGTAGCGTCAAAGGGATTGCAGAACTCGCTCCTACGGGGATGGATGCGGTAGAACCGGTAGATGTCCTGCAGATAGGTGCGCCGGATGAAGGCAGCACTGCGACTCTCTTCCTTCAGCACTTCAGTGAAGGAAGCCTCACCGCGCTCCATCATCTCACGCAGATTCTGGGGGATGCGGTCCATCACCTGGCCGAAAGCCAGCAGGAAGGAGTACTTGTCGCTGCTGCAGAAGGGCCCCACGTTCATCAGCCCCTGCAGGAAGCGGTTGCCGCTGAACCGCTCTGCGATGCTGCTGATGCCGGGATGGTCGATATAGAAGGGCACGAACCAGTTGCAGATCTCGTCGAAGAAGGGAAACCGCTTCATCTGCGAGAATCCCCCGAAATAGATGTCGGAGCCCTGCTTCTGCATCTGCTGCATCTTCTGGAAGCTCTCCTCCATCTGTTCTATCCTCCGGTCTTCGGCATCGGGATGGAGGATGTCCTCCAGGGTGTCCTCCTCAATCTCCTCGATACCGTTGCGCGTCACGCGGAAGTTGCTGTTCTTGAGCAGACTGGGCATAATCTCCTGCTGTATCGTCTGGTTGTCCTTCTCGGCATTGATGCAGAACACGATCTGCTGCTGCAGCTGCACCAGCTCCTCGCACACGGCAGGGTCCTCGAGCACCGTCTCCACCTCACGCATGTCATCCCTGAACAGCTGCATGGGGATGACACCGTTGAGCGACAGTGCCCACCCCACGAGGGCTCGCTGCCTGACAGCCTCATCGGCAGACTGCCTGTAGACGTGCAGCAGCGTACGGAATTTTGCCGAGTCGTAGCGATTGAGACAGGCCAGCGTCATGCCGCTCACCAACAGCTGCAGGTCGCGGCTCTCGATGGTTGGCGAGAGCAGCAGCTCCTCCATGGCCGAGGCCTGTCCGTCGGACCATATCGTTGAAAGCCACACATTGTCGAACCACTCGCTCATCAGCTGGTGATGGCGGCGCAGCAGCTCCTTGCGCTGCTCCTTCCGCTTGTGCTCCGGCTCCAGCTCGAGCATGGCCATTTCCGACACATGTGCCTCCAAGGCCTCGCGCAGTGACTGCACGGACCAGTCGCGGGCAGTCAGCGTCAGGCGCATATAGACAGACGAGAGGTACGACGAGTTGCCAACAGCGTAGCCTGTGGCCGCATTGGCATAGATGACGTACATCCTGCGGAGCAGATTGTCGTAGAGCGCCCCCAGCTGCGGGTCTTTGTAGCCGCGCTTCCAGTAGTCTGTCATCAGCTGGAAGTCAGCCCTGACAGCCTCCACAAGATGCCCGTCGTTCTGACGCGGACGGCCTGCGAGGTATACATCCATCGCTACGAGTGCTTCACTGAGGTTTCGCTGCTCCAGCTTCAGGAGCACCTGTTCCAATGCCTTGTTTTCCGTCATCCCTAAACTATAAACCCTAAACTATAAACTATAAACCCTAAACTATAAACCCTAAACTATAAACTATAAACCCTAAACTATAAACCCTAAACTATAAACCCTAAACTATAAACCAAACAACTACCTCAGCCACTTCCTTGCCCGCTCGATATCCTGCTTGCGCGGTTGAGCCATGCGTGGGAACTTCAGGTCCTTGGGCAGCGCATCGACAGCCTGTTCCTTGGCACCGCAATATTTCACGATCAGGGCCTTGTACTGCCCCAGGCCGTTGCGGTTCAGCGAGTCGCAGGCCCGATTATAGCCGTCGCAGAAAGCCTTCAGCTGCCGCTGGCGCGCCTGGTCGTCCATGCCCTTACCCTGCACCACGAAAGCCCCCATCCTGATGTCCTGCTTCCGGCTGTCGAGTATCACCTTGTGCTTCAGCTGCCGCGCCGCCGCTGCCTGGGGCTCCGTGAGCAGCAGGGCATCCATCTCGTTGTTCTCCAGCATCTTCAGGCGCACATTGACGTCATTGATCTGTATGCGGAACACGCGCTCCGGCTTCAGCTTCGCAGAGTCTACGGCCAGGTCGCCCAGCAGGTCGGTAGCCGAATAGCGCGTCATGGCCAGCATCTTGTCGTCCAGGTGTTTCAGGTCGGTGATACGCGCCCCACGGTTGGTCACCAGCTGCCAGTAGGCATTGGTGGCCGTTAGGTAGCTCAGCGAGTCGCCCAGCTTCTTCAGCCGCTCCGCCCTCACCACGTCGGTAACGCCTATCTCCACCCGGCGGTTGGTGAGTGCCGTGTCGATGTCCATCTGTGCCGTAAAGCGCTTCAGGCGTATGTCCACGGCCGAATCGAACAGCTGGTGGTCCTTGGCCAGAAACACGGGCAGGCAGTCGAGGGTGGGCAGCACGGCCACCTTCAGTGCCGCCGAGTCACGCCGCATCTCCTTCAGGCGCTGGACCCGCGTGATGCGTTTCGTCTCTTCGTATGATTGTCCGCAGCCGAACAACACCAGTGCGGCTACGATTCCTATCACTATTCTCTTCATAAACGCTGCAAAGGTACGAAGAAAAGTGAAGAGTGAAGAGTGAAGAGTAAAGAATTTGCTACCGCCCTCCCTCGCATTTAACTATTTTTAAGTGTGGCGGCAGCAAATTCTTCATTCTCCATTCTTCATACTTCATTCTTTTTATGTACCTTTGCCATCGATTATGGCAAAAGACAAGACAGCATACGTATGCTCCAACTGCGGGCAGGAGTCGCCCAAGTGGATAGGCAAGTGCCCCGCCTGCGGGCAGTGGAACACGTTCAAGGAAATACGCGTAGCAGCCTCGCCAGTCAGGGCGGCTGTGGCCAGAGGCGGCGCGCCCCATACTGGTGGCATCTCTTCTGCGGCAGGAAAGGCGGGCCGCGTGCTACGCCTGAAGGACATCTCCAACCACGACGACCCGCGCATCGACATGCACGACGAGGAGCTGAACCGCGTGCTCGGCGGCGGCCTCGTGCCGGGCAGCATCGTCCTCCTGGGCGGCGAGCCGGGCATCGGCAAGTCGACGCTCTCCCTGCAGACGATGCTCCACCTGCCGGAGAAGAAGATTCTCTACGTCAGCGGCGAGGAGAGTGCCCACCAGCTGAAGATGCGGGCCAACCGTATTCTGAGGGGGGGCGCGGCTGTTTCGAAGAACGAGGACACCCGCACTCCCGACACTGAAGCCGACAACTTCCTCATTCTCTGCGAGAACTCCCTTGAGGCCATCTTCGAGCACATCAAGACGGAGGCACCCGAACTGGTGGTCATCGACTCCATCCAGACCATCATGACCGAGGATGTGGAGTCCTCAGCAGGCTCCATCGCCCAGGTGCGCGAGTGTGCCTCTGCCCTACTCCGCTTCGCCAAGTCATCGGGCGTGCCCGTCATACTGATAGGACATATCACCAAGGAGGGAACGCTGGCAGGCCCGAAAATCCTGGAGCATATCGTCGACACCGTCATACAGTTCGAGGGCGACCAGCACTACATGTACCGCATCCTGCGCTCCATCAAGAACCGCTTCGGCTCCACCTCCGAGCTGGGCATCTACGAGATGCAGCAGTCGGGGCTCCGACAGGTCAGCAATCCCTCAGAGCTGCTCCTCACCCAGGACCATGAGGGACTCTCGGGCGTGGCCATCTCTGCTGCCATCGAGGGCGTGCGGCCCTTCCTCGTCGAGACCCAGGCTCTTGTCTCCTCGGCCGCCTACGGCACGCCCCAGCGCTCGGCCACCGGCTTCGACCAGCGGCGCCTGAACATGCTGCTCGCCGTGCTGGAGAAGCGCGTGGGCTTCAAGCTGATGCAGAAGGACGTGTTCCTCAACATCGCCGGAGGGCTGCGCGTCACCGACATGGCCATGGACCTCTCCATCATTGCCGCCGTGCTCTCCTCGAATGTGGACACACCCATAGAGGCCGGCTGGTGCATGTGCGGCGAGGTGGGACTCTCGGGCGAGGTGCGGCCCGTCAACCGCATCGAGCAGCGCATCGCAGAGGCCGAGAAACTGGGATTCACCGACATCATCATCCCCAAGTACAACCTGTCGGGCTTCGACCACAAGAAGTACCGCATCGCGCTCCACCCCGTCCGCAAGGTAGAGGAAGCCCTGCGCGCCCTCTTCGGCTGAGGGCCCTGCGTGTAACTATTCTGTTCACCACCGGTGTCCTTACGCTCCCCGGCAAAACGGGCAATTACAGGGTTACTTATTATAATTTTCTGATCCAATTTTCTTATAATTTTGAGCGAAGCGACCATCGATGACCGAATCGCTGAATAGTTACAGATGTGAGTAACTATTCAGCTAAAAACTTTTTTGGGGTCGCTTCGCTCAAAATTATAAGAAAATTATTAAAAAAATTATAAGAACAGAATAGTACTTCAGCAGTTGAAAGCTGGTGCTCACCGCTTTCTTATAATTTTCTGATTCAATTTTCTTATAATTTTGAGCGAAGCGACCATCGATGACCGAATCGCTGAATAGTTACAGATGTGAGTAATAACGCAAAAAAAATATAAATTCCACTCCCCACCTGCTCCTTTTCCGATAAATTATACTACCTTTGTGGTCAGTTTTTTAAAGTTCAACAAACAATTTAGCAATAACGATTATGACAATCAACGAATTCAACTTTGCCGGTAAGAAGGCAATCGTACGTGTAGACTTCAACGTACCCCTCGACGAGAATGGTAACATTACTGACGACACCCGCATCCGCGGTGCCCTGCCCACCCTGAAGAAGATCCTGGCCGACGGCGGTGCCACCATCATCATGAGCCACATGGGCAAGCCCAAGGGCAAGGTGAACCCGAAGCTCTCGCTGGGCCAGATCCGCGAGGCCGTGGAGAAGGCCCTCGGCGTGCCCGTCAGCTTCGCTCCCGACTGCGCCAAGGCTGCCGACGCTGCCAAGGCCCTGAAGATGGGCGAGGCTCTGCTGCTTGAGAACCTGCGCTACTATCCCGAGGAGGAAGGCAAGCCCGTGGGCGTGGAGAAGGGTACTCCCGAATACGACGAGGCCAAGAAGGCCATGAAGCAGAGCCAGAAGGAGTTCGCCAAGACGCTCGCTTCTTATGCCGACTGCTACGTGATGGACGCCTTCGGCACCGCTCACCGCAAGCACGCCTCAACGGCCGTCATCGCCGACTACTTCGATGCCGACTCGAAGATGCTCGGCCTGCTGATGGAGAAGGAGGTACAGGCAGTAGACAACGTGCTGAGCAACATCAAGCGCCCCTTCGTGGCCATCATGGGCGGCTCGAAGGTCAGCTCGAAGATCGGTATCATCGAGAACCTGCTGGGCAAGGTGGACAAGCTCATCCTCTGCGGCGGCATGACCTACACCTTCGCCAAGGCTCACAACGGCGAGATCGGCAACTCGATCGTTGAGCTCGACAAGCTCGACGTGGCCCTCGGCGTGGAGGAGCTGGCCAAGAAGAACGGCGTGGAGCTGGTGCTCGGCTCAGACTGCACAGCCACCAACGGCCTCGACTTCTCTACAATGACCGTGAAGCCCGGCTCCGAGATCATCACCTGCCCCGCCAACAAGGTGCCCGCAGGCTTCGAGGGCGTGGATGCCGGCCCTGCCTCTCAGGACGACTTCCGCAAGGCCATCAAGGGTGCCAAGACCATCCTCTGGAACGGCCCCGCAGGCGTGTTCGAGTGCGACGACTTCACAGCCGGCAGCCGTGCCATCGGTGAGGCTATTGCCGAGGCTACTGCCGAGGGAGCCTTCTCGCTGATCGGCGGTGGCGACTCCGTGGCTTGCGTCAACAAGTTCGGCCTGGCCGACAAGGTGAGCTACATCTCCACTGGCGGCGGCGCACTGCTCGAGGCCATCGAGGGCAAGGTGCTGCCCGGCGTAGCAGCCATCAAGGGCGAGTAAGTCCCCTGTTTAAGCAAAAAGCCTCGCACTCACACTGCGGGGCTTTTTTGCTTTTCCATAACGGTTATTTCACTGCTTTACTTGGGTACGCAGACATATTGCCTGCGTCAGGCGCAAGTGAGACACTTGCGTACCCATGGTTGGCGGCAAAGTTAGCAGAAGCAATCTGTCAGTGGCGTATAGGCTCCCGCTTGAGATAGTCGTAGAGTGTGAGCAGGCGCAGATGGAAATAGCTGTTCCAGAAATCCTGCAATGCCTTGACCTGATCGACTCGCGCCGTCTGCCAGTACTGCTGTGCCAGCGACAGGTCGTTGACGTTGGCCTGACCTCTGATGAAACGTTGCAGCATGGCGGTATAGGCATCCTCGGCAATCTGCAGTGAGCGGTGGGCATCGGCGACCATCGACTGCCGCTGGTCAACCTCTGCCACGGTCTGCATGACATCCAGTTCGGTGTCGCGTCGCTGCTCCTCACGCTGGTGCGCAGCCGTCTCGGCCTTGCTCTGTGCCGCGAGCCAGGCATTGCGCTTTTTTCCATGATCGACGATTGCAAATAGCCGTGGACAGGTACCTGTCCCCACAAAAAGAACCGTCCCTCATGTGTCAATCCTCAAACCTCTTTCTTTTGGGACCACGGCCACCGTTCACATTCTCCAACTCTTCCTGTGTGAGTTCCTGAGCCTTCTGGCTGTTCTCTTCATTCTGCTTCATAATCTTACAAATTTTTTAATTGTTTGACTTATTGTTAATTGCTCTATGGTTTTGTGAGGGCAAAGATACGAAAATATTCCGAATAAACAAACTTTTTTGCTGTTTTTTTTTCGGGACTATATGCGACAATGAAATGCATTTACGACAAACAGCCGAAATCGCCCCCAAACTGTCGCGTCAGTGGCGTATAGGCTCCCGCTTGAGATAGTCGTAGAGCGTGAGCAGGCGCAGATGGAAATAGCTGTTCCAGAAATCCTGCAATGCCTTGACCTGATCGACTCGCGCCGTCTGCCAGTACTGCTGTGCCAGCGACAGGTCGTTGACGTTGGCCTGACCTCTGATGAAACGTTGCAGCATGGCGGTATAGGCATCCTCGGCAATCTGCAGTGAGCGGTGGGCATCGGCGACCATCGACTGCCGCTGGTCAACCTCTGCCACGGTCTGCATGACATCCAGTTCGGTGTCGCGTCGCTGCTCCTCACGCTGGTGCGCAGCCGTCTCAGCCTTACTCTGTGCCGCGAGCCAGGCATTGCGCTTTTTTCCATGATCGACGATAGGCACGGTGAGGCTTACCATCACCTGATTCTGCACCAGTGGACTTCGAAAGGCATGACCGAAGCGTTCAGCCACCTGGTTGAGACCTATCGAGGCATCGATGCTGGCGTTGAGTCCCTTCTTGCGCTTCAGCTGTTCAGCGTCGCGTCGGGCTTCCAGCTCTTTGAGTTGCATGGACAGATAGTTGGGATTGTTGCGTGAGGCATGGGCTATGGCATCGCTGGCAGTCACCTCCAGACTGGGCAATACAGAGGGAATCATCAGTTCCAGGCGGGTTTGCTCGTCCATACCCAGCCAGACGGCCAGACTTCTCACTGCCTGCTGATGGCTCAGTTGGGCGCTCTTCAGGGTGGTGGCGGCAAGCGAGCGTTGCAGTGTCAGGATGTCGAGTTCAGCCTTTGAGATAGACGCAATGCGGAAACGGCGGTTGCCGATGGCGAGGATGGTGTCGCACGACTGTATCTGCTCCTGCGCCATCTTCAGCTGCTCTTGCGTCACAGCCAGTAGAAAGAATCGCTTGACAGCCTCAGCAGCCGTCTGCTCCACCGAATAGTTCATCTGCTGCTGTGCCACCGTGAGTCGCATGGGTTCGGTCTGGCGGTTCCAGCGGTAGGGATTGTATCCCAGCAGTTCCTGTCGATAGCCCACACGGACGGGCGTGACGGCAAACTGGTGCTGGGTAAAGTCACCGTAGTTGCCGAGGTAGGCCAGTCCCGTCGAGGCATAGAAAGAGCCGCCCCACGGCTCCATCACCTGCTGGGCCTGCACGCTGGCGCTTGACAGCAGTCGTTTCTGCTGGCGATACTCGTCGTTGTCGGTGTCGCTGACATAGCGCTGGGTCATGAGTTGCTCGAAGTTCAGCGGGGTGGTGCTCAGCTCCAGTTGCAGTTTGCGACCAGCCATCCATGAGAGCCAGGCGTAGCGTGCCTCGTGGAACACGCTGCGATAGCGGTCGGCGGTGAGGCTGCTGTCGGTGGCCAGCTCGACGGTGCGCTCCAGGTCGAGGCGAACCGTAGTCTGGGCCATACCTGTGAGGATGCCGCAGAGCATCAGAGCGATGGCGAAGTGTCTCATGGCTGGGGTGTTTTTAGGTTTACAGACACGTGCATGCCGTCGAAAAGGCTGTTGGGCGTAGCCACACGGGCTCTGAGCATGACGGTGCCTTGCTCATCGACCACGGGATTGATCTCCGTCACCTTGGCGTCATAAAGGGCATGCTCGTCGGCTACGGGCACCACGCTGATGTCTGTGCCTATGGGGAAGCGGCCAAGGTCGCTCTCCATCACCCGAAACTCCACCTCCATCTGCTGCGGCGAGATGACGCGACACACCACATCCCCTGTCTGGGCCAACTGGCCGGCATGTGCCGTGACATTAGCCACGATGCCGTCGAAGGGAGCCGTCACGCGGGTGGTATTCAACTCGTTGCGCGCTGCCGCCAGCTTGTTCTGAGCAATCAGCAGACCACTCTTGACCTCGGCAATATGTCGCACACGCTGGGGCACGCGGTCCATCTGCTCGGGGTCGTATCCCTGTGAGATGATCACTTCCTGCATCTGGAGGCGGGCTTGCTCTATCTCGCGCTGATGCTGCTCTATGGCATTCGCCTGTTTCCGCGCATCCTGCTCGGCCAGCAGCTGCCCCCGGCGCACTCGGTCACCGTTGCGTACCATGACGCGCACCACTGGCAGCACGGTCTCAAACTTCACGTCGGCATAGCGTACAGCCACCACCTTGCCCATAGTCTGGAAGACGGATGGCAGGGCCGTGCTGTCGGCCGGTCTGCCGATAGCCGTCGTGTCCGAATCCTGGCTTGCGGCGGTGACGGTAGTATCCTTGATTTCGGAAGTATCACCAGACTTGCCCTGTTGCTGGCAGGCTGTCAGCAGTAGTACGCTTGATAATATCCATATCTTGTTCATAGTTTTGTACTATTACGCTTACACTTTAAAGTTGTCGCAGACTCATTTCGTAGAATAATCCCTTGCGTGCCATCAGCTGCTCGAAGGTGCCCTCCTCTGCTATCTTTCCCTTGTTGAGCACGATGATGCGGTCACAGTGGCGGATAGTGCTCAGCCGATGGGCAATGACCACACGTGTGCAGTGCAGCCTGTCGAGGTTCTCGCTCACCCGCCTCTGACTGATGTTGTCGAGCGCCGAGGTGGCCTCGTCGAAGAAGAGGATGTTGGGGTGCCCTATCAGGGCACGGGCTATGAGCAGGCGCTGCTTCTGGCCGCCGGAGAATCCGCCGCCACCCTCGCTGATGACGGTGTGCAGGCCCATAGGCAGGGCTTTCACCTCGTCGTACATACACGCCATTCGCAGTGCCTCCCAGACATCGTCGTGGGTGGACCAAGGGGCGGTGATGGTGATGTTGTGGAAGATGTCGCCCGTGAAGAGGCTGCCGTTCTGTAGGCATGTCCCTATCCGTTGGCGGAGTTGTTTCTTGTCGACCTTCTCCAAGTCGTAGTGGTCGTAGTATATATTGCCGCGCTGGGGCTTCTCAAAGCCCAGCAACAGGCGCAGCAGGGTGGACTTGCCACAGCCGGAGGTGCCCACGATGCCCACGTATTCGCCTGCCTTGATGCTGAGCGAGAGGTCGTCGATGACCAGCGGCATGTCGTCCTGATAGCGGAACAACAGGTGGTTGACTTCAATGCTGCCCGACAAGGCTTTAATCGGGGTCTGTGTGCCTGACACCTCGGGCACGGCCTCGACAATGGGCATGATGCTCTCCAGCCTCGGTTCTATCTTGGTCATCTCGGGGATTTGTTCTGTGAGCCCGGTGAGTGCTGCTGTCAGCATGCCAAAGGCAGAGGTGAAGGCAATGAAGTCGCTGGTCTTGATGGAGGCGTGCAGGGCAAACAGGTAGATGACGAGCAGAGTGCCTACGTTCATCAGAGCCAGCAGCGAGGGATACAGGCGTGTGGCAAGCCGTGGGTTGTAGATGATCCTGGCAGTATGGGTATACCGGTTGAGCCACTGGGTGAAGGCGCGTGTCTCAGAACCAGTGAGCTTGACCTTCTGAATGCCTGCAAACAGGTTGCACTCCATCCCGCTGAGGGCATCGTTCTTGCCGATGTAGAGCTGCTGTACATGGGTGGCCTTGCGGAAGTAGAGCACCAGTATCAGCGCCTGCAGGGCAAACAGTGCCATTGCGGGTATCAGGAGCGGTCCGCCGTAGATGCCCACCTGGATGAAAAAGACAACAGAGAGCATGCTGTTCAACAGCGCGCCTACGAGCGTATCATTGATTTGCTGGCACAGGTTGCTGAGGTTGTTCAGCTTGGAGGTCAGTGTACCGCTGCTGTGGGTGTGGAAGAATTTCGGGGACAGCAGGAAGAGTCGTGCCATGACGGCGTTGTGCAGGTTCATCTCCACGATGTTCTCTACGCGGACGATATAGAGATTGCGGATGTAGGTGGTCAGCATGATGACCACGGCCGCTCCCACCAGCAGTCCGGCGATGGGAGCCAGGTCGGCAGCAATACCGACAGGTATCACCGTTTCGAACACCATCTTGTTGGCCATAGGCACGAACATGCCCAGGAGCACGACGATCAGTGCGGCCAGTCCCATGTGAACCAGACTGTGGGTGCTGGCCGACGCCCAGATGAAGGCGATGAGCTGGCGCTTGGTCATTCGGGTCTGGGGCAGGGCTTTGGTGAAGCTGTAGGCCTCTGGCATCAGCACCTCCTTCATCTGCCGCCGCGACACCTCCCGTGGAGTGCCGTCCTCGTCGGTGAAGCGATAGCTGCGGCCTGTCCACTTGGGCAGCAGTGCCACCAGCCTACCGCTCCGCGTACGGCCCAGCATCGGCCCGGAGGCCTCTCGCCACCAGCCGTCGGTGAGCCTCAACTGGCGCGTCATGATGCCATGCGCCTGGAGGATGTTGTGCAACTGCTGCTCCAGGGGCAACACATCGTCGGACTCCAGTTCGTAGTCGACAATCTTCAACGCTTCCAGCACCTGGCGGATGGCCAGGTTGTCGGTCTGGGGAATAGCACCGCCATAGTGTAGCCCCATGCGTGTCGCGCCTTCCTTGAGCTCACGCGAGAGGGTCGAGGCATCCAGCTTCCTGCGCTTATCTATCTGACTGGAAAATATGCTCATCTTCTGTTTCTTCTTCTTCCTTATCCGTTTTCCATGAGCTGTCGGTACAGGCCGTCCTGCTGCATCAGTTGTTCGTGGGTGCCGTGCTGGACCACGTGCCCGGCATCCATGACGATGATCTGGTCGCAGTCGCGGATGGTCGACAGACGGTGTGCCACCACGATTTGCGTGATACCCATCTCGCGGATGTGCTTCATCACCAAGTCTTCCGTGGTAGGGTCTAATGCCGAGGTGGCCTCGTCCATGATCAGGATCATGGGCTCGCGGGCCAGGGCCGTGGCTATCTCGAAGCGCTGGCACTGGCCTCCGCTGAAGTTCTTTCCGCCCCGCACCACCTTGGTAGCCAAGCCCTCGGGACGGCTCATGATGTCGTTGTGTACCTGGGCGTCGCTGCAGGCCATGAGGATGGCGAAATCCTCGATGCTCTGGTCCCACATGCGGATGTTCTGCGACAGCGTGTCGTCGAAGAGCACAATGTTCTGGTCGACGACGGCGATGGAGTTGGTCAGCTCATCGCTGGAGATGCTCTCGATGGGACGCCCGTCGAAGAGTATCTCGCCACTCCAGGGCTTGTAGAGCCCGGATATCAGCTTGGCCAGGGTCGACTTGCCACAGCCGCTGCTGCCCACGAAGGCCACCGACTCGCCAGCCCGGAGGTGCAGGTTGAAATGGTCGATCAGGGGGGGCCTCGTCCGGTTGTAACCGAAGGTGACGTCGCGCAGCTCCAGCTCGCCCAGCAGCTTGCCCGCCTCCGAATGCTCACTGTCGGTACGCCGGTCTTCGGGATACCTCATGACGTCATCCACGCGCTCTATCTGGGAGCGCATCTCCAGCAACTGCTGGCCGGCATTCACAACCTTCTCCACGGGAGCCATGAAGGCTGTCATAAAGCCTTGGAAGGCCATGAGCATACCGACGGAGAGGTCGCCTTGCAGGATATACCACGCTCCCACCAACAGGACGGCCATCGTCAGCAGGTTCGACGTCAGCGTCGGCAGCAGGCTCATCTCGCTCTGCTGGATGCGCATCTCGCGCTGCTTGTTGAACATTCTGGTCCACAGCCCGCTCCAGTATTGGAAGAACCCTTCCTCGGCGCCAGCGGCCTTGATGCTCTCGATGTTCTCCAGGCAACTGACCGTGGCGGAATAGTATTTACCCATGCTCTGCTGTGTACTTCTGACCATATTCAGGCGCTGGCCGGCAT
>CAMHUC010000056.1 GCA_946188155.1 uncultured bacterium | reverse complement strand
GCCGATGCCGCTCTTCTTCACGCCGGCATGGAAGCCCTGGATGGCCTCGAAGTGCTCGCGGTTGATGTAGGTCTCGCCGAACTCCAGCTCGCGGCAGGCCTTGGTGGCGATGTTCAGGTCCTTGGTGAAGATGCTCGAGGCCAGGCCGTACTCACAGTCGTTGGCCCACTCGATGGCCTGGTCGATGGTGTCGAACTCCACCAGCGGGATCACCGGGCCGAAGGTCTCCTCGTGGATGATGTCCATCTGCTGCGTGCAGTTGTCGAGCACGGTGGCAGCATAGAAGTAGCCCTTCTCGCCCACGCGGTGGCCGCCGCAGAGCAGCTTGGCACCCTGCTTGATGGCGCGCTCCACTTTCTCGCTGACGCTCTCCAGGGCGCGGGCCTCCACCAGCGGGCCCATGTCGACCGTCGTGTCCACGCAGGGGTCGCCCACCTTCACGGCAGCCATCTTCTCGACGAGGATCTTGGTGAACTCCTCCTTCACCTCCTTCTGCACGTAGACGCGCTCGGCGTTGTTGCATATCTGGCCGTTGTTGCCGATACGCGAGTCGACAATCCACTGCGCGGCTCGCTCCAGGTCGGCATCCTTGCAGACGATGGCCGGAGCCTTGCCGCCCAGTTCCAGGCTCACCTTGGTGATGTTGTTGGCAGCAGCCTTCATGATGCTCTCGCCGGCACCCACGCTGCCCGTCACCGATACAATGTCGATCTTTGGCGAGCCGGCCATCTCGTTGCCAATCACCGAGCCGCGCCCCGTCACGATGTTGATCACGCCGGCGGGCAGTCCTATCTCGTCGACAATCTTGGCAAACTCCGTGCAGTTCTCCGGGGTAATCTGCGAGGGCTTGATGACGATGGTGCAGCCTGCTATCAGTGCAGCACCGGCCTTGCGGGCGATGAGGAAGAACGGGAAGTTCCACGGCAGGATGCCTGCCACCACGCCGATGGGCTTCTTCGTCAGCAGGATAGTCTCGTTGGGGCGGTCGCTGGGGATAATCTCGCCCTCGATGTGGCGGGCGAAGGAGGCCATATACTCGAAGTACGAGATGGTGGCCCCCACCTCAATCGAGGCCCAGGTGCGGGTCTTGCCCTGCTCGCGCATGATAATCTCTGTAAACTCATTTTCACGGGCCTTGATGCCTGCGGCCATCTTCAGCAGATACTGGGCACGCTCGATGGCGGGAGTCTTGGCCCACGCCTTCTGCGCAGCGCGGGCTGCGTCGAGGGCGCGGTTCACGTCCTCCACCGTGCCCTCAGGCTGACGGGAGATGACTTCCTCCGTCGAAGGGTTCAACACGTCGATCCATTTGCCGTTTGAGCTCTCGCAGAACTGGCCGTTGATGTACATCTTTAAGTCTTTCATTTTCGATTGTTGTTTTATTAAGTAGATAAGTTGTTTTGTTCCAATTCGTCAGCAAAAATACAAATAAAAAACGAGACTACAAGCGGCAGCCTCGTTTTTTAATATATTTTTGTATTCTCAGCGCGTTCTGTACTCGCCAAGACCCTGGTTGAGGAAGTCCACGTAGGCCTTGATGTCCTCGTCGTAGGCACGGCTACCTGCCAGCGGCTTGCCCGTGGCAGGGTCGAGGATCACGTAGAAGGGCTGCGCGTTGGCACCAAACTTCGAGCTCTGCAGGTAGCTCCACTTGGCCCCCACGGTGCGCAGCGTTTTCGGCTCGCCTTGGGCATCGGCGACCTCCAGCGGCTCCGGCAGCGCTGTCTTGTCGTCCACGTAGAGCGAGATGAGCACGAAGTCCTTCGTCAGCCGCTGGGCCACCGTGGGGTCAGTCCATACGGCGGCTTCCATCTTGCGGCAGTTCACGCAGCCGAAGCCGGTGAAGTCGATCAGCACAGGCTTACCTTCTGCACGCGCTGCAGCCATGCCCTGTTCGTAGTCTTTGTATTTTGCCTCCACCACGCGGGTATTCAGGTTGAAGTCTTGCGTCGTCATCGGCGGCGCGAAGGCACTCACGGCCTTACAGGGTGCGCCCCACAGTCCGGGCACCATATACACAGCGAAGGCCAGCGACAGCAGTCCGCCCATGATGCAGGCGACGGGCATCGGCCTCCCCAGCTCGCCGCCAATCTCGTCCTCCGGGAACTTCAGCCAGCCGCACAGGTAGGCCCCTAAGAGTCCGAAGATGGCGATCCACAGCGAGAGGAACACCTCGCGGTCCAGCAGATGCCACCCGTAGGCCAGGTCGGCCACCGAGAGGAACTTCAGGGCGAAGGCCAGCTCGACGAATCCCAGCACCACCTTCAGCCGCGTCATCCACGAACCCGACTTGGGTGCCTGCTTCAGCCAGGCGGGGAACAGGGCGAAGAGGGTGAAGGGCAGCGCCAGGGCCAGTGCGAATCCCAGCATGCCCACGGCTGGTGCCAGCCAGTTGCCACTGGTGGTGGTCTCCACGAGCAGCAGGCCGATGATGGGTGCGGTGCATGAGAAGCTGACGAGCACCAGCGTGAAGGCCATCAGGAAGATGGAGAGGTGAGAGGTGAGAGGTGAGAGGTGAGAATTTGCTGCCGCCTTGGAGCTGAGTTCCTCGCTTTTCCGGTCCACGCTGTTGGCCCATGAGTCGGGCAGTTTGATTTCGAACCATCCGAAGAAGCTCAGGGCGAACACCACGAGCAGCAGGAAGAGCAGCACGTTGAACACGGCATTGGTCGACATGGCGTTGAGCGTGTCGGAGCCGAAGAGTGCCGTCACCAGCAGGCCTAAGCCCAGATAGATCACGATGATGCTTGCGCCGTAGGTCAACGCGTCGCGGATGCCTCGCTGCTTATCATCTTTCGAACGCTTCAGGAAGAAGCTGACCGTCATCGGGATGATGGGCCAGATGCAGGGCATACACACGGCCAGCAGGCCGCCCGCGAAGCCCATCAGCAGCAGGTAGAGCAGCGAGCTGTCGCCGATGTCGTCGGCAGTGCCGCCCATCTGTCGCAGCTCTTCCACCACGGGTTGCCAGAGGTCTGCAGAGGCTCCCTTGTCTGAGGATTCCGGGGCGTCTTTATAGGCTATGGAGTCTGGGATGTTAGGATTATTCTCTTCGGCATCCCGTGGCACATCTCCTGCTCTCCTATCCTCCTTAGACAAAGGATTCTCCTGTGGCAGTACACCCTCCCTGCCCATGTCCACAGGTCTGGGCCTCATCTCTCCGCCAGGGCCGCCCGGACCTTCAGGCCCACCCTCGAATCCCCCAGGCGGCATCGGCGGACGGTCGCCCCTCGTCTCAGGTCTGTCCTCCCTCCTCGTTCCTCCTTCCTCGTTCCTCGAATACACTTCCTTCGCCCGTCCGCTCTTTTTCAGTGCCACCTCCGACGGGGGCAGACAGCTCTGGTCGTTGCAGGCACCATACTCCAGGAAGCAGTCGATGGCGTAGTCGGGCTTGGTAAAGCGGATTTTCTGCACGAAGGTGGCACTCTTCTCGAAGTAGCGCAGCTCCATGTCGAACAGCTTGTCGAACTGCTTGATCTCCTTGCCCCTCGCCTGCAGACGGCCCACCGCCTCCACACCCTCCATCCTGACGGCGTTGAAGGTGGCCTCGATGGGGCCGTCGCTGCCCAGGTTGGTGGAGTAGACGTGCCATCCGGGGTCGATGGTGGCGGCGAATACGATCTCACCCTCCCCGCCCTTCAGCTCCTTCAGCTGTGTGGTGAAGTGTACGGGGTTCATCATCTGTGCCTCAGCAGCCATGGCCGTCAGCCACAGCAGCTGGCTGAGCAGCGTCAATTTTATGGTGTCTCTGTTTATACGCATATTGTCTCTGTTTTACCTATTTCTATTCAATGTGCAAAGTTACACAATTTTCCCGAGAATTAAGAAATCTTTGAGGCAAAAAAATGCCCTCATCCTGGCGTGCGATGGATTTTGGGCATATTGGCATATTGACATATTGGCATTTTCCCTCCATCCCTCAATTCCTCGTTTTTCCCCGTATTGCCTTTATTTTACGGTAGTTTTGCGTTAATCTTCGAAAATTGCTCTTTTGTTACAGTTTTTTTTCGTATCTTTGCACCGTCAATGACGTAGATATTACTCGACAACCAAATATGATAGGAGCATGAAGGGCAGAAAACTGAAGATAGTGTATTGCACGCCGAGCCTGTATATCGCGGGGGGCGTGGAGCGCGTGCTGACCCAGAAGGCCAACTACCTGGCCGACGTGCTGGGCTACGACGTCACCATCGTGCTGACCGACGGCAAGGACAAGCCGCTGTTCTATCCGCTGTCGGAGAAGATACGGGTGGTGAACCTGGGCATCGACTTCGACGAGCTGTGGGCCCACAGCTTCTTAGGGCAGATTGTTCCCTACCTGAGGAAGCAGCGTGTGTTCAAGAGTCGCCTGAAGGAGCTGCTGCTTGAGATCCGCCCCGACATAACCGTCAGTCTGCTGCGCCGCGAGATTAATTTCCTTACCTCGATAGGCGACGGCAGCAGGAAGGTCGGCGAGCTGCATGTGAACAGGAAGAAATACCGCTACTACGAGGCCAACAACACTAACATCGTCAAGGAGGTCTTTGCCTGGTTCTGGATGAAGAACCTGATAGGCCATCTGCGGCGGCTGGACCGTTTCGTGGTGCTCACCGAGGAGGACCGTCGGGCCTGGCCTGAGGTGGAGGGCGTGGTGGCCATTGCCGACCCGCTGCCGTTCTTCCCCGACAGGCGCAGCCCGCTGACTGCCAAGCGTGTGATAGCCGTGGGGCGCTACGAGTATCAGAAGGGTTTCGACCTGCTGCTGCGGGCGTGGGCGAGGATTGAGCGGCAGTGCGCCGAGTGGAGGCTCGACGTGTTCGGGCATGGTGAGCGCGGGGCTTACGAGGAGCTGATGGGCCGGTTGGGCGTGGACAGGAGCCGGTGCCGCCTGAACGGCCCTACTGACCATATCCAGGAGGAGTATCTGAACAGTTCGGTGTTCGCCTTCAGCTCGCGCTATGAGGGCTTCGGCATGGTGCTCATCGAGGCCATGGCATGCGGCATCCCGGCCGTGTCGTTCGACTGTCCGTGCGGCCCGAAGGATATCATCAGGGATGGCGAGGACGGGTTCCTCGTGACCACTGGCGACGTGGAGGCATTCTCGAAGGCGCTGCTCACGGTGATACAGGATTCGGCGCTGCGCGAGCGGATGGGGGCCAATGCCCGCAGGAATGTCAAGCGGTTCGAGATGAAGGAAATAGCCGGGCAGTGGGAGGCGCTGTTTGAAGAATTGAAGAATTGAAAGGTTGAAGAATTGAAGGGTTATGGCATACGAAGTGACGATCGGGATTCCCGTGTACAATGTGGAGAAGTATATCCGGCAGACGCTGGAGTGCGTGCTGGGTCAGACGTTCGGCAGCATAGAGTATGTCCTCTGTGACGACTGCGGGACCGACGCGACTGTTGCCGAGGCCGAGGCGTTCATCCGTGAGCACCCGCGAGGCAAGGATGTGCGCATACTGCACCAGCCCAGGAATATGGGTGTGGGCTGTGCCCGCAACAGGATCCTGGAGGAGGCCCGTGGCAAGTATCTGTACTTCATGGACAGCGACGACCTGATAGCCCCCGGCACCATCGAGCTGCTGTATGAGAATGCCGTCAGGTATCAGGCAGAGCTCGTCTACGGGTCGATGGACAAGGTGTTCGTGTACAAGGGTGGCGAGGTGTTCCACTACAGGAGCTACCCCGCCGTGCAGTTCCTGAAGGAGGATGAGTTTGCCTGCTACGTGTACCGCAAGTACGACGGCATCCAGGGCTCCACCTGCAACATCCTGATCGACATCGACGTGTTTCGCCGGAACGGGCTGGCCTTCAAGGCCATCAACTACTGGGAGGACTTCTCGCTGACGTTCGACCTGCCGACCTACGTCACCCGTGTGGTGATGCTTCCGGATGTCACCTATTCGTATATGTGCCGCGAGGACACGCTGTCGAACTATCAGAAGCGGCAACGGATAGAGAAGGAGGAGATCCTGAATACGATGGGTGCCATCAATGAGGTGAAAGGCTGTACCGGCAGGCTGAGGGGCAAGCCGTATTTCGCCAAGCGCTGCTACAAGCTGATGATGACGTGCTTCTACATCAGCTGCACCATCCTCAGGCAGGAGCGTATCATCCATCCGGCGTTCAGCCGCAGGGAGATTCGCGACTTTATGCGCTCCCCCCTGTCGCTCTCTGAGACGTTGAGGCTGAAGGACTGGAAGCTTGCCAACCTGTTTCTCTTCGCGCTGGGGCACATCCCTCCCAGCGTGTCTGTGCTGCTGATCCGTTTGCTTGGAAAGAAGAAGGGAATCGTGTGAGAGTTGAGAATTGATAATTGATAATTGATAATTAGGTGAAGCTCGTATATATTGCTAAAGTGTTTGCCGAGTGGGGAGGTTTGGAGCGCGTGTGGACAGACAAGCTGAATGCCCTGTCGGAACAGCCCGACTACGAGGTATGGCTGGTGACCACCGACCAGGGCCCCCATCCCTATCCCTATCCCTTCAGCCCGAAGGTGCATCTCGTAGACCTGAATATCCGCTTCGTTCGGCAGTACCGGTTCGGCCTTCCCAAGCGGCTCTGGTTGAGGCATCGCCTGATGCGCCTGTATCGGCAGAGGCTGAAAGAACTGCTGGCACAGGTGCGCCCCGACGTGCTGATCACCAACGCATCGGAGAACGCGACCATACTGAACAGGTGGCGCGGGAGTATCCCGCTGCTGGTGGAGAGTCACGGCACGTGCGACCGTCCCTTCCACATGGAAAGGATGACGTGGAGGAAGCGCCTGGAGAGCCGTCTCTTCTATCGCTCGATAGCGAAGGCCGACAAGGTGGTGGCACTGACCAGCCGCGATGCCCAGGCGTGGAAACGTGTCAATCCCTCGGTGTGCTGCATCCCTAACATAGTCAGCCTGAACGTCACCGGCTCCTATAGCGACTGCACGGCCAGGCGCATCATCTTCGTGGGGCGCCTCGACGCCCAGAAGGGTTACGGCTATCTGTCGCAGGTGTGGCAGCTGGTGAGTGCGAGGCACCCCGACTGGCAGCTGCACATCTATGGTGAGGGCGTGGACAAGCCCGAAGCGCGGTCAATGATTCCCACGAGTGAGAATGTCTATGCCCATGCACAGACGCTCGACATCCTGGAGCGATACAAGGAAAGCTCCATCCTGCTGCTGACCTCCGTCTACGAACCGTTCGGCCTCGTCATGCCCGAGGCCATGAGCTGTGGCGTGCCTGTGGTGGCCTTCGACTGCCCCTACGGCCCGTCGGAGATTATCACCGACGGCGAGGACGGCTTCCTGGTGGACTGCTGGGATGTGAAGGCCTTTGCCGACAAGGTGTGCCTGCTCATCGAGGACGAGCAGCTGCGGCGGCGCATGGGCAGGGCAGCCATTGTCTCGGCCCAGCGGTTCTCACGGGAGAAAATCATCCCTCGGTGGCGTACGCTCTTTGAGAATCTTGCCAAATCGGATAAAAAACGCTGAAAGTTGTCTTTTTTCTTGGAATAATGAAGAATAATTCGTATCTTCGCACTCTGTAAAGCAAACATGTCGCATTATGTCAAACTGGTACGATAAATATCTGAGTATCTACGGGAAACCGTATGCCGACGTTCCGCAGGAAGTGATAGAAGGAACGAGGCAGCGGCTCGAGGCCATGCAGAGCCAGGAGCCGCTGGCCAGCATCGTGGTGATAGCCTACAATGAGGAGACGCATCTCGAGGCCTGCCTGTGGGCCATCAGCGAGATACGGTGTAAGTATCCTGTAGAGGTGATCGGGGTGGACAACGACTCCAAGGACCGTACGGCCGAGATTTACCAGAAGGCCGGCATACCTTATTATACGGAATATCAGCACTCCTGCGGCTACGCCCGCCGCTGCGGCCTTCAGCATTCGAAGGGGCGCTTCTACTTCGACGTGGACAGCGACACGCTCTATCCCCCGATGTATTTCGAACTGATGATTGAGCGGCTGCTCAGGCCGGGCGTGTCGTGCGTGTCGGCCTCCTGGAGCTATTTCCCCGACGAGAAGCACTCCAAGCTGGGGCTGACGCTTTTCGAGATGCTGCGCGACCTGTTCCTGTGGATCCAGCACTTCAAGCGGCCGGAGCTGAGCGTGCGCGGACTGGTGTTTGCCTATAATGCCGACTATGGTCGCCAGGAGCCCTACCGTGTGGACCTGATCCGTGGCGAGGACGGTTCGATGGCCTTCAATCTGAAGAAGTATGGGCGGATCACCTTCCTGTGGGACCGTCGCGCCCGTGCCGTCACAGGCTACGGTACGAATAATGAAAAGACGCTATGGCACACCCTGTGGAAGGGCATACGCCTTCAGGGGAAGAACATCCTGCGCATCTTCCATAAGACAGACCGCTACGTCGATACAGAAGACAATCTTGTGAAACCAAAAGATAACAGTGGCGCGCAATGAAATGGTACGATAAATATCTTCAGATCTATAACCGGCCCTTTGCAGAGGTTCCTGCCGACGTGCGCCAGGCGATAAGACAGGGGTATGCGAAAGCCAACGCCGAGGCGCCTGTCGTCTCGGTCATAGCCATCGCCCACAATGAGAGCGAGCGCATCCTGGCATGCCTGTGGTCTCTGATAGACAACGAATGCAAATATCCCAAGGAGCTGCTCATCGTGGATGACGACAGCGACGACGGGATGGCCGAGGAGCTGGCCTCGCTGGGTGTCAGGACCGTGTTCGAGAAGCGTCGCAGCCCGGGCTATGCCCGCCAGGCGGGGCTTGATGCCGCTAAGGGGAAATACTGCGTCTGCGTGGATGCCGACACGATCTATCCTCCTCACTACATAGAGACGATGGCGGATGCCGTGGTGCCCGAGAAATATTCCTGTGCATACGGCCTGTGGAGCTTCCTGACCGACGAGCAGATCAGCCCGCTACAAATCAAGGTCTACGAGGCGATGCGCGACGTGTATCTCTACGTCCAGCACCTGCGCCGCCCCGAGCTGAACGTGCGCGGCATGGTTTTTTCTTTTAAGACCGACCTGGCCCGCAAGTATGGCTTCCGCAACGACATCATCCGCGGCGAGGACGGCACGCTGGCCCTGAACTTGAAGCAGGACGGACGCATCCGCTTCGTCAGGAGCCGCAGGGTGCGCCCCGTCACGAGCAACAGCATCCTCAAGGTGCAGGGCACATCGCTCTGGGACGAGGTGGTGCATCGCATCAAGAAGGGCACCAGGGGGCTTACTGCCCTGCTGTTCTCTGCCAAGAAGTATGAGGACAGGGCTGACAATATGATAGGTAACAAATGACTTTGTCCGCCAATGGAATCAAAAATCTATAGTTTTGACATTTTCGATACGTGTTATGTCCGTAAATGTGGCAAGCAGGACTTCTTGTTTGAATTGCTGGCAAAGAGGGTTCTGGGGAGTCATGCTGAGGTGTCGTCTGTCTATGATTTTGTCCTTGCCAGGAGAGCTGCCGAGGAGCAAGCGCGAAAGCATTCCATGCGTGAGGATGTGTTGCTTGATGAGATCTATGCCCACTTTGACGTGAGCATGTTTACGACTCTTGGCAGCGATGCCGTCATGCAGGAGGAACTGCAGGTTCACCGGGACATGCTTGTGCCGGTGGAAGTGATTAAAAGTGAAGTGGAGCGCCTTCACGCTCTTGGCCATTCCGTTGTGTATATCTCGGATATGTATCTGCCAGAATCGTTCCTGGCAGAAAAGCTCAGTCAGGACGGCTTCCTCAGCGAGGGTGACCGTTTGTACGTGAGTGGCGAGGTAGGCTTGACAAAGAGTTCCGGCCGTTTGTACGACCATGTCAGGCAGGAACTGGGCACAACGTTTTCAGACTGGCTTCATCGTGGTGACAACAGTTATAGCGACGTCGCGGTTCCTCGTAAGAAAGGTATTCATGCCGTGCAGGTAGACACGGGCTATTCCTACTATGAGCGGCTTCTGATGAGCAGGGATGTGTCAGGCAGCACGATGGATGTCCTTAAACTGGCTGCCTGTGGCAGGGCGGTGGCGCACAGCCTGCCCTCGACGCCTGCCCATGCGTTTGCCACCGACTTCATAGCTCCGATATATGTGCCATTTGTGTACTCCATCCTGCTGGATGCCCGCAAGCGAGGGCTGAAAAGGCTCTTCTTTATAGCGCGTGACGGTTATATACTCTATAAGATAGCCGAAGTGTTCAAAGTCGATTTCCCGGATATAGAGTTGTCATATCTGTGGGCCTCCCGTAAGTCATTGTATCTGCCAGGCTTGAAGGACCTTTCGGCAGACAGTCTCGTTGAGGCATTTCCCGCTATGTCGGCTGATGCAGGGCAGCTGCTTTCGCTGTTGCACATGTCAGACTATCCGCTGGATATGGAAAGGATGAAAGGCATGCCGGCTCAGGAGATTGCCAACCTTCTGGTGCATGACGACCAGTTTATGTCAGTACTAGCCGGGCGCTATGAAGAGCAAAGCACCTTGGCCATTGAATACTTCAGGCAGGAAGGCGTGACAACCCCCGGCAGTGCCATCGTTGACGTGTTTGGCACTCGCAAATGCGAGTATTTCCTGAACAATATCCTGGCCAGGAACGGTTATAACAAGGTGCATGGCTACTACTATTCTGTGATGTGGGGCCGCATGCTCATGGCTGATTCGTATTCGTCGATGATGTATGTGGACAGGCTGCGCTACGGGGCCAACGATGCCTATTACACGCAGAAGCAGAGTATCTTGGAGCAGTATTTCTCCGTGACCGACCAGGAACGTACGGTAGGCTATAGGCATGAATACGGCAGGGTGGTACCTCTGTATGAGAAGGATGCCGTCAGCCAGGAGTTTAAGAAGGATGCTCTGAAGGTGAATCTGACTGTGTGCCAATTGTTTGCCGGTTTCTACAAGTCTGTCGGAATCGAGAATCACGATTTGTGCTGCCAGGCTGCTCAGGCGGTGTATAATGCTTTCTTCCATGTTCCCAGGAAGGAGTACCTGAGTGCGCTGTCTGCCTTTGTGATATCAGATGACAACAGACTGTCAAGGATTCTGGAAAAACGGCCACTATTGACTGTCTTGCTCCAAAAGCGGAGCTCGGACAGGTGGTTTCATGGTAATATCGTCTTCAACAGTGGATTCCTGTATAAACCCATGCTTTGGTTGCTTGAAAAGCTATGGGAACGGCAGAAGAACAAATCATTAAATAATTACGTGTAATGAACATCGTGTTTATCATTCAGAGCCTGTCGCTTGGAGGAGGCGTGGAGCGGACCTTGACCGACAAGGCGAACTATCTGGCAGAGGCGGGCCACCGGGTTACGATGGTGACCTACGAGCAAGGCCTGCATCCGCTGTCGTTCGAACTGCATCCTGCCGTGAGCCATGTCGACCTGGAATGCAGGTACTTCACGCTGTTCAGGCTTCCCCTGCTAAAGCGACTTCCCAAAATCCGGGCGTTGAAGAAGCTCTTCCTGGCAAGGTGGAATCAGCTGACAGACGAGTTGCGCCCCGATGTCATCGTGATGACCACCTATTCCGATGAGTTCAGGAGGGAGATCGTGTCGGTATGCAAGAAGGGCTATAGGCTGATTATGGAGTCGCATACGGCTTTCCTGTACGACAAGAAGCCAAAGAATATTCTCGACCGCCTTCGCCAGGCTTACGACCTGCACCTGATTCGCCAGTGTGACATGGTGCTGGCCTTGTCCGAGGGCGACGCCGCATTCTGGCGAAGGTATGTAGCCGATGTCAGGGTGCTGCGCAATCCTGTCTCTTTCTATATCGACGATCCTGCCAGCAGGGCCGTGAAGGGTACCCGTCGGATCATCAGCGCCGGGCGCCTGAATGTTCCCAAGCGTTATGACTTGCTGATAGAGGCCTTCGCTCTTATTGCCGACCGTTACCCTCAGTGGCAGCTCGACATCTTCGGCAACGGTCCGCTCAGGGATGAGCTTCAGCATAGGATCGACGCGAAGGGCCTCTCTGGCAGAGTAGTGCTCAACAAGCCGACCCCCGCGATATATGAGGCGTACCTCAGGAGTGACTTCCTGGTGCTATGCTCCGACTACGAGGGTCTGCCACTGGTGCTGATAGAGGCTATGGCCTGTGGCATACCGGTGATTTCGACGGATTGCCCTTACGGTCCCCGGGAGATTATCGACGACGGCGTGACGGGCCTGCTGTCCGCCATGGATGCGCAGGCCTTGGCCGACAAGATGGAGTGGATGATGAGTCACGAGGCCGAACGCGAAGAGATGGGGGCACGGGCCCATCAGGCGGCTGCCAGGTATAAGAAGGATGTGGTAATGGTGGAATGGGAGAAGGCCTACCTGTCGCTGCCCAGCCGGCAGTCGCCCTGAGTCCTTACTTGCCAACAAGGAGTGGCACCTTTCTTATGCAGTACGCTATTAGCGGGTAGAAAGCGGCCATGATGAGCAATGCCGTGGGCAATGCTTCGTACCAGTGGTAACAGCCGGGTGTGCTTAGTATGTGCAGATGCTCAAATGCGAAGTTGACCATCGTGATGGGAACGATATGCAGGCCGATGACGACAAGTGTGCCGATGGACAGGTTGGCCACGGCGCGGTATCTGTAGCGGTCAAGCCACTTGCAGGCGTAAAGCACGCCAAACAGGAAGCCTATGTTGACGGGATAGAACAGGATGATGTGCAGCATGTGCCGCCCTCCGTAGTATGCCTGGAGATGCCAATGGAATAGCAGGAGGCTGGCAGCCATACACATCAACGCCATGGCGGCATCTCTCGTTGGCCGGACGGCCTTGAAATATTGCCCCTGCCCCATCAGGTATCCTATATAATAATAAGGTAGATTGCGCATCAGCCCCATCGGCGTCAGGTTCGGGGCAAAGGACCAGTATTTATTCGCAGCGTAGAGAACGAAGGAGATGATGCAGAGCGCCGCCAGGATGTGATGCTGATACCTGGTTTTTCGGCACAAGTCCACTGTGGCATGCATGATGAGAATGGCAGGCAGATACCACAGCGGCCCGTTGAGCGGCTCGCAGAACTGACTCTCGTGCTGCAGGAGAACGGCTCCCAAGACAGGCCGGAAGGCTTCGAAGAGCGTGGGCCATTCTCCATGCGTCATGTAGGACTTGACTATCCAATAGGGATAGACAAGCAGATTGTAGACGGCGTACGGGATGATTAGTCCATGCCAGTATTTCCGCCAGTTTGCCCTGTCGCTGCCACGGTCTTTCTTCAGGTAGCCTGACAGGAAGAAGAAGATGACGATGGTGACGGCCTGCAGATAGCGGTAATAGAACCATTCCTGCGACTGTGGCAGATGGCAGAACACCACGAGTGTCACGCCTATGGCCTTTGCCCAGTCAATCCAGTTAATTCGTTCTTTCATGTCTGCAAAGTTAATCTTTTCTGCCCGAACAGCCAAGGATTTCATCTTTTTTCTGTAATTTTGCAGTCGGAATGGGTAAGCAACGGATAGAGTACATCGATGCCATGCGGGGATTCACGATGATCCTCGTGGTATATTCCCACATCTGCAACTATTGTCTCGGCGACAAGTGGATGGGGTGGAATGATGTGTTCTTCCTCTTCCGCCTGCCGTGCTTCTTCTTCATCAGCGGATGGCTCTTCGACAGCTGGCGGCGGCCTGTGGCTGAGACGGTCGTCCGCAAGTTCCAGGTGCAGATAGTGCCCACGGTCATCTTCCTCCTGCTCCTGGCCCCGCCGCCACTGTTCTTCTCCCGTCTCGGGGCCACCAAGGGGGGCTACTGGTTCACATTCGCCCTCTTCGAGTTCTTCCTGTTGAGCATCTTCTCCGACCGTTGCCTGAAGCGATGGGGCGGTGTACTGGCACTCGTGATATCCGTCACGGCCTTCTGCTATGACATATTCTACAACCGCTGTTTCCGTGACATGGGGCTCCTGACGGACGCCTTAGGCTTCCTGGGCTTTATGACTTGGCGCTACTATCTGTTCTTCTACGTCGGCACATGGGTAAGGCGGCATTTCGACGGGTTCCTCGCCTGGACAGCCAAGCCCTGGGTCGTCGCCTTGATAGTGGCCGGATTCTTTGGGGTGGCCTCGTTGCCGCATTCTGACTGTGCTGTCAGCGAGTATCTGATATTTGCCGTAGGAGGCATCTTCGGCATGACGATGGTGTTCACCGTCTTCAGATACCTCTCACCTCTCACCTCTTACCTCTCGCCTCTAAAATACATCGGGAGGCGGACCTTAGACATCTACTTGCTGCACTACTTCTTCCTGCCCCGTTTCCTGCTGCCTTACGGCGAGCAGCTGCGCCTCAGGCATTGCGCTGCTCTCGAATTCGTCGCTGCCCTGGCGTTGGCATTGGTCGTGACGTTGGCTTGTCTGGCAGCGAGTCGTGTCCTCCGGCTCAGTCCTTTCCTGGCCCGCTGGCTTTTCGGCGTGAGGCGTGACGCTTCGTCCAGTCGCTGAGTATTTCCGCTGCTATGCAGGAGTCCAGCACGTGGTAGCCATGCATATTCAGGTGGACGCGGTCGCTGATGTACTTCGCCTCGTCCCATCCCCCCTTCTTGTCCCAGCGGTCTGCGGGTATGTAGAGCACGCTGTCCTTCAGACGGGTGCTTGCGAGCATCTCTGTCAGGGCCTCCCTGTATTTGGGGATGGTGTTCTGCCGGGTGCCCACAAGCCGGGCCTTCAGGTGGTGGGCTGTCCTGTGCAGATAGGGCTTGTAGTCGATGGCCCAAGCGGCGTCCACCATTGGTATCTGCATCACCACGGGGCGTATGCCGTGGTGCAGCAGCATGCGTATCATCAGCCTCATGTTCTCCTGATAGTACTCCAGGCTCCTCTGGAAGATGGCGTCGTTGATGCCGGCGAAGAGGACGCAATAGTCGGGGTGGCTCTCGATCAGCTCCTGCGTGCAGCGGTCGGCATACTCCTCGTATTCGTGTTCGAGGCTCTCGAACATATAGTGGTATATCTCCTTGGTCAGCGCCCCTCCCTTCCCTCTGGTCCAGCTCCTCACGGGGGGACGGGATATCCTCCTGGCCGCACGCTCCAGGATGGTGTCGCCCGACAGGTTGGTGTGGAACTCTGCCCAGCTGTCGCCCACGATGATCACTCTCAGCGTGTCCTCCACGGCCCTTGGCTGGATGTCATAGTAGGGCAGTTCTTCCGACGGTGTGAACTTGTCGCGATAGACGCCTCTGAGGTACGTGATGGCAGCAATGAATAAAGGCAGCAAGACGCAAACCCTCCAGAAGAATCTGCTATAGAAAAAGTCGACTATTTTGCCAATATCCATCCCAATATGTCTCTAAGCCGATACAAAGTTAAGGAATATTTTTGGAATATCTGAAATTTTTTGTAATTTTGTGCCGAATTTTAAACATTTGATAATATCATGGTACTTAGTGATGATGCTTTCAAGCAGTTGTCTCATTCTATAGCGTGCGTCAGGTTCCCATTGGTGTTTGCCATTTTGCTCCTTCATGCCTATACGTCGGCGCCCCACGTCGGCAGTGGCACCTATTTCCATGTTCTCTATCCCTTTGCCCTCTGGTTCGGAGAAACTGGCGTGCCGGCCTATTTCTTCATTTCGGGCCTGTTGATGTTCTATAGCACGAAGAGCTATTTCCAGCAAATCAAGAGTCGCTATCACACGTTGTTCATACCCTATATGCTGTGGAACGGACTGTTCCTGCTGGCCTATGTCGTGGCGTGGAAAGCCGGATTCGGGGTGGAGATTAATCACAAGAGCCTCGACGACTTCACGCTGATGGACTTCGTCCGTGCCTTCTGGGACCGTGGCGACTGGGAGTGGGGCAACTGCATGCCGGTGCTCACGCCGATGTGGTATATCCGCAACCTGATGATCATGTATCTCATCTCGCCACTGGTATATATCGTCATCAGGGCCACGGGGCCTCTGGTGCCCATCGTGGCAGCCCTGTTCTGGATCAATGCCCACAGCGTGGCGTTCGTCCTGCAGACGCTGACCATGTTCTGCCTCGGAGCCTATTTCCCCATCAACGAGATCAACCCCATCGACTTCTGGCGGCAGTACAAGATTCATATCATCATTTTCTTCGCCTTCTTTGGACTATCCGACATTTTCCTGCACCAGGGCATCGTTAACCTGTCCGGCCTGGGCTTTGATATTGCCCTGCCGATACATCGTCTGGCTCTGATAGCCAATACCTTCTTTATGATATGGCTGGGAACCTATCTGTACGACCGAGGCATGCGCTTCCCTCACCTGTCGAAGGCGGCATTCTTCATCTTCTGCACCCATTATCCCATCAATGCGGCCATCAGGACCCTGGCCAACAGGTACCCCCAGTGGCCCGACGGCGTTCATATTCTGCTCTACGCCTTGTCGGTCGCTGCCGTCACGCTCATCTGCTACGGTTTGTTCAGAGTGCTGAGCCGCTACTGGCCGTGGTTCATCCGCATCTCAACGGGCGACCGCGGGTGACTCGCCTCCGGCCGTAACAGCCTGGTCGAACTGGTAGCACCAGTTGTGCAGGGGATAGTACTTGCCGGCAATCCTGATTCTCGTGCCCTCACCCTGGGAGTCGCGCAGGTTGCCGCGCGGGCCGTGCAGCCGTCCGCTTTTCATCTTCTCCCCATTCACGGCGTAGCGCACCCTGCATGCTTCGGGCTCCTGGCTGCACTTGAGCCTCACGGTAGTGTCCCCTACGATGACATCCTCCAGAATATCCCTTCCGGCGGGAGTGATGACGCTAAACCCATAGTGGGCGACGGGGCTGACGATGGTTGTGTCGACGGTCAGAGGGGGAACGGCGACGCGGAAGCCAACGGTGATGTCATTCCCCTCCACGGCGACGCTGCTTGGCGTCAGTCCGTACGTCTTGTCGCCATGCCTGAGAATGCGGAGTACGGCGATAGCATCCAGAGCACCGATATGCCGCTGCCCGATGCCGTCGATATGCAGTTTCTCGTTCACAATGTCGTAGGGGTAGGTAGGCCCCGAGGCCCAGAATAGCGGCTCCTCCTGTATCAGCTCCACCACGCCCTGGGCCACCCTCGTCTCTACTGGCTCGTAGCTGTTGGCATCGAACCTCCATGCCCGTGTCAGCACGTTCGACTGGTAGCAGACGATGGGTATGTCGCTGGTCTGCCGGGTAATGGCTTTGACGGATTGGTTGATGTCTGTGCCAAACTGTTTCAGCTGTTGTTTGTAGTCATAGCCTGTATAGTCCACGATGTCCGACTCACCTTGCATCCAGCAGATGGCGGGTACTATGAAGTCCCAGCCCCTGGCCCTGGCCCGCTCGTATGCCATACGAATTTCATAGAGGAATTTGTTGTAGACGGGAGTCCCTTTGCGGATCAGGCTGATGCTCGACAAGCCCCTCCCGCCGGGGAAGATGCAGAGCAGGGTGTCCTTCCCCAGCCGGGTGGCCAGCTCTTCGGCCATGCTGTATATTGACAGTTCGAAGGAGCCGTTGTGGTAGTTGATGAGTCTCTTGACGCGCTGGTGCATGATGAAATCGTCGCTGAAGCCGAAGCCGTAGTCCAGGAACTCGGTCATGATGCGGCCGTCGTGGTTGATTCTCAGCGAGTCGAAGTCGGTCATCCTGACTGCCTCCTCGCCCAGAGCCAGGCTCTGCCCGTAGACCGGGATGCAGAGCACAACCTTGTGCCCGGCGTCCTTGGACGGCTTGTCTGTTGTTCGCAGATAGGCGGCAATGCATACTATGATGAAGCTGGCAAATACGAACGCCTTGATAATGTATTTCATACTGGTATGGTAGTGATTAGTGGTGCAAAAATACAAAAAAAGTAGGAAAAAAGCTAATTGTCGGCTACATTATTTGATTCTTTCTGCTATTTTTTGTATTTTTGCATAAAATTTGTGCGAATGATGAAGACATTGAAGGAATTAAGGAAACTGGCCCGGACGGAAGTCGCAGGCCAGAAGTTCAAGATAGCGCTGCTGGGCGACACCGCCACCCAGCTCCTCGCCACCGCCATTCAGGGCGAGGCAGCGGCCAGAAGCATGGCCTTGTCGTTGTACGAGGCTGAGTATAGTCAGGTGGAGCGCCAGCTGCTCGACCCTACGAGTGATGTGTATCAGTTCGATGCGGACATCATCGTCGTTTTCCAGTCTACCCACAAGCTGGCCGAGCATCACAGCCTGCTGCCGCAGGAGCAGCAAGCGGCCCTGGCCGACGACCGGCTGGGCTTCGTTGCCTCAGTCTGTGAGAATCCAGTCCTTGCCGACAAGCGGATTATTTATTTCAATTATCCCGAGATCGAGGACGGCGTGTTCGGCAGCTATGCCAACAAGGTGCCGTCGTCGCTGACATACCAGGTACGCAAGCTCAACTATGAGCTGATGTACCTGTCGCAGAAGTACCCTAACCTCTTCATCTGCGACATCGCAGGACTGCAAAACAAGCTGGGGCGCGACAGTATGTTTGCGCCGAATGTCTACGTGAGTACCGAGATGGTGCTCAGTGTCGATGTGCTGCCCTTCGTGGCTTCCAGGGTGGTGGACATCGTGGCCGCCATCAGGGGACAGTTTAAGAAGTGCCTCATCCTCGACCTCGACAATACGCTCTGGGGCGGCGTCATCGGCGACGACGGGCTGGAGGGCATTCAGCTGGGCCATGGGCTGGGCATCGGCAAGGCTTTCACGGAGTTCCAGATGTGGGTCAAGAAACTGAAGCAGCGCGGCATCATTATCTGTGTGGCCTCGAAGAACAACGAGGCCACCGCCAAGGAGCCCTTCGAGAAGCATCCCGACATGGTGCTGAGGCTGGAGGACATTGCCGTGTTCCAGGCTAACTGGGAGACAAAGGTTGACAACATCCGCACCATTCAGGCCATCCTGAATATCGGGTTCGACTCGATGGTGTTCCTCGACGACAACCCCTTTGAGCGGAACATCGTCAGAGAGCATATCCCCGGCATCACCGTCCCCGAACTGCCCGAAGACCCCGGGGAGTATCTGGAGTTCCTCTATGGGCAGAACCTCTTCGAGACGGCCTCCTACAGCAGTGCCGACAAGGACCGTACCCGGCAGTATCAGGTGGAGGCCAAACGCGTCTCACTGTCCAAGACCTTCACCAACGAGGCCGACTTCCTAAAGTCGCTCAACATGGTATCCACGGTATCTGGATTTACCAAGTTCAACACCCCCCGGGTGGCTCAGCTGTCACAGCGCAGCAACCAGTTCAACCTGCGCACGGTGCGCTACACCGAGGGTGACATCGCTGCCCTTGCGGCTGATCCTGACGTCATCGGCCTGAGCTTTACGCTGGAGGACAAGTTCGGCGACAACGGACTGATTGCCGTTGTCATCATGAAGCGGCAGGACGACGAGACGCTGTTTGTCGATACTTGGTTTATGAGCTGCCGTGTGCTGAAGCGCGGCATGGAGAACTTCACGCTGAACACGATGGTGGAGCGTGCCCGCAAGGCTGGCTACAAGCGGATTATAGGCGAGTACCTGCCCACTGCCAAGAACAAAATGGTGGAGCAGCACTACCCGCATCTGGGATTCACCAAGCTGGAGGACTCGCCTGCCGCCCGTTATGTGCTCCGCGTGGACGGCTATGAGAACAGAGAGTGCTATATAGAGGCAAAGGAGGCATAGGCAGATGGAATTCAAGACAGAACATATAGGCTATCTGACAGATAGCATAGAGAGTACCCGCGAGGCCTTCGCACTGTTAGGCTACAGGGCTGACGCAATAGTTGACGACGACACTCAGCAGACCCGTATCTGCTTTCTGAGGAAAGCGGGCGACGTCACTGTAGAGCTGGTGGAGCCATACGCGGAAAACAAGACCATGCAGAAGATGCTGAAGAAGGGGGTGTCGCCCTACCATACCTGCTTCACGGTCAGCGACATGGATGCTGCCTGCCGCTATCTCGAGGCGAACGGCTTCGCACCCCTGTTCGCACCCGTTGAGGCACCGGCGTTCGGCAACAGGCTTATCTGCTACTTCTGGCGACGGGAGACGGGACTGATTGAAGTGGTCAGTGAGCGATAAGTCCTTTCAGCTCCTTACTCACCTTCTCGGAATACCGCTCTGCGCCCTGCCTGTTCAGGTGGCCGAAGTCGTAGAACAGGGCGGCTTTGCCAGTGTAGTCGGGGTCGCTATAGTGGTCGATGAGTGCCAGCTGATGCCTGCTTGCCAGGCTCCTGACATACTGGAACGGGTCTCGGTCAGAGCATACGTACATGGGGGCTACTGTCAGAATCAGCAGGATGCCCTTCTGCCGGCATGTCTCTATGAATCGCTCCAGCACCTCCGCCTTCCGGCTGTCCACGGCGTAGGGGTACTCCTCTGCCGCCACGCCGGTGGTGTCCATCTGTCCGTCCAGCGGCTTCCATCCTTTCAGACTTCTGTCCATGCTTCCCCACCGCCCTGCCAGCAGGTCGGGCAGGCTGCCCGTGTATCTGAATACCGTGGAGAGCAGGCAGGGCCAGTAGTTGCCCGACAGCTTGAGCATCTCGTCGCAGGCCTCGCTCATGCCGCAGTAGGGTGCCAGCGAGCCTGCGCGCTCCACGTCGGAGTAGGGCGTGTGCAGCCAGTCGCAGGGGTGTATCTCGAATACGATGACCCTTGGCGTGTACCGCTCCAGGATGTTACCCAGCAGCCCATAGTGGAAGTAGATGTTCTTGATGCCCCAGTCGGCGGCGTTGTAGCATGTCATGCCCAGCTCCTTCTCGAAGATGGCTGGTGCGAAGTGGTGCAGGCATCTGCTGCTGCCCATGAGGAGCAGCTCTGCCCGCGTCTCTTCGTTGGAGTAGCTGATCTTATAGGCGTCGGTGGCGTTCGACTGCCTGTAGAGCTGGCTCAGCGCCAGGCCGACGGCCCTGTCGATGACGAAGAACAGGCAGGCCGCTACCAGGATATGTGTCAATAGCTTCTTCATGTCAGAACTGGAAATAGATGAACTGGTTGTTGTCGAACACACCGAAGAGCAGTATCGCTACAATCTCCACGGCGACGGTCAGCTCCCAGCGGAAGCGCTCTGCCCACTGCGGCAGCCGAATATTGTGCTTGGGGAACCACTCCTCCTGGATGTCTGAATATATGAGGGCGGCGGTGCAGATGGCGGCGTTTACCATCGTGGCCATGTCGGTGAACAGCCCGCCCTGCCAGTGGGTGCAGACCCTGGTGAGGATGTCCCAGAACTCCCCGATGCTGGAGGAGTGGAATATCATCAGGCCCAGCGCAACCACTATGTAGGTGCCTGCCATACGGGCCACGAAGGGGCGGGTAGGCCAGCCGGAGGCATTCACCTTCACTTTCGTCTTCTTGAAGAACTGTCCGCTCACCATCAGCGGGATGTACCACAGTCCGTGGTAGATGCCGAATATGAGGAAGGTCCAGTTGGCCCCATGCCACAGGCCAATGAAGGTCATGTTGAGCATAATGGCCAGTATGGTGCCCCTGACGCCCCAGTCGCGCAGCTTGATGTTCAGCGGCATGAACACGTAGTCGGTAAGCCAGCTGGTCAGCGACATGTGCCAGCGGCTCCAGTAGTTGGCGATGTTGATGGTGAAGAAGGGGCGCTTGAAGTTCTCTGCCACCTTGAAGCCCAGCATGAGTGCCACGCCGATGGCCATCTCGCTGTAGCCGCTGAAGTCGGCATACATCTGCAGCGGATAGAGTAGCGAGGCGCAGATGATGGACAGCGCCGAGTGGTGCTCGTAGTTGTTCCAGATGGCACTGACGTACATGTCCAGGCGGTCGGCAATGCACATCTTGAGGAACATACCCCAGAGCACCCTGCGGAAACCGTTCATCAAGTTATCGGAGTTGAAGATGCGGGCCGCCGACAGCTGCTTCAGGAACGGCTTGGGCCTGTCGATGGGGCCCGACAGGATGGTGGGGAAGAAGGCGATGTAGTTGGCGAAGCTCACCAGGTCCTTCTCATGGCCAATCTTACCGTGGTAGATGTCGAGCACATAGCTCATCAGCTTGAAGGTGAAGAAGCTCAGGCCCACGGGCACTATCAGGTTCATAGCCGTCCAGCTCAAGTGCAGCCCCAGCATACCGGCAAAGCCGACGATGGAGTCGATGAAGAAGTTCAGATACTTGAAGTAGAACAATGCCCCTATGCCTACGGCCACGCCGATGTTGACAAGGATGGCCGACCGCCGGTTGTCGTCCTTCTCGACAGCCGCCCCGATGCCCTTGCCCAGTAGCCAGAAGGCCAGGGTCAGCACCAGCAGCAGCCCCGCCATGCCGATGTCTACCTGTGCGTAGAACCAGTAGGAGGCCGCGAGCAGCAGTATGTTCTGCAGCTCTTTACGGCTCTGGCAGGCATAGTAGGCTGCCATCACCAGCAGGAAGAACCACAGGAACGCCAGTGAGTTGACTACCATGGATGTCTGTGCTGACTTAGATCTTGTTCTGTATACTGTCTATCAGGTCGCCCACGTTGTCCCACGACAGGATCTCGCGCGAACTGAACTTGATGCCGAACGCCTTCTCCAGGGCCACTACCAGCTGTATGTGGCTCAGCGAGTCCCACTCCTCCACGTCGTCGGCCGTCGTCTCGTCATTGAGCGTCAGCTCGTCGAGTTCCAGTTCTTCGCGGAAGATTTCTTCAACGCGAGATAGAATTTCGTTTCTTTCCATATTGTCTTAAGTTTTATAATATTTCAAAGTTCATCCTTCTGGCGGCCTCGAGGACCCTCCTCGTGTTCTCGGGCGAGAATTCGGCGGGATTCGACGAGTGGGTGCCCAGTATGACGAATGCGTTGCGCCGACGGGCCTTCCTCAGCAGCGATTCAATGGCCTCCACGTCGGTGGTCTTCGTGACGAACACCCTGCCCAGCATGAACACCGTGGTGTCGGGGTTCACCACACTGGCTCCGCACACCATCTTGTAGCCCTTTGACGCGATGGCCGCCCTGGCGGCACGCGTGTTGCGGCCGTGAGGCGTTACGACGTATGGCGACAGCCTCTCGAAGCCCATGCGGTGCAGCAGCTGCTCGCTCCTGTCGAGATCCCGGACGATGGCCTCCGCCGACCACCCCTCCCAGTCGTCGTGGTTGTAGCCATGCAGGCAGATGCCGAATCCTTCCTGCTGCCACCGCAGGAGTGAGTCGCGAGCCTCCGCGCTCAGACGGGAAGGTATGATGGCGAAGGTGGCCTTCGTGCCCGTCGCGTCGCAGATGCGCTTCAGCAGGGTCATGCCATCGCCGCCGTCGTCGTCGATGAGTAGTAACTGCGGGCGTGCTCCCTCGGCCTGACCGTACCAGCTGTCCATCAGCCACAGCAGGGCTGTCTGCTTCGACCACTCCCCCGAAGTCTGGGGAGCGCGCAGCACCACTGCCAGGCAGCCTGCCACGACGGCCGCGCACGCCGCGCTGCGCAGTATTCTTCTTTTCACTTTGCAAAAGTAAGAAAAAAAAGCGACTGATGCAAGTTTTTCACGATATTAATGCTCCGAAGCTCCCGTTTTTAGTGATTTTGGATGAATTTGCAGGATTTCACAGCCAGCCTGGCACCGTGTGACACGGAAGAAAGACTTAATTAGTACAGGTCAAGGTCTCCGTGAAAGAATAAGATGGCTGTTCTAAATCTCTTTGCAGTTGCTTACCCTCTTCCGATAGTTCTGATTTCCTGAATGGAGCCATTCATGCGTTTAGCTTTCCCGCTATTGGCTTTTGTCACCATAGCCCTGACAATTCCCTTGAGGTGTCTCTTGAACATGAAGGCTACGGCCTCCATTGCTGACGACTTCAGTGCAATCGCATCATCAAACCACATGTAGAAATAGAGGTAGGCCTCCAGTCATGATGCTCGGTGCTATGATTGCCACTACATCTTGTTCACAGGACGACGACATCCTCGCAGAGAGCAATCCAAGCGTAGAGACCGGACAGACTCTGACCAGAAGTGCAGCTAACTACGAAGAACTGGCAGTGGATGTGGCCAACGTGAAGTATCAGGTTACGAGCGACCGGGAAGCCCGGCCGGGAGAGGTGTTTATGAATTTCCTGAAAGGGTCGGAGTGCGCCCCCGCCGTGGAGGCCTACGTCGATCAGCTGCGCAACGAGGCAGAACAGCAGCAGAACGGCGGTGCCATGACCCGCACGGCCATGCCAGAGTTTACCGCCGGCTACCGTTACGTAGACTTCAACTACGAGAGCATCGACGAGCAAGGCAAGCTCGTCACCCTGTCGGCACGCGTCTGCTGGGGCTTGGACCTCGCTGGCCAAGAGATCAGTCCTAAGTACATGGCACTCTGCCCTCACTCCACCATCGGCAGCGACTCTGAGGCACCCACCAAGGACGGCTTGCTGGAGAACGCGCTGTTGCAGGGCGACCGCCTGCTCATCATGCCCGACTATCTGGGCTACGGTGCCTCCAAGGACCGTGTACACCCCTACATCAACCACGACCTCTGCACACGCAACAGCATCGATGCGCTGAAGGCCGGCTACAAAGTGTTTGCCGACATGGGCAAGGTGACGATGGATCCCGACTGGAGGCTCTATGTGATAGGCTGCTCGCAGGGCGGTGCCAACGCACTGGCCATCCACAAGTGGCTCGACACCCACCTCGACTTCGCCCAGCGCTGGCGCTTCGAGTACAGCTACTGTGCCTGTGGCCCCCACAGCCCCGTGATTACCTTCCAGGAGTATTTCAAGCAGGAGAAACTCGACTATCCCGTTGTGCTCCCGCTCACGCTGAAGGCCATGTTTGCCGCCTATCCGGAGATTCTGGGACAGTGGAAGGAAGAGGACTTCTACAGCAAGACCTATCTGAAGCACAAAAACGTGATTGACTACATGATCAGCAGCAAGGAGTACACCGGCAATGCCATCAACAATGAGATATTCAAGATCTTCCCCCATAAGGGCGAGACTGGTATCAAGGACGGTAAACAGGTCTGGCTGACGGACATCCTGAATCCCGAAGTGATGAACTCAAATTCGGCCATGAGCAAGGCCCTCTTCGAGTGTCTCGACAAGAACGACCTGACCAAAGGCTGGCACCCCGTTCACCCCATCCATCTCTATCACGGCAAGAGCGATACCATCGTGAGTTTTGCCAACTCAGAGGCAGTGATGGCAGCCTTCCCCGACATGGCCACGCTCGACATCGCCCTGAAAGGAACCGACGGCCATCTGTTCACCTGCGCCAAGTGGATGGGGAATGTAAGATTCGGTAGGTGGTAATTGAGTCTTTGAAGTGTAAAGAGAGAAAGAGACAAAAATCTCGTGAAACACTTTGCGGATTCGCGGAAAAGTCGTAACTTTACAGCCAACTCTGGGAGCACGGGCAAACAGTGATAAAAACCATAGTTATATAGAAGAAGCAGGAATCTTTGTATATGTAATAAATCATAGAGTCGGATGGATAGGTCACAAGTCATAGATAAGCGTGAGCCGACGCTTAAGACTGCCAGGGATATTTCGCGCAAGCTCAATATTGATGCAGCAGTAGTTTTAGGTGTGTAATCGGTATTTTCTACACCTTCCCTGGCGGAGGAGGCTCACCAGACTGGAGGATAATGCCACGTGATGACAGGCGGGGCACAGAAGGGCAAAACCCTTTTGTGCCCCGCCTTTTTTTGTGTCTTTTTGTTTTTTTGCGACAGTTATGGCAAGGTTTGCCGTTTCTGCCGCATTTTTCGTATATGCGCCGCATGCTTCTCTGGCGGAAATCGTCTGTTTTGTTGGAACGAGCCGAAAATCGTCGTAACTTTGCATCGTCAAACAGAACAAATAAGTATAACAATAAAAAATAAAGAGATTATGGCAAAGACAAGAATGATGGTAAAGCTGCGTATTCCGGCGATAGCCGTTCACCAATTCCGATGATATCCGTTCACTCGG
>CAMHUC010000055.1 GCA_946188155.1 uncultured bacterium | reverse complement strand
AAGGCACGGCGGTGCGCACGATGACGCGCTTGAAGCGTGTGGCGGAGTAGAAATAAGTCTCGTGGGTGGACTGCGACGTGCGCTTGAGGTCGAAGCCGTTGCCGTCGCGCAGTGCCTGCTGGATTTCTGTTCGCCCGAGATGATTGCCCAATGAGTCAGGATGAGGCTCGTTGCTGTCAAGGAGCACCCGCCCCTGCCTGTCGATGACGGAGACGCGGAGACCCTTCAGAGGATGCTGCCTCACATAAGCCAGAAACTGACGCCTACTGGTTATGCCGTCTTCGCCTAACACCTGCATGATGTCGTAGTTATACATCTGCAGACGCGAGTGGAGAATATCTATCTTGTACTCCTTTTCACGCTGATACTGATAGATGCAGAAGCAAATAGCGAAAAGCAGGAACACCCCGCTGATGCTCAGCAACAGGTTTCGCTGAAAAGCGCTATTTCTCGAAACAGTAACCATAACCAACACGTGTTTTAATCTGTTTCCCGTAGGGTCCCAGTTTCTTGCGCAACCGTGTAATGTTGACATCCACCGTGCGGTCAAGCACGCACGTATCCACCGGCCAGCAATATTTCAGCAAATCCTCGCGTGAATACACCACGCCTGGATGCTGAAGCAGGAAAGAAAGTAACTCAAACTCCAACTTCGTACAAGGCAGTTCCTGATGGTCAAGGCTGACAGTCTTTGCCTTTAAATCAAGCACAATACCCTCATAGCAAATCGTCTTTGCCGATATTCCGTCTCGTATTCCATGCGGATATACCCGCCTGAGCACCGCATTGACCCTTGCCTTCACGGTCTTCATGCTCAGGGGTTTGACAATATAATCATCAGCACCGATATTGAGGCCCTTGACCATGTGGTTCTCGCCATCGAGTGCCGTAATGAAGATGATGGGAATCTGCGCCGTGGCAGGATTCTCTTTCATCTTATGCGCCATTTGGAATCCCGACATGTTCTCCATCATCACATCCAGAAGAATCAGTGCGTATTCCGTCAGATCCAGCGTTAGTGCCTCCTCAGCAGAGTTGACGGCAGCCACCTCGTATCCCTCCGTCTCAAGATTATATTGGAGTATCTCGCAGATGTCTAATTCGTCATCGACAACAAGTATTTTCATAAATGCTCAAACAGTTGTGAATGAAACTGATAATTATTTGGGTGCAAAGTTACCGCTTTTTTCTGAGACACCAGAAGAAAGTGTATTAAATTGTTATGACAATATCCAATGCACACCTCATCCCGTGTTTCACTTTTTGTATTCCTCTTTCGCACCTCAGCCATTCTTGCGTCCCTGTGCTGGCTAATGACAGGTCAGCGGATTTATGCTACCTTCTGGCCTATTAAAAAGAAAACACCCAATCTTACATTTTTGGGTGTAAAATTGGGTGCAAATCTCGTAAATCACTGATAATCAGGTGATATTGCGGAGAGAAAGGGATTTGGAGGATCAAATGAATAAAGGCTGATGGGCAACAGGGTGATCATCATATCAAACACGAACGAGCTGGTGAGGGTGAAGCCGGAGCGGGTGGTGTATGTGGAGTCGGACGGCAACTACTCAACGATGGTGCTGCACGACAAGACGGAGCACATGTTCACCATGAACCTGGCCCACTGCCAGGAACTGCTGGAACGGCAGCTGGGCAAGGAGGCGGACAGGTTCATCCGCATCGGCAAGCAGCTGATCATCAATCGCGCGTACATCTATAGAATAAATGTGAACAAGCAGCTGCTGGTGATGTCGGACATGGTGCTCAACCAGGCCTTCACCCTGTCGGCCTCGAAGGAGGCGCTGAAGCAGCTGAAGGCGTATCTGGAATCGACAACGGGAAAGGAGGAACGGAGAATAGAGCGAGTGCAACATCTACAACCTAACACCTCTTTGCAGGGTGGAAATACAAATTGTACTTTTTCTGCTGAAAATCGGGGCAAACTATCTGCATCTGGACGTAAATACGCATTTCGTACAGCGCAGCGGAAATTTCGTACATTTTTCGATGAGAAATGAGTGCAGAATGAAAAATAAGTTGTAAATTTGCAGCGAAGATGAAATCGAATGCAATAAGAACATGATGAAATTGAATACGCGCGACTTGCTGAAGAAGATACTGACCAAGATGGGGTGCAAATGCTATACCGACAAAGACCAAATCTCTTTCGGGTGGCAGGGGGGATCTTTCTGTGCCGATGTGAAAAACGAGCTACTGGATGTAACTATATGGTATGACTGGGCAGAATTTGATAGCGACGGCGATGATGTCTGTATATGGATGCAGGTCATTAATGAAGCTAATGAGAAATTCCATGCAACTGCTGTTTATTGTTTCGACGAGACGGAAGGCAAATTCTGTATTCACAACAAAGTCAGTTTCGTTTTACATCCAAAAGTTCAAGACAAGGAGTTACTTGTGAGTGTCATGCTTGACCGGCTTTTTGTACTCCGCCGTTATATCGAGACAAGGCATGATGTGATGAGCGAACAAGAGATGACGTCTCCCAATGAAACATCTGAGTGCAACAGTTCGACTATCCGCATCTCTGATTCGGAATTTGGTGTTTGGGAAATAGGTAAGGATACATTGGCAAACTGACATCATTCATAGTGGGCAACAGGGCAGTTGCACACGAACGAGCTGCATAGAATAAAGTTTTGTTTTTGCCTACACTGCCTACATATCGATGTAAACCGCTGTAATACAGCGGTCTACGGAGTGTAGGCAAATTCCCGCAGTGTAGGCAAATGGGCTGGCGGGGGCAATGCTGGTGCAAGCCGGATAAGGCTTCGGCCTACTGGCAGGTAACGGGAGAGCTACTTTACTGCCTGTAAACTGGTAGTCCCACCCCCTGGGACATTGAGTCCCAGGGGGTGGGACGTTCGGCAAGAGCCTGCTAAAGATTGGCAGAAAGCCGTTCTTCGTTGAAAAGAGCCTGCTTTTGGCCGATGGAAGCCTTTTTTCTGGTTGGGAAGAGCCTGTTTGATGCCCTATGGAGCCTGACGGATGCCCTATGGAGCCTGACGGATGCCCTATAGAGCCTGTTTTTTGGCCGAAAATACCTGTTGCCTACACTGCGTGGATTTGCCTACACTTCATAAACTACTGAAGTACAGCAGTATACGTTGATATGTAGGCAGTGTAGGCAAAAACAAAACATTTTATTAGTCATTCGTCCTCACTGCGTAATCCGCCCCATACCCGTTCACTTTCCGGGGCCTATTCAAAGCCCCAATGAGGCATGAAAAAGCCCCGTTTTGATGTCCATTCATTCAGAAAAAAGAGGGATTGAAAAAATGGAGCCTTTCAGTCCCTCTTTTCTGTCTGCCAGCTTCTGATTCCTCTGCCCTTCGTGTTCGGATGCCAGTGGGTGGGGCTTTGCCGAAGTTATTTTGCGTGTGGGGTTTCCTCTATCACCTCGAAGTCGTCTGTCGTGATTTCCTCGTTTATCATCTTGTCCATTTCGTCGCTCTTCTTATGCCATGCGGGCAGCTGCAGGTGGAGCTTGTCCTTGAAACGGTACCCCAGGAATACGGCTGCAGCCATCAGCAGCATGATGTAGATCCAGATGGCGATGCTTGAGAAGAGCGGGTGGGAGGGTACAATGACGGACACGGTTCGCATGTCGAACTTGTCGGGCGACTCGAGCAGGAATGCTTTGACCTTGAACTTGTAGGTGCCACCCGACAGTCCTGAGTAGGTGGCCGTCCGGTCCTTGCCGACGTTCTGCCAGTCGTCGTCGTAGCCTTCGAGCATATACTGATAGTGTACGCGATGCTGCAACTGGTAGTTGAGGGCTGCGAATCGGAATCCGAACACGCTGTTATGGCTCGGCAGGGTGATCTCCTTACTCTCAGCGGGGTAGAAGTCATAGTTGTCGTTCAGCCTGGGGCTCTGTATCTCGCCGTTGATGAGAAAGTCTGTGATGCGCAGCTTCAGCAGCGATCCGGTGCTGGTCATGAGTTTCTTGCGGTCTACCACGTAGTAGCCGTTGAGCGTGCCGAAGAGTATGCAGTCGTTGTCGAGTGCTACGGCTGCCGAGTTGCCCTCGGAGAGGATAGTCTCGTCTACGCCGTCGAGGTTGGAGAATGTGGTGAAGATTTTCTTCTGCGGGTCGAATGAGCAGATGATGTGCTCCGTTCCGAACCAGGCGTTGCCTCTTTGATCGAAGGTGATGCTGCGTATCTCTTCCGATGGCAGGCCGGCCTTGGAGTCGTAGGTCTCGAAGAGCCAGTGGCCCTGGCTGTCCTGCCCCGTTGTGCGGCTGATGCCTCCGCCCATGGTTCCCACCCACATGTTGCCGTGCTTGTCGCGCTTCAGGCACACCACGTCGCTGCACATCAGCATGCGGCTGTAGTCATCGGGTGTCTGCATGCGTTCGAGGGAGAGTTTGCCGCCTTTGTACGACATGATGAGTATGCCGTCGGTGGTGCCCACCCACACGTTGCCGTATTTGTCGAGTTCCAGCGAGCGCACCTTCAGGAACGAGTTGTAGGGGTACTTGTTCATTTCGTTCTGGTAGTGCAGGAACACCTCTCGGCCGTTCTTCCTGGTGAGCAGGTTCACGCCCCCTCCGTAGGTGGCCACCCAGATGTTGCCCTGTTTGTCTTCTATGGCCAGATAGGCACTGTTCGAACTCAGGCTGTAGTTGTCGCCTTCCTGGTGGCAGTATCTCTTGAGCGACCATCCTCCTCCCTGTCGGGGTGACATCTTGAACACGCCGTGGTCCTTGGAGCAGAGCCAGTAGTTGCCCTTGGAGTCCTTCGTGATACCATAGAGCCGGCCCAGCTCGTGGCCCGTGTCGTCGTGGTGTATCTCCGTGCGTGTGCTGTCGTCGCGGATGATGAAGAGCGTGTTGCTCTTGTTGCCCAGCAGTAGCAGCTTGCGCTGTCGGTCGTAGTACATGGCGCGTATCTCGTTTTCCAGTGACGAGACGGCATCGGGCACGGGCCGAATCCTGACGATGTTGTTCTTCAGTATCTCCAGTTTCTCCAGGCCGCGCCGGCTGGTCGATTCCCACACCACGCCCTCGGGCAGTTCCAGCGAGGCGTTGACGGTGTTGGAGAGGTTCCAGGGGTTCGACGGGTCGTTGTGGAAGTGTACCACCTCGTCGGTCTCGCGGTTATAGTAGCCGTAGCCGCCGTGGTTCATCAGTACCCATACCACTCCACCTGCTTCGCGGATGGTTCCTCCTCGTCCGTCGAATTCGGGCACGAGCACCGTCTGCTGATAGAATCGCTCGTCGCCCGTCTCTGGCTTCAGGCGGTAGGCTCCCATGCGGTCGTCGCAGAACCAGACGAGTCCGTGGCTGTCGATGAACATGCTGAAGATGCCCATGCCGCTGGGTTTGCGAATAAGTTCGGGGTCCTTGCCGTAGGCGAAGGTGTAGATGCTGCCCTGACGGGTGGCGGCGAAGATGTTGAAGCCGTTCGACTGCAGGCAGGTGATGTCCTCCTCGGGCAGTATGGCCTTCTTCTCCACGCTCAGGTTGCTGCGGTCCAGCCGGCGTATGCCCTTGTTGGTGCCCAGCCAGATGTCACTCTGGTAGCCCTCAGCCATGCTCGTCACTGTCAGCCCGCCGGTGGTGGCCAGTTCGCTCTTCAGGCCGCGGCGGTCGAGCCTCATGATGTATAGGCCCACACCCTCGATGGTGACGAGCACGTCGCCGGTGCTGGTCACGAGGATGGGCGAGTTGGTGCGGAACTCCTCGTAGCCTGGATAGCCCTCGAAGGGGTTGATGATCTGGTCGGTGGTGCGGTTCATCACGAACACGCGGCCGTCGTACATATGCATCCATACATTCTGCGACTGGTCGATGGCCAGGTTCAGGATGCGGTTGTGCAGGTTCTTGATGCGGCTGCCATTGCCCGTGCGGTAGTTGTAGAAGTTGTAGCCATCGAAGCGCGACAGGCCGTTCCAGGTGGCTATCCAGATGTAGCCGTAGTCGTCTTGGCTGATGCCTGAGATGGCATTGCTCGTCATGCCGTCGTCGGTAGAGAAGTGCGACAGCGAGGCCTGCAGCTGCTGGCTGTGAATAGATATGAAGGATGCGCAGGCGAGTGCGCAAGTCAGTAGTCGTTTTAGCATCATTAGACTCTATGTTTTGTCAAATTCTCGTGCAAAAATAATTATTTTTCGCGAAACGGCAAAGGAAAACTGATATTTTTCTTTATCTTTGCAGAAAATTAGCATTTCGAAAGATGAAAAGACATATTTGTATCGTCGTTGGGGCTCGCCCCAACTTTGTCAAAGTGGCACCCCTGGTGCAGGCCATCCGCCGCTCCGACGGTGCCGACTGCCTTGTGGTCTATGCCGGGCGTCGGGGCGACCCATCCCTGGAGCCGTCGCTCTTCAGCGACCTTCAGATGGCACCGCCCGACTACTGCCTGGGCGTGGAGAGCAACAGCCTGAATGAGATTACCAGTCGTGTGATGGCCGAGTTCGACCGGTTTCTCGACGTTTATCCTGCCGACGTGGTGATTGTCGTCGACGACCTGGCCTCCACCATGGCCGCAGCCATTGTCGCCAAGAAGCGGGGCCTGCGGCTGGGCCACCTCGTGGCAGGCACCCGCTCGTTCGACATCACCATGCCCAAGGAGATCAACCGCCTGGTGATTGACGCCCTGAGCGACTACCTTTTCACGGCGGGTGTGCGCAGTACCGGCGTGGCCACTCGCGAGCAGGCCGAGACGTCGCAGACCTATATGGTGGGCAACATTTTGATGGACACCCTGCGCAGCAACCACAACCGTTGGCGGCGCCCTGAGGGCCTCGCCGACTTGGAGGAGGGCCGCTACCTCGTGTTCACTCTCAACCGCCGTGCGCTCATCGGCGACCCCTCCCGCCTGCTCCCGATGCTCCAGACCATAGCCCGCGCGGCAGGCTCACTGCCCGTGGTGGCACCCCTGCGTGGCGAGGCCCGCCGGGTGGTGGAGGAGAGTGGGGCGGGGCTTCGCGTGGTCAGTGCCCTGGGCTATCTGGAGTTCGGCTGGCTCACTGCCCACGCCCTGGGCATCATCACCGATTCGGGCAACGTGGCCGAGGAGGCCACTTTCAACGGCGTGCCATGCATCACGCTCAACAGCTACACCGAGCATCAGGAGACGGTCGCCGTGGGCAGCAACGTGCTTGTGGGAGAAGACCCCGTCAGGCTGGGTGAGGCCCTGAGCCGCATGGTGCGTGGCGAATGGAAAAAAAGTGCCCTGCCTGACCGTTGGGACGGTCGCACCGCAGAGCGAATCCTCCAGATACTACTACAGTGAGCAGCAAAGGTTTACGCAATTATTTTTCGCTTTTTCTTGGAAGTTATCGAATATTTATTTATCTTTGTATCCGAAAGTACCAATTTAGGTATGCGTATGAAAAAGAGAAATGACTACCTGATGGCCGCTGCACTACTTTCCTGCAGCAGCATGTTATTCACGGGTTGTGCCGAGCACGACAATCCCGCAGGCAGCCCAGTCACCGTCATTGAGCCCACTCCGGAGGTGCAGCCCACCGACGACCAGATGGCCGTGCGTGTCACCCACGCCCTGCCTGTAGCCGCGATGAGCCAGTTCGGTCATGGCTCCACGGCAGCAGCCCTCATCCGCCGTCTGGCCACCACCACCGCCTCTATCGGCAACGACACCCGCCTGGTGCTGCTGCAGGGCAGCGACTATTCTGAGAATAGCCCGCAGCTTTCACTTGAAGCGATGACCGACGTCGCCGAGGTCTACATGCTCGGAGGCTACGTAGCCCTGGAGCGCCCCACGCTGCAGCAGCTGGCCAACTTCATGGAGTCGCTCGTCGTATGCGGCGAGCAGCTGCAACGGAAAGACCTGCTTGAGAATTTCGAAATACCCGAGGATAAAATCGCCGAGGCCACCGAGTCGTCGCTGCGCGAGCGTATGCAGGCCCGCATGGCCAACATCAGTAGCTGTGCCACCCGTGCCGACCGCTCGGAGGCCGACGACGTGTGCGCCGAGATGGTCATCTTCGACGGCGACGACTGTTTCTACATGGAGCCCCTGCGCGAAGAGAATGCCGCTGCCACCTACGCCACAGACGATGAGGGACGGCAGACGACAGAGACTGTCGTCATGAAGCGCACCGTCGAGCGCACCGAGTATATGGCCGGCCAGATGGCCGACGCCATCGCCGGGTGGCTCAACGAGCAGGAGGCAGAACGTGAGCAGCAGGCACAGCAGTCACAGGCCCGCATCATGACGCGCGCAGGCTCCACCACGGCCATCAACGAGCTGATGGACGCCAGTGATACCTTCACCTTCAACGGACAGGTGTACTGGCGCAGCTGGGACAACCAAGTCCTATGGGACGGCAACCGCCTGCAGATGACCATCCGCGCATGGGGCGTACACAACATGCAGAACCACCGCGACTACTACATGGTGAAGCAGGACGTGACGATGAAGATGGGCAAGAGCAATAAGACCACGCTCTTCTATACAGAAGGGCTTGATCAGGAAAACTGGTGGAAACCCATGAACTTCCCGGGCTACAACTGCTACTACGGCTCGTTCTTCTCCAAATATACTACCTCGATGGAGCTCGATGGCAAGGGGGCCATCAACTGCATCGCCTCGAAGCCCGAGGCTGACAACACCACCACCACTGAGACCGTACAGCTGGGCAACTCGTCGTCGTCATCGACATCTTACGGATCGTCGTTCAGCTCTACCGTAGGCTTCAAGCTGGGCTTCTCAGGCCTTTCCCCCACAGGCGAGGTCAGCGGCAGTGTCACAGCCGGTGTCAGTGCCACCGCAGGCTACACCAACGGCTCCTCGTTCTCCATCAGCGGCGCAAAGACGCATAAGGACATCTCCGTGAAAAAGAACAGCTCCGAGGGCGAGCAGAAGGTGGAGTGGGTCTACACCGGCCGACTGCCCAAGGTGGAAGGGAATGTTACCCACGAAATCGTGTCGGACATTCTGGTGAGCGACTTGACCATGCACAACGAGGCTTGCTGGATGGTTGAAAATCCTGTAGACCAGTACACGCTCAAGATACACTCCGTGCCTGAAACTGCCGCCATACTGCTGAACTACGACTACGGCAAAAAGCAACACGTCAGTCATCGTTATGAGAACTGTGTGACCATCTACAACAACGACTTCTCGCACAAGTTAATCCAGCCCAACCGCGCCGAGCAGACCTGGCGCATGAACATCATCATCAACGAAACGTCGTTCGGCTACGAACCCAGCGCACAGAGAGACCTGGAGCTCTACATCAGCAAGTCGTTCCCCGATCTCTACCGCAACGTGTTCACCGTGGCTGACAAGACGCCCCAGAGCCTGCAGATGGCCAACATCATCATCAAGCACGCCAAGCAGGTGTTCGACAGCCACAAGGACGTGCTGCAGGGCATCGCCCGCAACTACAATATAGACAAGTTCACCATCACCTGGCGCTGCGATGCCACCGACATCAATGTCAAGGAGGGCTACACCGTCGAGGTAGAATAGAGCAAGTAAGTCTCGCCTCGACAGCCATCCGGCATCTTGGCAATGGAAACAGAGGCAGAAGCCCCGAAGGAGACATCCGTATCTCCTCCGGGGCTTCGCTTTATCCCTCATCGTCAGGCTGACGGGCGGTGTGTGTCGTCTTTTATATCTACGCATAAAAAGACAAAATTCCCCATGATGATGGCCTTCGACCTGGACCACGAGTGGAGCAACGAGCGCGTGAGCATCCCCGCCAGCTGGCTCTCAGCACGATAAGCCATCCCCGCGCTAATCTGCACCGAAACACCCGGAAACCGAGCCACGGTCTTCCCTCAGAGCAATCCATTGCTCTGAGGGAAATCTCTGCTTGCATGTGCGAGAATCTGAACAATAAAATTTGGCTGTTTCGAAGAAAAGTCGTACCTTTGCATCGTACACTTTCGAATTAGGTTTGATGAACACGGAATTATTAAGCGAACTGAATGAGAGCCAGCGCCTTGCAGTGGAATACTGCGACGGGGCGAGCCTCGTGATTGCTGGTGCGGGGTCGGGCAAGACGCGCGTGCTGACCTATAAGATAGCCTGGCTGTTGGAGCAGGGCATGAAGCCCTGGCAGATACTGGCGCTGACCTTCACCAACAAGGCGGCGCGGGAGATGAAGGAGCGCATTGGCCGACTGGTGGGGCAGGAGAGGGCGCGCTACCTGCAGATGGGCACCTTCCACAGCGTATTCGCCCGCATACTCAGGGCAGAGGCCGAACGGCTGGGCTACAACCCGAACTTCACCATCTACGACCAGACGGATGCCCGCTCGCTGGTGAAGGCCATCATCAAGGAAATGGGGCTCGACGACAAGACATACAAGCCTTCGTCCGTGGCCGACCGCATCTCGATGGCGAAGAACCATCTGCTGCTGCCGCAGGCGTATCAGCAGAGTTCGTGGGCGGCTGATGATGCCACGCGGAAGATACCGCAGCTCTCTAATATATATATAAGGTACGCGGAAAGGTGCCGTCAGGCCAATGCGATGGACTTCGACGACCTGCTCGTCCAGACGTGGTTGCTCTTTCAGCAGCATGAGGATGTCAGGCAGAAGTATGCAGAAAGATTCCAATTCGTGCTCGTGGATGAGTATCAGGACACGAACTTCGCCCAGCAGGCCATCGTCTATCAGCTCTCTCGTGAGCACCAGCGGGTATGCGTCGTAGGGGATGATGCCCAGAGCATCTACTCATTCCGAGGGGCCAACATCGACAACATCCTCGACTTCCAGCAGCAGTATCCGGGCTCGAAGCTCTTCAAGCTCGAACAGAACTACCGCTCGACCCAACTCATCGTGCAGGCAGCCAACTCGCTCATCCGCCGCAATGAGCGCCAGATACCCAAGAACGTATTCTCAGAGAATGAGCACGGCGAATGCCTGCAGCTGAAGCCCGCCTACTCTGACAAGGAGGAGGCGATGATTGTGACGCAGGACATCAAGCGGATTCGCCGACAGGAAAACTGTAACTGGGCAGACTTTGCCATCCTCTACCGAACCAACTCGCAGAGCCGTTCTTTTGAGGAGCAGATGCGCAAGGACAACATCCCGTACCGTATCTACGGCGGCCTCTCGTTCTATCAGCGCAAGGAAATCAAGGACGTGATAGCCTACTTCCGGCTCGTGGTTAATCCCGACGATGAAGAAGCCTTCAAGCGCATCGTGAACTATCCGGCGCGAGGCATCGGTGATACGACGGTGGGCAAGGTGATTAAGACAGCACAGACTTACGGCGTCAGTCTCTGGCAGGTCATCAAGGAGCCCGTGCTCTTCCCCACGGGTGTCTCGAAGGGCACGCAGGCGAAGCTGACAGCCTTCAAGGAACTCATCGAGGGCTGGATCGGGCGGCTCAACACTGAGGATGCCTACACGCTGGGCCACGATATCATCATGAACTCCGGCATCAGTAAAGACATCTACTCTGGCCGCAATCCTGAGGACATCTCCCGACAGGAGAACCTCGAGGAGTTTCTCAGCGGTATGCAGGACTTCGTGGAGTCGCGGCGTGAGGAGGATATGGCCGACCAGGTGTATCTGCCCGACTTCCTGCAGGAGGTGGCATTGCTTACAGACCTCGACAGCGATACGGGCGACGAGAACGACAAGGTGACGCTGATGACCATCCATTCGGCCAAGGGACTGGAATTTCCAACGGTGTTCGTAGTGGGCCTGGAGGAGAACATCTTCCCTTCGCCGATGTGTACCAATTCGATGCGCGAGCTCGAGGAGGAGCGCAGACTGCTCTACGTGGCGATTACTCGTGCCGAGAAGCACTGCATACTGACCTGTGCTCAGAATCGCTGGCGCTACGGACGGATGGAGTATGACACGCCCTCGCGTTTTATCCACGACATCGATCCCGAACTGGTCGAGACGCACACGGAGGCCGGCGATTCGGGCTTCGGGGGCAGTCAGAGCCGCAAGACGTTCAACCGCTATGACGGTGGGGCATACGGCACAGGCAGCACCTACGGCGGCAGTCGCCGGGGCTTTGAGAGCGAAGGCCCGGAATGGATGCAGAATCCGAGACCCGTGGCCACGCAGTTCCGTGCCGACCCGAAGCCTCGCATGGTGGCACCCCGTCAGGAAGAGAAGCCCGTCGATCCCTTCGGCGAGGGATTCAAGCGTCTCTATCAGCAGCAGACGGGCAGGCCGCTGCCTGCTGTCGGCGGCACATCAAGGCCGTCAGCACCTGGCAGCAATTTCAAGTCGGTCAACCGTGCTGTGCCTCCGCGTCCGATGGCTACGGATGCAAGCGCAGGCGACCTGAAGGAGGGCGTCAGAATAGAGCATCAGCGTTTCGGCATCGGGACGGTGATCAGGATTGAAGGCACAGGTGAGAACACGAAGGCCACGGTGGAGTTCCAGAACACCGGCACGAAGCAACTGCTGCTGAAGTATGCCAAATTCAAGATTATCAGCTGATAACCGTGATTCGTGAAAGACAAAAGAGAAACTGACTCGAGTAGGTGAAAATAATTAGAGCGACTCGTCATCGGGTCGCTCTATCTGTCTCTGTCCTGCTTTGGGCAGATGTCTCTTCTTTCTCAGCCAGGCCGCCTTGCGGGCCTCGTAGTCCTCATGGTGCTTCTCCAGGTATCCGTCGGCCATGCTCAGTCGTTGAATTTTGCATAGATTACCTTGATCTTGATGGGATTCTCACGCGTACCCCTTACCAGTCGGGTGCTGGTCATGCCCATGCTGTGAACAACTGCCACGGGGGTCGCTGAAGCCGTGGTGGTAGAGGCGGTGCTGGTGCTGGTGATGGCCTCCACGGGTATGAGCAGTGCCTTGTTCCAGTTGGGATGCTTCTCCACCCATGCCGCATCGGCCTTCAGCCCCTGTTGCTTGGCGTTGTGCATTCGTACCACGAGGTTGCTGATGTCGCTGCTGCTGGTGAATGAGTAGGCATTCTTGCTGAGCGTGGTGTAGAAGGCATAGAGGTTGTTGTAGTTGCGCTTGTTCTCGAAGAAGGTGTTCAGGCTGTCCTTCTGTATGAGCAGCAGCCTCTGCGGCGTCTTGAAGGAATAGTCGCTCAGCAGGTCGTTGTTGATGCGGTTGAACACCACGGCAGCCGAGAGCAGCGAGTCGGTGTTGTGGGTGCTCTTGATGTCGTCCACGGGGAGGGTCACCTCGGTGAAGATGCCTGCCGGTGTCTTCAGATAGGTGCAGTTGTTGTCGGCTGCCAGTTGGTTGAGGGCCTCCCTGTCATTCTCTATGGTGAGAGTCTGTAGCACTTCCTGGGTCGACGATGCGCCGAGGTAGCTGTGGTAGGTGTTGTCGCCGTCCTTATAGCTGTAGTACACTCTGAGGTCGATGGTTCCGAACGAGGCCATCAGCCCCTCGCCGTCGATGGTCTCGATGTAGAAGCCCGGGCACACGTTGTTGACGAAGGCGTAGCTGTTCTTGAAATATTCCGGGTGGCTGTAGTACTGCCGGAGCAGGTAGGTGCCGTAGTTGTTGTAGGTGACGCCTTCCTTGTCGGTATATGACTCAGTGAGCTTGACGCGTACGTTGGGGTATGCTCGTGAGAGGCTGTCACCAGTCTGGTTGTGCATGCTGAACGTCTGGTACTTCTTGATGCCGTTCTGCCTAATGTATCCCGCCTTGCTGGGGTTGAAGCTGGTGTAGTGAACACCGTCGGTGACGGGCTTCTCCAGTTCGGAGAGTTTCATCTTGATGGCGGCGAGTGTGTCGCCGAAGCATTCGCTCTTGTCGAAGTAGAGCACGATGTGGCAGGAGTCGGCGATGAGCTTGCCGTCGGAACCGGTGAGCATTTTCTCCTGTGCGGGCAGGTGTTTGTTCTCCATCATGTTGAACTGGAACATGAAGTTGCTCTTCACGATGGTGCCCGTCTCGGGGTCGCTCACCTTTCCCAGATAGCATTCTTCCTCATAGGAGTACACGGAGTCGGGCAGGAAGGAGTTGGTGAGCACGTCGTATTCGGATGCTGTCACCACCAGGTTGTCGCTGTTGCTTGTCAGTGAGTCGCCGATAGTTCCTGTACCCTCGTCGCAAGAATATAACGCCATTGCAGTGAATGCAATCGCTGTAAGATACTTGAGTTTCATTTGTTAATCCTGAACTGTTTATTCGTCCTCTGCCGTGTCATCGGCGTTGGGGCAGATGTTGTTGTAGAACTGCTCTACGGCGTCGGCATAGTTTTCCTGGGGGAATCGTAATAGTGGTATGTTCTTGTCCTGCGTGTATTGCAGCAGTTCCTGGTTGACCACTTCACTAGCCTGCACCACGCCGTCGCTGTAGTCGATGGCCAGCTTTCCGAGCTCCTCGAAGTCGAAGTTGTCGTTATAGGGCTTGAGCAGTTCCGCTGTTACGTCGCGGAATTCCAGACAGCGCTTGAAGTTGTCGCCAAGGTTGCTCTTGAGGCTCTTTGTGAAGAGCGATGTGACGACCTTTGTATTGGCGAACGACGGCTCGTCGTGATAGGCCGTCTTGACATAGAGGGGCACCACGCCGCTCATCCATCCCTGACAGTGGATGATGTCGGGCACCCAGCGCAGTTTCTTCACCGTTTCCAGCACGCCACGGGTGAAGAATATGGCGCGCTCTCCGTTGTCGGGATAGTCGTCACCCTTCTCGTCCTGTTCCATCTGCCGCTTGGTGAAGTAGTCGTCGTTGTCGATGAAATAGACCTGAACCTTAGCCGACTGGATGGTGGCCACCTTGATTATCAGCGGATGGTCTGTATCATCAATGATGAGGTTCATGCCCGACAGCCTGATCACCTCGTGCAGCTGTCCGCGGCGCTCATTGATAGTTCCCCACTTAGGCATGAATGTCCGTATTTCGTAGCCTTTCTCTTGTATTGCCTGTGGCAGGTCTCTACCCATCAGTGACATGTTTGTATCTGGCACGTAAGGTGCAATCTCCTGATTGATGAATAGTATTTTCTTCTTTCCCATTCTTTATAGATTTTGTTCGGCAAAGATACAAAAATTTTCGGTTAAAACCGCTTTTCGTTGGAGTATTTTAGCAAAAAGTGACACATTTCCACCGAATTTTCAAACTTTTAATACTCATAAGGTGTTAATTTGCCACTAAAGAAACCTTTTGATGAGTGCCACGAATCGCTGGCCGTATTTCTGTTTCTTGTGTTCGCCGATGCCGGCAATGAATCCGAACTGTTCCAGAGTGGCGGGCTTGATGGTGGCCAGCGAGTGGAGCACCTTGTCGCTGAACACGATGTAGGGCGGGAATCCTTCCTCCTGGGCACACTGCATGCGCAGCTGCCTGAGGGCTTCGAAGAGCTTGGGGTCTTCACGCCCTTCGGTGGAAGGCAGGCCGGGGATGGTGATGGATGGTATTTCGAGGTGGAGTCTGGGCTTGGGCCTGGCATCTTCCTTCATGCTGCGGTCGATGACCGTGAGGGCGGCCGTCTGGTGGCCGTAGAGCACCTGGCTGCCCAGAGCGGTGACCTTGATGCTGTTGCCTTCGTCGTATGCTATCTCGATAAATCCCATCTGGAGCATCTGTAGCAGGTAGTCCTGCCAGTCGTTGGTGGACACGTCGCGACCCACTCCGAAGGTTTTCAGCTTGTCATAGCCGTGCTTCACGACGCTGGGTGAGCGCATGCCCTTGAGGATCTCGATGATGGTTGAGGTACGTATCTGCTCCTCTGCCCGTTTCACGGCGCTGAGGGCCATCTGTACGTAGCGCGTGCCGTCAAATCGTTTTGGCGGGTTGGCACAGACGTCGCAGTTGCCGCAGTCGTGGCCAGTCTGTTCACCGAAGTAGTTGAGCAGAATCCGGCGGCGGCAGACGCCCGACTCGGCGTATTGGCGCATCTGCCTGAGTTTGTTCATGTTGATGTCCTGCTGTCCGCTTTGGCGTGCAAACTCGGTGAGCTGTATGATGTCGGCCAGCGAGTAGAACAGCACGGTGTCGGCAGGGGCACCGTCTCGGCCTGCGCGTCCTATCTCCTGGTAAAAGTTTTCAATGCTCTTAGGCATGTTGTAGTGGATAACCCAGCGCACGTTTCCCTTATCGATGCCCATGCCGAAGGCGATGGTGGCGCAGACCACGAGCAGCTGATCCTGTTTGAAGGCTTCCTGCGTCTGGTTACGCTCCTGTGGGGACAGTCCTGCATGGTAGGGCGCGGCCTTGATTCCCTGTCTGCGCAGGTCTTCGGAAACCTTCTCCGTGGATTTTCGACTGAGGCAATACACGATGCCGGCCTCCATAGGGCGCGCCTTGATGAAGTTGGCGATGAACTGCATCTTTTCATTACTTCTATAGCCCCTTTTCACGGTCAGACTGAGATTGGGGCGGTCAAAGCTGCTGATGAATTCCTTGGCATCCTTCAGCTGTAGCTGGCGTACGATGTCGTGTCGTGTGATTTTATCGGCGGTGGCTGTAAGAGCCATCATGGGTATGTCGGGAAATTTCTCCCTCAGCCTACCCAGCTGGGTGTATTCGGGCCTGAAATCGTGGCCCCACTGGCTGATGCAGTGAGCCTCGTCGATGGCGAACAGCGAGATCCTGGTGTAGTGCAGCAGATACTCTATTTCTGCGAGCGCTTTTTCTGGCGAGAGATAGAGCAGTTTCAGCATCCCGCCGACACACTTGCGCCGGATAATCGTGTCGGAAGTCAGGTCATTGCCACTGTTAAGTGCTTCTGCTTCAATACCGTTGGCCTTGAGGGCCTCCACCTGGTCCTTCATCAGGCTTATCAGCGGGGATATGACGATAGCTGTGCCCGGCAGCAGCAAGGCGGGTATCTGGTAGCAGATGCTCTTGCCGCCACCGGTGGGCATCAGTACCAGGGCGTCGTGACCCTCCATCACGTAGGTAATCACCTGCTGCTGGTTCTGTCGGAAACTGTGATAGCCAAAATATCGCTCTAAAGCCTCTAAAATTGTCATAAAATGCTAATTTCCTGCAAATTTAGCGATTTTTTTTTGTTTTTTTCGGGATAATTGCTTGCTGTTTCGATTTTTTTTCGTATATTTGCAAAAATTTTAGGTATTCAAACTTTAACCATCCCTATTATGGCTAAGTACAACATTACAGAAAAGAAAGAGAAGGAGGCTGCTTACCGCAGTTTGGTAAGCCCGCGCCTTATGGATGAGATGCAGGAGAAGATCATGGAAATCATCGTCATGCAGAAGAAGTACCGTGACAAAGACTACTCAGCAAAGAAACTGGCCGAAGATTTGGGCACAAACACTCGCTACATTTCCGCTGTCGTCAATGTGCGTTTCCACATGAACTACACTTCGTTTGTCAACAAGTACCGCATCGAGGAGGCTATGTCTATCCTCGTTGACAAGCGTTATCAGTCGCTTAGGATGGAAGAGGTGAGCGACATGGTGGGCTTTGCTAATCGGCAGTCGTTCTACGCATCGTTCTACAAGATTATGGGTATTACGCCGCGCGAGTATCGTATCAACCACCTGGCCCAGCACCCAGCCATGAAGAAGTCGGCCAGGCGTATTTACAAAAAGGAAGAGTTATAGTCAAAGTAAGGAATCATTCGTGGACTTCAACTATCAGGATGAGCGATTTGCTGATGTGCAATTGCTCCGCTATCGTTTGAATGGATTTGATCAGTTGTCGCTTCGGCAGAAGAAATTGGTGTTCTTCCTGGCCCAAGCGACGCTTTTTGGTAGAGACATCACCTTCGACCAGTATGGAAAATACAATCTCCGCATCCGCAAGATGCTGGAGTCTGTTTACACGGACAGGGGCATAGACCATGCGTCTGCCGATTTCCTGGCTATGGAGGTCTACCTGAAACGGGTATGGTTCTCTAATGGCATCTATCATCATTATGGGAGTGAGAAGTTTCTGCCGGGCTTTTCGTCAGAGTGGCTTCGGCAGGCTTTGATGCGGGTGGATGCCCGAAGGCTCCCGTTAAGGGATGGGGAGTCAGTAGAGGCTATGTGTGAAGAGCTGTTCCCTGTGATTTTCGACCCAGAGGTCATGCCAAGGCGCGTCAACAAGGCCGATGGCGAGGATTTGATATTGACATCGGCCTGTTTCTTCTACGAGGGCGTCAGCCAGCAGGAGGCAGAGAACTTCTACGGTAGGATGAAGCAAGCAGAAGCCGGTCAGGAGTCGCCCGTGTCGTATGGCCTCAACTCCACGCTGGTAAAGGGCTCTGATGGTGTGATCAGTGAACAGGTGTGGAAGGCTGACGGACTCTACGGGCAAGCTATCCGTCATATCGTCTACTGGCTTGGCAAGGCTGCCGAAGTGGCTGAGAACGAGCGTCAGAAGAACATCATATCGCTGCTCATCGAGTATTATGAGACGGGCGACCTGAACCTTTTCAATAAGTACTGCATAGAGTGGGTGGGCGAGAACGAGGCCAAAATCGACTTTATCAACGGTTTCATAGAGGTGTATGGCGACCCGCTGGGCCTGAAAGGCTCCTGGGAGGGACTTGTGGAGTATATCGATGAGGAAGCCACGCACCGCACTCAGACCATTTCGCGCAACGCCCAGTGGTTCGAGGACCATTCTCCCGTAGACCCGCGCTTCCGCAAGCCTGTTGTCAAGGGGGTGTCGGCCAATGTCATCTGCGCTGCCATGCTCGGTGGCGAGGAGTATCCCTCCACTGCCATTGGTATCAATCTGCCTAATGCTGACTGGATAAGGGCGCAGTATGGCTCGAAGAGCATCACCATCAGCAATATCACCGATGCTTACAACAAGGCGGCTCACGGCAATGGCTTCAAGGAAGAGTTCGTCATCGATGAAGCTACACTGGGGCTTATCGAGAAGTACGGTGATGTGTGCGACGACCTGCATACCGACCTGCACGAATGTCTCGGACACGGCAGCGGGCAGCTGCTGCCAGGCGTCGATCCCGATGCCCTGAAAGCCTATGGCAATACCATCGAGGAAGCACGGGCTGACCTGTTCGGGTTATACTATATCGCTGACCCGAAGCTGGTGGAACTGGGGCTTACTCCCGATGGCGAGGCCTACAAGTCGCAGTATTACACCTATATGATGAATGGCTTGATGACGCAGCTCATCCGTATCACTCCGGGCCACCAGATTGAGGAGGCCCATATGCGGAATCGGGCCCTTATTGCCCATTGGTGCTACGAGCAGGGGGATGCTATTCGGCTGGTGACTCGGGCGGGCAAGACGTACATGGAAATCACCGACTATGAACAGCTGCGTGGACTGATAGCTCGCCTGCTGGCCGAGGTGCAGCGCATCAAGAGCGAGGGCGACTATGAGGCAGCACGCCAGTTGGTGGAGCGTTATGCCGTCAAGGTGGATGCCAGCCTTCACCAGGAGGTGTTGCAGCGCTATCAGCGCCTGAATCTGGCTCCCTATAAGGGATTCATCAATCCCGTGCTTCTGCCCGTATACGATCAGCGGGGCCAGATGAGCGATGTCCAGGTGTACTACGGTGAGAGCTATGCCCACCAGATGCTTCGCTACAGTCAGGAATACGGAACACTTATCTGATGGAGAAGAAGGATACAGCGAGTCAGGTCAAGGCCATCAAGCAGTCGTTCCGGCTGCTGATGGACGGGGCTGTGTCGCAATCGATGCGCGACAAGGGCGCCGGCTACAAGCTCAACTGGGGTGTCACCCTCCCCAGACTTCGCGAAAAGGCCGACGAAATCGGCACCAACTACGACCTGGCCATAGCCCTCTTCAAGGAGGACGTGCGCGAATGCCAGATCCTGGCCACCATGCTGATGCCGCCTGATGAGGTGCTGCCAGAGGTCATCGACATCTGGATGGAGCAGGTCAACACTCAGGAGATAGCCGAGCAGGCTGCCTTCAATCTGTTCCAGCACCTGCCCTTTGCCGCCGACAAGGCCTATGCGTGGATTGCCTCTGATAAGCCGCTCCGTCAGCTCTGCGGGTTCCATGTGCTGAGCCGCCTGTTCATGAAAGGCCAGGAGCCCAACGAGCGCGGTATCAACGAGTTCGTGGACCAGGCTCTGGCGGCTCTTGAGGGCGAAAGCCTGCCTGTGCGCAAGGCTGCCATGTCGGCTATGCAGAGGTTTGCCGCATTGGGCCTCGTCTACGAGCGGATAGCCCGTAGCGCATTAAAACAGGCCAATTTGGATTTTTTATAAATTATCTTTCTTTTGTTTCTTTAAAAATGTGTACCTTTGTGCGGTTTTCACAAAAAGACCAGCATAAAGGATATGGTAAAAGTTGATGTTTGGAAGGATGTGCTGCGCATCCTTGACAGCTATCTTGAGATGAACAATCATCGCAAGACACCGGAGCGTTACACTATCCTGAAGGCCATTTACAATATTGACAGTCACTTCACGCTCGACGAGCTGGGGGAGAAACTGGTCAAGGACTATAACTTCCCCGTCAGCAGGGCCACGCTCTACAATACCCTCAACCTGTTCCTCCAGTTGCGCCTCGTCATCAGGCACCGCTTCCAGGGGGCCACGGTCTATGAGGCATGCTACGACAAGACCAGTCATTGCCACCAGATATGCACCGTGTGCGGCAAGGTGACGGAAATCAAGTCGGACCTGATATCCCAGACAATCGACGAAATGCATCTGAAACGCTTCCGGAAGGATGGGTTTACCCTCTATATCTATGGCATCTGCAGCACTTGTTCGGCCAAGATGACGCGACAGAAGAAAAAGGTAACGGAAAAGTCAAAAAAACAAGATAAAGAATGAATACAGGAAAAGTTGACGTGCTCCTCGGACTTCAGTGGGGAGACGAGGGAAAAGGTAAGGTGGTCGACGTGCTGACCCCGAAGTATGACGTGATAGCCCGATTCCAGGGAGGCCCCAATGCAGGCCATACGCTGGAGTTCGAGGGGCAGAAGTATGTGCTGCGCTCCATACCGTCGGGCATCTTCCAGGGTGGCAAGGTGAACATCATCGGCAATGGCGTGGTGCTGGCCCCCGACCTCTTTATGGACGAAGCCAAAGCACTGGAAGCCAGCGGCCACAATCTGCACAGCCGGCTGCACATCTCCAAGAAAGCGCATCTCATCATGCCTACTCACAGGGTGCTCGATGCGGCTTACGAGGCCCAGAAGGGAAAGGACAAGGTGGGCACTACAGGAAAGGGAATCGGACCCACCTATACCGACAAGGTGAGTCGCAACGGACTCCGTGTGGGCGACATCCTCGAGAACTTCGAAGAGAAGTATGCCAAGGCCAAGGCGCGCCATGAGGCCATCCTCAGGTCGCTGAACTTCGACTATGACATCGCTGAGGTGGAAAAGAAATGGCTCGAGGGCATCGATTATCTCCGTCAGTTCCCTATCGTGGATTCCGAACATGAGATTAACCAGATCCTGCGAAGCGGAAAGAGCATACTCTGCGAAGGCGCTCAGGGCACGATGCTCGACGTGGACTTCGGCAGCTACCCCTTCGTCACATCTTCCAACACCATCTGCGCAGGCGCCTGTACGGGGCTCGGCATCGGGCCGAACAAAATCGGACAGGTGTATGGCATCATGAAGGCCTACTGCACCCGCGTAGGAGCAGGACCATTCCCCACAGAGCTGTTCGATGAGACTGGCAAGACCATACGCGACCTCGGCCATGAGTACGGAGCAGTCACAGGGCGTGAGCGACGCTGCGGATGGATCGACCTCGTGGCACTGCGCTATTCCATCATGGTCAACGGCGTTACGCAGCTCATCATGATGAAGAGCGACGTGCTCGATGGCTTCGACACCATCAAGGCTTGCGTGGCATACAAGCAGAACGGGCAGCAGATTGACTACTTCCCATACAACATCGAAGAGGGCATCGAGCCCGTCTATCAGGAACTGCCGGGCTGGAAGACCGACATGACTCAGTTCACCAGCGAAGAACAGTTCCCGCAGCCTTTCAAGGATTACATCGCATTCCTCGAGGCACAACTCGAAACACCTATTAAGATTATATCCATTGGTCCTGACCGCGACCAGACTATCATCAGAAAGTAAGTAATGGCACAGAAACCCAGCATACCAAAAGGAACACGCGACTTCGGCCCTCAGGAGATGGCGCGTCGCAACTACATCTTCGACACCATCAAGCAGGTATACCAGCTCTATGGGTTCCAGCAGATAGAGACACCGGCCATGGAGACGCTCCAGACGCTGATGGGAAAATATGGCGAAGAGGGTGACAAACTGCTCTTCAAGGTTCTCAATTCCGGCGACTTCCTCACGAAAGTCACTGACGACGAACTGCGCGAGCGTAACGCTCTCCACCTCGCTGCGAGGCTTTGTGAGAAAGGCCTCAGATACGACCTCACCGTGCCCTTCGCACGCTATGTGGTGATGCATCGTGAGGAACTGCAGTTGCCTTTCAAGCGCTATCAGATGCAGCCCGTGTGGCGGGCTGACCGTCCGCAGAAGGGGCGCTACCGGGAGTTCTGGCAGTTCGACGGCGACATCGTAGGCTCCGACTCCCTGCTTAACGAGGTGGAACTGATGCAGATCGTCGATACGGTGTTCTGCCGTTTCGGCGTGCGCGTCCAGATAAAAATCAATAACCGTAAGATACTCACCGGTATCGCCGAAGTCATTGGCGCTGCCGACAAGATTGTAGACATCACGGTGGCCATCGATAAACTTGACAAAATCGGCATCGACAATGTCAATCAGGAACTGCGTGAGGACGGCCTCTCCGAAGAGCAAATCGAGAAGCTTCAGCCCATCATTTCCCTCCAGGGCTCTAACGATACGAAGCTTGACACCATAGCACAGGTGCTCGCATCGAGTGAGACGGGCATGAAGGGAGTGGATGAGACGCGGTTTATACTCAACACGCTCAAGAACCTGGGGCTGAACAACGAGATACAGCTCGACCTGACACTGGCCCGCGGACTGAACTACTATACGGGGGCCATCTTCGAGGTGAAGGCGCTCGACGTGCAGATAGGCTCCATCACGGGGGGAGGACGCTACGACAACCTGACGGGCATCTTCGGCATGCCTGGCATCTCGGGGGTGGGCATCTCATTCGGCGTTGACCGTATCTACGATGTGCTCAATGCCCTCGACTGCTATCCCAAGGACGCCACCAACGGCACGCAGCTGCTATTCATCAATTTCGGTGAGAAGGAGACTGCCTATTGCCTGCCCGTAGTGGCTAAGGCACGGGAGGCAGGCATACGGACGGAAATCTTCCCCGATGCCACGAAGATGAAGAAACAGATGTCGTACGCCAATGCCAAGCAAATACCTTTCGTGGCTCTTGCCGGCGACAACGAGATAGCGCAGGGCAAGCTGACTCTGAAGACGATGGAAACGGGAGAGCAGCTGCTCGTCACCCCTGATGAACTTATAAAATCCATTGGCAAATGAAACTGAAGAAAACCCTATTCCTGCTCGCATCCATCTTACTGCTGACTGCTGCCACGCCTGACAAGACCACCACCATCTTCATCATCGGCGATTCCACGGCAGCGCAGAAGGACCTCTCGAAAGGAAAACTCGAAAGAGGGTGGGGGATGGCGCTGCAATGCTTTTTCGACGACAACATCCTCGTGGATAATCATGCCGTCAACGGGCGCTCGTCACTCTCATTCATCAACGAAGGACGATGGGACAAGGTGCTCGCGAAAATCAAGCCTGGCGACTATGTCATCATACAGTTCGGGCACAATGACGAGAAGCCCGGCGCTGCGCGCCACAGTGACCCGGGCTCCACCTTCGACTACAACCTTGCCAAGTATGTACGTGAGACGCGTGAGCGTGGCGGCATTCCTGTACTGATGAACCCCGTGGTGAGGCGAAACTTTGTAGAGCTGGCACCCAAGAACGATGATGATGAGAAACTACGCAACACAACTTTCGCCGACGGTGCCAACCTGGTGGAAGGCGACTCGCTCATCGACACTCACGGACTCTATCGCGTGGCACCCCGCGATGTGGCTCTGCGCATGAACTGCCATTTCGTCGATGCCAATCTGATCACTCACCGTCTGGAGCAGTCGCTTGGCACAGAAGGGTCGAAAAAACTTCACATGTGGTTCCTGCCCGACACAGAGCCTACAGAGCCGAAGGGAAAGCAGGACAATACGCACTACAACGTCTATGGTGCCCATGTCGTAGCCCGTCTGCTGGCCGATGCTCTCTGCGAGGAAATTCCACTGCTGAAAGCCTATAGGACTGAGGCTGATATCACCGTCGACAAACTGGGACGTGGAGAGTACTTCGACCTTAACGAGGCAGTAGCTGCTGCCCAGGCTTCATCCAAGGGTGAGACCACCATTCAGATTCTTGGGGGAGAGTGGGAGAGACCCCAATTGCCTAAGAAGTCGAAAATCAGGTTCGTCCTCCGTTTAGGGGCTACTTGGAAAGCCCCTTAGGACTTGCGACTTTTGTGTTGATTTTCAGTTGTTTATGCTTGTACTGGTCAACGTGTGGCCGCATTTTTCGTGAAATCCGAACGTTGAAGTCTCGTAATAATATTCCGTGCTGTGTGGTTGAAACCGCACAGCACGAAATTTTCAGATGCCACTCTTGCCACTTTGCCAAACGTGTTGATTTACAGACGTTTAACTATTGCAACGGTAGTGGCATGAGTGGCAAGAGAAACGGGCTTGTTGCCACTACGTAATCGGCTGATAGTCAGCACGTAACGCGCGTAGTGGCAACAGTGGCAAGAAAAACCGTGTAAACATTTTCAGACGGGTAGTGCATAAGCATCTCACCTTCACCTATGATCAGTCCAGCGACTGGACCGTCGGAATACTCAAACATACTGGCTGGTCCAGGCGGTGGAACTGTCAGAAGTACGTGTGATTTGACCACAGTGAGGAATGTTGGTGTTGTCTAAGCAGATTCTTGCTTTGATTTGTTGCTTATCATCCATATCCTTGCACTTGTAGCAACCGATACAGCCACGGATATCCTTATGGCCGACATGGACAATCTCTGTTTCCATGCCACCCTTCTGCAATTCGTCAGCCACCACGCTCAAAGCCGTAAAGGTACAGCCGTGAGCGTGGGGGCTTCCGTTAATCAGTAAAACTTTCATCCGTAGGTCTCGATAAGATACTTCACGAACTGCGGGTCCTGGAAGTTGATGGTGCCCGTGTCATGCTGGTTCATCGTGGCTATCTGAGCCATATCTTCGGTTGTCAGCGTGAAATCGAAGATGTTGAGGTTCTGAGCCATACGATCCTTGTGGCTCGACTTGGGAATGGCCACGATGCCGCGCTGCGTCAGCCAACGGAGAGCCACCTGTGCGGCACTCTTTCCGTACTTGCTGCCTATTTCAGCCAGCAACTCGCTCTTCACGATGCCGTCAACGCCCTGACCGCCGAGCGGTCCCCAGGCCATCATCTTCGTCTCGGTCTCTGCCAGCAGCGGTTCAATGCCCGTCTGCTGAATCATCGGGTTGCACTGCAACTGGTTCACCATCGGCTTCACATCCACATAGTGGGCGAAGTCGAAGAATCTTGCAGCCTGGAAATTAGACACACCGATGGCACGGACCTTACCTGCCTTGTAGGCCTTCTCCATCGCCCGCCACGAACCGAACACGTCGCCGTAGGCCTGATGGATGAGCAGCAGGTCGATGTAGTCGGTCTGCAACTTGTGCAGGCTCTCGTCGATGCTTCGTGCAGCCTTCTCCTCTCCAGCATTCGAGATCCACACCTTTGTCACGAGGAAGATGTCCTCGCGCCGGACGCTGCTCTTCGCGATGGCAGCACCCACGCCCTCCTCGTTATAGTAGGCCTGCGCCGTATCGATGAGCCGATAGCCCACTTCGAGTGCATCCGTCACACACTGCTCCGCCTCCTGCGGCGGCACCAAAAACACGCCATAGCCCAGCAATGGCATCTCTACTCCGTTTGATAATTTGATTGTTTCCATATTACTTTCCCTGATAGCCTAACTTCTTCAACCACTTTTCTACTCGCTCCTTACCCGTGCGGACATCGTGGCCGTACATTGAGAAACCCTGCTGCACGTTAGCCTTCGGATAGACTTTCTTCACGTCCTTCACACAGCTGCCGAGGCCGGAACCTTCGTGAGTGGTAAAGGGGATAATGGTCTTGCCTGAGAGGTCGTACTTCTTGAAGAAGGTGAACATCACCTGCGGATAGGTGCCCCACCAGACGGGACCGCCAATGAACACGACATCGTACTTCTTAACATCCACCGAACCTTCAAACGGAGGCAGTTCACCGTTCTGTTGCTCCTTCTTGGCGAGGTCGCACAGAGGCTTGTAGGCCATGCCGTCGTACTTCGAGGTCTTAATCTCAAACTGGTCGGCTCCAGTGAAGGCGGATATGTAGTCGGCCACTATCTTCGTGTTGCCCACCTTGATATTGCCTACGGCATAGTTGTCGCCAGCGTGTG
>CAMHUC010000054.1 GCA_946188155.1 uncultured bacterium | reverse complement strand
TATATTCGGCTGTTGTTACCCTATGGTCATCCACGGAAGAAAGAAACTACGCCAAAATATGATTAAGAATAGTTTCAGCAAAAGCAAATATATAGAAGACTATATCATAAGCCCGCTAAAAAATGGAGCGAAAGTAGCAACTCACATGATGATACTGAATGGTGGGCAATACTTAGAGAGGTGCGCACGTGTAAGGAAATGAATATCATGGATGAATTGCACGAGCAGATGTTACCTTTTTATGAGAAATATCTATATGGCGAACATATAGGCAGGTCGAATGGCGGTTACTTGTTCGGCAGTTTTATCCGTGATGTTGCGAAGATTGACGGTCAGTTTGTATCGTGGGCAGAGTCTGCCGACCTGATCGCTGTTACAGAAAGTTGGTCAGACAGTTTGCCCACCATAGGAGAAATCACGCCTTTCAAGGAATTTGTGCGACTCCTGCTTGAACTCGGATACGACACGGACTGGCAGAGTCTGGCGGAACGCCTGAAAATGGAACTGCACGAAGCCGAGGTGTACAGCGACCGCAAGACGGGGGAGGTGATGTGCTTCCTGCACGGATTAGCCATGCTGATGAACACGTCGTGGGATGATGGCAAGAAAATGGAGAATTTCACTCTCCTAAGTGATAATTGGGATTTCCTGAAGCATTTCTACGCCGTTATGATCCGTAGGGTTATCGGCTGCAGGCTTGACAATTTCGTTGCTGTGGCTAATCTTGTGACGCAGCTTACCAGCTATCATCAACATATACAGATATTCTATTGTGCTATCTGCTATCGGCAAAACACCCTCGGGTTGAAGAAGAAGCAACTCAAGAGCTTTGAGGAGAAACTGGTTCGCATTCGCGCAATTATGGATGAGACGAAAGAGTCTCATGTGTTGTATGAGCTTTGCGACACTATTTTTCCTGAGGATTTTCAACGTATGCTTGATGAATTCCGTCCTGAGACACGTGACGAAATTGAGCGGGAGAGAAACAAACTGAGATATGAGGTAGGAATCCTGACGGATCAGATGACAAGTATGGCAGAGAAGCTAAAGGATGCTTTAGAGCATACCGTCCCTATTGCCGACATAGAATACCAGTTGTTGAGACTCTCTCCGGGAGCAGCCCTTGACCTGTGTGCAAAGTTGACTGTAATGCTTTCGCACAATCAGGCATGGATGACAAGCATGCCAGACATAAAAGAGAAGATATTGCAGAAAAAGGAAGAACAAGATCGGCAGATGTCAGAGTTGTTACTGAAAATTTCCGAGAAGCAGCCTGTCAATGTAAATGTTGGAGCTGGCGGTACCGCGCAAATAACGGAGAGAGATTGTCAATCAACCCTCAGGTTTATTAGAATAAGGATATGAATATAAAGATAGAGTCAGGGGCCAATGTACAAATCACAGACAAGCCTATATACAATATATATGGTGACGTAGTGAATGAAAAGAATATATTGACTCCCGTTTCAGGCAAGCCAGAGGAATCACAATCGGGAAAGCCGGAAAGTAGGAAAGCGGACAAGAAGCCTTTCGCCCCCGACACCTATAGGGAGACATTCAACTATTGGCCTGACGGCATGAGAAAGGAGGAAAGGGACATCAGGCTGAAAATGGCCTTCAGCAGGATGAGGGGCACGCTGATTCATCGCGATACGCATTATGACACATTCGAAGCCCTGCTGAGCGGTAAGCCGCTCGACGTGAAGATTGTGTGGATAGGTATCAATTCCCAATTGCGTGAATTGTTTAGCCAACTCGTCACGAAAAACAAGCTCGTAAAAAAGCCAACTGGTGGACTGAATCAGATACTTACTGCCAGGTTTAAGAAAGAAGACGGCAAACCTTTTACGCCAAATGAGATAAAAGATGCAGGAAGTGACGGGGATATGAGTGTGGTGAATGACGTGGTCAGATACCTCACCTGGGAACCAGCAACAATGGAATCCCTGGAGCAACAATTAAGCCGCCTCCAAACAGAAGAACTGGAGCGTGCAGACTTGAGGGGGATGAAAGACGATAGTTATCAAAAACATTCACCGAAGGGTACAAGCGTCAGTGTGACGCCGAACCAGCATACACGCACGACTAATAGAAAAAAGCAGTAACTCCGCGTTTTACTCTGCAAAAGCGTCCTTTCCTGATTTTTTGCTCTTTTTAACTTGTTTCGGGCAGATTTCTGCCTATGTCAGTATTTCTATACACACCTTGGGCTAGGAAAAAGGCTCAAGGTGTCTTTTTTATGTTTTTTTCTAACAAGTATTAACCTTTAGTGACTCCGCGTTTTATCCTGACTCCGCGTTTTTAGAAAAAACGCGGAGTCAGCCCTTGCTTAGGGTTTGAACGAACCATCGTCGAATTAATAATGATGGGGGAAGTCAATATATTATGCTAGAAATTAAGACATTCATGCATGAGCGGTTCGGAGAGATCCGGACGCTGACCAGCGAGCGGGGGGAGCCTCTGTTCGTTGCTGTCGATGTGGCGAAGGCATTGGGGTATTCTAAGCCCAGGAATGCTATAGCAGCCCACGTTGACAAGGAGGACAAAACCACCGCCCTGATTCAGGGCCTTGGTTCTAACTACAAGTCGAAGGCGGTGGTGATCAATGAGTCGGGCCTTTACTCGCTCATCCTCTCGTCGAAGCTGGAGCAGGCGCGTGCGTTCAAGCGGTGGGTGACGGCTGAGGTGCTGCCGCAGATACGGCGGACGGGGGGCTATATTCCCACCCGCGACGGCGAGGGGCGACAGATGTCGGAGGAGGAGATATTGGCGCGGGCGCAGGAGATACTGGGGCAGACGCTGCTGACGGTGAACAGGCCTAGCCTGGACTGCCTGACGGCTACGGAGGTGGCCCGCGACTGGGGGATGGACGTACACTCGTTCAACCAGCTGCTCCAGCGCATGGGCATCCAGAGCCGCAAGAACGGTCGCTGGTATCTGGCGGAGGAGCTGGAGGGCCGAAGGCTGGCCAAGACGCGCACGTTTGTATACTACTCGCTCCGTGGGGAGCTGAAAATGACGACCTATCTGGTGTGGACGCGCGAGGGCGTGGCGTATCTGAACAGCCGACTGTTGGGCTCTGAGGAGCGGCGGCCGAGGGCAGTACAGCTGCGGCTGACGCTGAGCATGTAACGGGAGAGAGTTTACGTGTGGTTTAGTTACCGTCAAAAAAAGAAGAACTTGGTATGATTATTGTTAACATATAATTACCATATAATTACCATATAATTAATCATATAATTTATTAATGACTACGCGCAGCAATTAATGGATAATTCGTGGTAATTCGTGTTCATCAATGTTCACCAACTTATTTTTTTACGCTTAAAAGTTTCTATTTTTCAATCAAAACAAACAGAATTATGACAAAGATGAATTCAAAGAAGAAGTCCAACCAGAAGGTTGGCGGTGAGAACAAGAAGCAGGGTAAGTATAACAAGCAGCAGGCGAGGCGCGAGGCCTGCGAGATGCTGAGGCGTGGCGAGACGCTGGGTGGCGTGTTCATAGAGATGATGATGCTCTCGCATGACGGCCCGCTGGGGCTTGGTATGTGCGCCGTGGCTGTGGCGCGGGCGCTGGCGGCGCTGAAGAGCGTGGCCAGGAGCGCGGAGGTGGACATCGACGACCTCTACGAGGCCAACCTGCGGATGTATGAGGAGATGTATGAGCGGATAACCGAGGAGGAGATGCGCAACCGTAATCACACTAAAGGGAGGGCATGAGATGGAAGCAGAAATGATTGTGCAACAGGAGGACCAGATGAGGGCGAGTGCCCAGCTGGTGGAGAAGCTGAAGGAGATGGAGGGCCTGCGCCTGGAGACCTATCTGGACGCTGCGGGGGTGCCGACCATCGGCTACGGGCATACGGGCCGCGACGTGCGGATGGGCGACCGCATCACGAAGTACTGGGCCGAGGACTTGCTGCAGCGCGACCTGCGGGCTGTGGAGGAGGGCGTCAGGGCACTGGGCGTGGCCAGGACGCAGGGGCAGTTCGACGCACTGGTGTCGTTTGCCTTCAACGTGGGGGTAGACAGGCTGTCTACGTCGATGCTGCTCAGGCGAATCCGCGACGGCGACAGCCGGGAGCTGATCGTGGGCGAGTTCATGCGATGGGTGTGGGCTGGCGGACGTCGGCAGAGGGGGCTGGAGAGGCGACGCGCCTGGGAGGCGGAGCGGTTCTTTGAGAATTGAGAATTAAGATTTGATGCTTAGATAAAAAAATTAATGAAAAATTCGTATTCAATTAATGGCAATTCGTGTTTTTAATATAAGACATATAATTATCACGAATTGGACACGAATTAATCATGAATTACTCTTATTTTGGAAGTTAAAGAAGTTAAAGAAGTCAAGCCGATAGTTCATGCACTAATGGAGGCGGAAAATCTTCAAATGCAACTACTATCGGCTTAACTACTTAGGTCGAAAGGCCGATAACTTCTTAACTACTTAACTTCAGAAACATGAATGAATCAAAAATATTAATGATGTCCGACTATTAATTTTATTTCGACACACTTTATTACAGTTATGAGTTACAGTTTTATTGAGAAGATAGTGAGCGTGCTGCTGTCGCTGCTGAAGATGTTCATCGACGAGAAGGAGCGCGAGCGCCAGGAGAACAGGAACGTGAATAATAACGCTGACGAGGATGATACCGAAAGGTTATAGAGCAGATGGAGAGAGATGTATTCCGCGTAGTGTCGCAGGGAGATGTGAGCAACGTTGCCTCTCAGAAGGCAGAAAGTGGCCAGTTGGCCAAGTGTGTGATCAGACTCAAGGAGTTTGGTGGTGCGAAGTACGGCAATGAGTACGCATGTACCATGTTCGGCAATCTTGCTCAGTGCCGGTTCTGTGAGGGTGACGTGGTGGCAGCATCGCTGCGTTTCCAGGTACACGAGGTGAACGGTGCTGTCTATCAGGAGGTGGTTGCAAATGATATTGTCAAACTAAAGTGATTATGGAACAGAAACAGAAGGAAGTCAGGGTTCGCGGAACGGGAACCTATGACCCCGAGACACAGAAATTCGGCTTCGAGCCGTTCAACGAGGCCCCCTCGACGCAGACGAACGTGAAGACCTGTGCCGGAGGCGGCAAGCGCTGGACGACCACTGGCAGCGACCCCTCGAAGATGCTCTCGCTGAAGGTGAAGGAGTCGTCGGCTGATCAGTACAGCGACTTGGTAAGGCAGTTCAACCTGCTGACCCGCGACCTGAAGCCGAAGAAGCCCTTGGTGCCGCCCTCGGAGCAGCGGGTGGTCAGCGAGAAGGGGCTGGAGTGCTGGCTCGACGAGGAGAAGCGGGCACTGACCTTCAGGGGCACCATCGACCTGAGCCGCCATCCGCGCGACTGGCAGGCCGAGGTGCTGCGCCAGGTGCAGCTGGTGGTGAGGCGCCTGCCCGCGAGCGAGCGTTTCAACAAGGTGATCAGCGCAATCAGTAATGGAGGGCAGAAGTGATGGCAAAGAGAGTATTTCAACTGAGTATTAACGCACAGACACGGGAACTCGCCGAACAAGCCCTGAAAGACATGATGGGGCACCCGCAGAACATCAGTCTCATCGACGGCTACCGCGAGGCGAAGCGCAGGATGGTGGAGGCCGAGGCGAAGCAAGCGGTGGACGAGCTGGTCAGGGAGTTCGTGGCATCGGAGGGCTACCAGAAGTGGCTTGCCAAGGAACTGAAGGCAGACGAGCGCCGCACGAAGAAGCGCATGCCTGCAGGCGACTTGCAGCGCGTGAGGCTCTACATCGGGCAGTTGAAGAGTTCGCTGCCAGCCGTCATCCCCACGGTGACGCATTTCGCCGAGAGCAAGGACCGATGGGGTAGGCTGGGGCTGTGGCGCGTACAGGAGGCGGGCTATCTGTCGGGACTGGCCGTGCTTGATGGCGACCACGTGCCTGACCCCGAGAAGCGCATCGAGGAGTGGATGCAGCGCGACGACTTCAAGGAGCTGGGCATCGTATGGATATTCATCACGCCCTCGGGCGAGGGCATCAAGGTGGTGTTCAAGGCCCGCGAGGAGTGGGGCAACCTGCAGGACAATGCCTACCAGATGGCAGAGACGCTGGGCGTGCTCGACTACTGCGACTCTCAGTGTAAGAACTCTGACCACGCTCATTTCATCCCGAAGCTGAGCGACGTGAAGTACGCCGACTGGGATGCCTATTTCACTTATGAGAATCCTGCTTACGAGGCCCGCTACGGCGAAGCCTACCGCCGGGGAGATTCGGACCCCACCAAGCCACGCTGGCAGGAATTGGAACGTCGGCGCAAGGAGCAGCGCAAGGGCCAGACGGAAGCGGCTGCATCGCCGAGTAGTCCTCAGACGGCTTCTGAAGCCAGTCAGCCCGTAGCACTCTCGCAGAGGGAACAGGCCATCGTGGCAGCCCTCAACAGCCATTATGGCGAGCAGCTGCCCGAAGGGAAGCGCCACGAGACCTGGCTTGGCGAGACGGCCCCCTGGCTACTGCTGCTGACGGACAACAATGCCGGCAAGACGCTGGCCATGGGCAGGCAGCTCGACTACGTGAAGAACTGGAAGGATCAGACCGCCGACGAGTTGGAGAACTGCGTCAGCACTGTTCAGAAGAAGTCCTTGCTTCGCCGCCGTCCGAAGGCCCTGACGGAGCTGCTGGATAAGGCCGGCATCGACAAGGACTTGCCCGCAGCAGACGCGAAGGATGCCAACCCTATGGCCACGCTGCCTTTCGACGACTGGTGCGACCGCATCGAGCAGTTCTTCGACATTTATCCCTGCCTGCGCGAGGTCTGCGAGCCCCATCCGCGCCGTCTGTGGCCATTCCTGCTCTTTGCCTCGGCGGCGATGATGGGCACGTGCATGGATCTGTGCTACTACTTCTTCTACGCCGACGAGAGTGAGCGTTCGCGCCTGAACTACATCATCTGGGGCGTGGGCGACCCTACGTCGGGCAAGCGCTGCCTGATGCGCCTGAACAACCTGCTGCTGGCTCCCATCATCGAGGAGGGCAAGCTGGCCGACGAGAGTACCAACACCTGGAAGGAGACCACCGATGCCAAGGGCAGCAACAAAGACAAGGATGTGCGCCCGCCGCTGTACAACCGCATCTTCGGCTACCGTTCGAGCAACGCCGAGTTCATCCGCAGCATGATGAACTGCCGGGAGGAGGTGGACGGCGTGGAGATGGGTCGCCACATGGTGACCGTCTCGACCGAGAAGGATGTGGAGATAGGCAAGTCGGGCAGCTGGATATCGCGCAGCAACATGATCCTGCTCAGTTTCCACGGCGAGTAGGACGACCAGCACTACAGCAACAAGCAGTCGGTATCGGGCCGCTTCCGCGTATTCTGGAACATGTGTGAGACGTTCACGCCGCCCACGCTGAAGCTGCTCGTCAATGAGCGGTCGGTCAACTCAGGTCTCGACACCCGTACGGCCACCATCCCCATGGGTGAGGACGACTTCGTGATGATCCCCCTGCGCCGCAAGGAGGAGTCGAGCCTGGCAGCCTACAACGAGACGCTGCGCCAGTGGGCCTACCGCCTGGACCAGCGTCGCGGGGAGCTGCCCCTGTGGCCGCTGGTGGAGCACGTACACAAGTGGTGCGACGACCGCCGTGCCGTTGCCGAGTTCAACGGCAGGGACAAGGCCGACTGGCTGCTCATCAAGCGCGTGCCATACTACGGCATCAACGTGTCGGCACCCTACATCGACATTCGCCACTGGCAGGAGCGCGAGCAGACGGGTACGTACCAGATAGACGACACCGACCGCCGTCTGTGCGACCTGGTGCTCGACATCAGTACCGCACGCAGCTCTACTGGTACTACGACCTGCACCGCCAGTACTACGACAACCAGCTGCGCGATGCCGCCCGCCAGTGCCGCCGCACCAACAAGTTCAAGGAGTGCTTCCTGCAGTTGCCCCAGGAGTTCACCACCGAGAAGTTCTGCCAGGTGTTCGGCTATGCCAACAACCACTCCGGCCAGAAGACGCTTCAGCGCCTGATGGACGACAAGGCCATCGAGCGCACCAAGCGCGGCGAGTATCGCAGGCTGGTGCAGGACATCGGCTGAGGCTGTAGGAAAGTAGGAAAGTAGGAAAGTCACTTGTAGACATGAAGCCCTCCACAGGCGGGCGGATAACAAAGTGTGGGAGCACCGGGCAGTCGGATAGGCCGCAGGGTGCTCCCCACTGTGTGTGTGCCAGTCTCTTGCTTCTTCAGCTTCGCTTCTCGGTGATGATGCCGTGGCGGTAGGCGTAGAGCAGCTCCTTGAGGTCGGCCACCTGTGCCTTCAGTTCTCGGCCCTTGTCGGTGTCGGCCACGAGCATGCGGTGGGCCGACATCTCTACGATCTGGGTGGTTGACTTGATGTCGGTCTCGCGAACGATGGCGTCGCGCTGGCTGGTGAATGGCTCGTGCTGCACGAGCTGGAATCCCCGGGAGTGGTAGACGAGTGTGTATCCTGCGATGCCCGTCTCGCTGTGGTATGCCTCGGAGAATCCTCCGTCGATGACCATGAGGCGCCCGCCGGCCTTGATGGGGTTCTCGCCCTTGGAGGCGTGTACGGGCACGTGTCCGTTGATGATGTGCCGGTTGGGGCCTTCCACGCCGAAGGCGTCGAGTATTCGGTCGCAGACGTCGGCCGAGTCGCGCAGCTTGAAGTAGTTGCCCTTCTCTTCGCGGTAGGTGTCCTTGTCCTTGAGGAAGTATCGCTCGAAGGTTGCCATCTTCGACTTGTCGAACAGCGGTGAGTCCTTTCCGCACCAGAGGTACAGGAAGTAGTCGCGGGCGTAGTCGCGGGGGTACTCAGTTGGCAATTGAGAATTGGCAATTGACAATTTTGAGTTGTCACTCTGGAAAGCCGCGCGTATCATCATGCCGATGTTGTGCATGAGTTCCTTTCCCTGGTAAGTCTTGCCGGGATAGATTTCGACGGGCTTCAGCGAGCCGTCGTCGGCCAGTGGTATTGATGCGTGGAAGAGCAGGTTGGAGTTGTGGATGGCGTACATGCATCCGTGTGACAGTAGCACCCGGATGTGCTTGTGTAGCTTCTCGCTGATGCGGAAGGAGTGGTGGAGCTTCTGCATGAGCAGCTCTTCGTCGGGTGTCATGGCGTCGGGGTCGGCGGGGTCGATGGTTGGGAAGTGGCAGCTTCGCATCTCATACTCACGGCCGTCGATGGTGCAGGTGTGCCGCTCGTAGTCGATGGCGCTGAAGAGGCATCGGTCGGTCATCTGCCACTCGGGGTGGCGTCGGAAGATGCGTGCCTCCTGCTTGAGCTGAATGACGGTGATGGCCTTGTGCATGCGTGCGGTGAGCTGCAGTGTCTTGTCGTCCATGCGTGGGTCGGGCTTCAGCAGTCGTGGGATGAACTCCTCGCAGGGGTCGTCGCCGTAGACGTCGAGCGCGAAGGTAGCCAGCGGCACGAGGTTGATGCCGTACTCCTCGATGGTGGCCAGGTTGGAGTATCGCAGGCACAGTCGGAGCACGTTGCAGATGCAGGCGTCGTTGCCTGCCGATGCTCCCATCCATAGTATGTCGTGGTTGCCCCACTGTATGTCCCAGGAGTGGTACTGTCGGAGCGTGTCCATGATTTTGTGGGCTCCGGGTCCTCGGTCGTAGATGTCGCCGAGTATGTGTAGCTGGTCGATGGCGAGTCGCTGTATGACGTTGCAGATGGCGCAGATGAATTCGTCTGCCCTCCCTGTAGAGATGATGGTGTTGACGATGACGGCCACGTACTTGGCCTTGTCCTGGTCGTCGGTGCGTTCGTGGAGCAGTTCCTCGATGATGTATGAGAAGTCGTCTGGCAGCGACTTGCGCACCTTAGAGCGTGTGTATTTCGATGAGACGTCGCGGCACACCTTGACGAGCTGGTGGATGGTGATGCGGTACCAGTCGTCGATGTCCTGCTCCCGTGCCTTGATGAGTTCGAGTTTCTGCTCGGGGTAGTAGATGAGTGTGCATAGTTCCTTCTTCTCTGACTCTCGCAGGTCGTTTCCGAAGAGTTCGTTGACCTTTCGCTTGATGTTGCCCGATGCGTTCTTGAGCACGTGCTGGAAGGCCTCGCTCTCTCCGTGCAGGTCGGCCAGGAAGTGCTCTGTGCCCTTTGGCAGGTTCATGATGGCCTCGAGGTTGATGATTTCCTTGGCTGCATCGGCAATCGTCGGGAACGACTGTGATAGCAGCTGCAGGTAGTGACGGTCGGCTATCTCCGAGCAGTGCTCGTCTACCCGTAGCCTTTCGATGTCGTAATGATGGGTTGATGTCATATCTTGAGGTGATTAGCAATTAAGTGTCTGATTTGTTGCGTGCCGCGGTCGTCGAGCGGGTCGAGCGGCATGTAGCCCTCGTCGAGGAGTGTCTGCTCTGCGAGTATCTGGAGGATGCGCCGGGCGAAGGCCGTCATGCGCTTCTCCTCGAGGGCCTCGGCGAGGCTGTCGTCGTCGACGGTGTCGCGCATCAGCTCTCGGTGCAGCTCGATGAGGTGTAGCAGCAGGGGTGCCTTCTGCAGCTGTCGGAACATGCGGACGAGGTAGTCGGTCTCGTCGCCCTTGAACTCTCCGATGAGCTGTTTGAGCGGGGTGGGGCGGCGGTACTTCTTGGGGAAGTAGGCAGCCGTCCGGGCGGTGTCGATGGCGTCGGCCTGCAGTCCGAGGATGCTGATGCCGTAGTCCACGTAGTTGCGTACGTTCTGGTGCTCGGCATAGACGAGCAGTCGTCGGAGTGCTTCAGTATTTACGGCTTTAGTATTTTCGATAGCTTCCTCGCTGAGCCAGCGGGTGTCGCCGGTGATGCCGGCCTTGAGGATGCCGGCGAGGAGTCGTCGCTCGTCGTCGCCCATCAGTTCGAGGGTGTTGCTGTCGAGCACTTTCTGGTAGACGGCGAGTGTCTGGCTGCACATCTGGCCGGGGGAGATGCTGTTGGTGATGACGGCGTTGCGGATGGTCTCTATGCGCGGATTCCATCCCACCTGTCGCAGGTAGTGCTCCTCCATCTTTCCGAAGGCGATGAGGGCGTAGGCGCGCTCGGTGGTGCGCCGCTGCAGGAACACGGACTTGCCCGCAATCTTGGCCGGCAGGCTCTGGTCGCTGCCGGCAGCCGTCCGCTCCTTGAGCACCCAGGGCTCCAGCTGCCCGTGGGGTGACAGCACCACGCGTATGCCCATCTTTCGGGCCTTGGCGGCAGCCTTGTGGCCCGGATAGTGCCAGCAGCCGTGCAGGTGGACCAGGTCGGGCTTCATGGCTTCGATGCGCTGTCGGAACTCCTGGTAGCTGGTGGCGGTCTGCACCTCTGCGCCGGGTGGCATGCCCTCGGCGAGTATGGTCACGTGGCGTGTGATCATATCGTCGGTCTTGGGATAGTAGTACAGTACCTTCATTTGCGTCGGTCGTGCTTAGGAGAAAGAGTGGCTGGCGAGGATGCTCATGCGTAGCCTGAGGAGCCGGAGTGCCCCCACGTCGTGTTCAAAATATTTCAGCAGGTCGTAGGCCTTGCTGCGCCGCACGGCAATGAAGTCGTAGCATCCGTTGGCGTACTTCATCGTCTTGCCGCTGCCCGGCTTGCGCTTGCTGCGCTCGGCCTTGACGGCCAGTGCCTCTGCCTGGCTTACGTCCTCGAACGTTTCGAGCCGCAGGCCCTTCTTGGTGAAGTAGCCCGCTACGGCCTCGGTGGTGCTGTCGGTCACTTCAGCCAGAGAGGAGAGCCAGTCGGAGGAGTCGGGGGTGTTCTCTATGTCGGTCATGATAACCCATTCGTTCTTAGCCGCTTTGATGCCTATTGATAAAGCAAGCTTGCGGCGGGTGACGTTGGGGTTGGGCTTGGGCAGGAAGGTGGTGTAGAGTTGCGGATAGGATTGCTTGAGCAGCTTCAGCACGTCGTCGGTATCGTCGGTTGATGACTCGTCGACGACGATGACCTCGTAGCCCGGCTCGTAGTTGGCGGCAAGGAAAGCCGGCAGGTATACTTCGAGCTGACGTGCCTGGTCGTAGACGGTCATGACGATGGAGAAGCTGCAATCTTTCTTGTTCATCGTTTGTCAGTTTATATCTCATCGCTGGCGTAGCCCTTCGGCAGTTGTCGGCAGTTGTACTGCGATGCCATGATTTCGCCGTAGGCTCCTGCGGAGCGTATGGCCAGCAGGTCGCCCCGGCGTGCGCCGTTGATGTCGACTTGCTTAGCAAAGACGTCGGTAGACTCGCAGATGGGGCCTACTACATCGTAGGTTTCTGTGGGCTGCTCGCTGGTGATGTTCTCAATCTTATGGTAGGCCTGATAGAGGGCCGGTCGGATGAGGTCGGTGAATCCCGCGTCGACGATGGCGAACTGCTTGACGGCTCCCTTCTTAATATATAATGTACGCGTGATGAGCGAGCCGCACTGTCCCACTACGGCTCGGCCCAGCTCGAAGTGGAGCGTCTGGCCGGGTCGCAGTTTCAGCTTGCGTGCGTAGGTGTCGAAGTAGGCCTTGAAGTCGGGTATGGGCACGCGGTTGGGATGGCTGTAGTCGATGCCCAGTCCTCCTCCCACGTTGATGTGCTCCACTCGGATTCGGAGGCTGTCGAGGCGTTCCTGCAGCTCGTTGACGCGGTTGCAGAGTGCCTCGAAGTCGCCCATGTCGAGTATCTGTGATCCGATGTGGAAGTGTAGTCCGACGAACCTGACGCTGTTCATCCTGCCTGCCTCGGCAATCACCTTCTCCATATCGTCCATGGCAATGCCGAACTTGTTCTCGGCCAGTCCGGTGGTGATGTTGGCGTGCGTGTGGGCCCCCACGTTGGGGTTCAGTCGGAATGCGACGCGGGCCACCTTGCCCTTGGCCTCGGCCAACTGGTTGATGACCTCCAGCTCGGGAATGCTCTCCACGTTGAAGCAGAAGATGTCGTGGTCGAGGCCGAGGTTGATTTCCCAGTCGCTCTTTCCCACGCCAGCGTAGACAATCTTGCTGGTGGGGAATCCTGCGCGTACGGCAGCCTCTATCTCGCCTCCGCTGACGCAGTCGGCCCCCAGTCCTGCCTCCCGGATGTAGCGCAGCAGCTTGGGGTTGGCATTGGCCTTGACGGCATAGTGAACGACGAACTGCTCGTGGCGCCCGGCCTCCTGGTTGATGGCTTGTAGCGTCTGGCGGAGCAGTTCCGTGTCGTAGTAGTAGAAGGGCGTCTGGATGGACTGCATCTTCTCTATGGGGAATTGACCTTTCATATCTCAATAGTTGCGTTTTGTGTTGTCACTGGGGTTATTTCTTGTTGAAGATGGTGTTGCTCAGGTTCTGCAGTGCCCGCTTCTTGTCCTCCTCGCGTATGAGGAAGGATATGTTGTAGTTGGAGCCTCCGTAGCTGACCATTCGCACGGGTATGTCCTTCATTGCGTCGAGTGCCAGTGTCTCGAAGCCGATGTTCGACCAGTCGAGGTCGCCGACGACGCAGATGATGCACATGTTGGTGTCAACGGTGACGGTGCCGTACTTCTTCAGCTCGTCGACGATTTCGCCCAGGTGGGAGGAGTTGTCGATACTCATCGAAACGCCCACCTCCGAGGTGCATACCATGTCGATAGGCGTCTGGTAGCTCTCGAAGATTTCGAACACCTTGCGCAGGAAGCCCGTTGCCAGGAGCATGCGCGACGACTTGATTTTGATGGCCGTGATGTTGTCCTTGGCAGCCACGGCCTTGATCTTGCCGTACTCGGTCTGGTTGCTGATGGTGGTGCCCTGGGCATCGGGGTCCATCGTGTTCAACAGGCGCACGGGTATGCCGGCATACTTGGCGGGCTGCACGCAGGTGGGGTGGAGGATCTTGGCTCCGAAGTATGCCAGCTCGGCAGCCTCCTCGAAGTGCAGCTGGTGAACGGGTTCAGTCTTGTCGACCACGCGGGGGTCGTTGTTGTGCATGCCGTCGATGTCGGTCCATATCTGTATCTCCTCGGCACCGATGGCTGCTCCGATGAGCGATGCAGTATAGTCTGAGCCTCCGCGCTGCAGGTTGTCTACCTCGCCATAGGCATTTCGGCAGATGAAGCCCTGGGTGATGAACACCTGCGCGCCCTCATGCTCTTGGAGCAGTGCGGTGAGCTTCTCCTTGATGTAGACGGGGTCGGGCTCGGAGTTCTTGTCGGTGCGCATGAAGTCGAGGGCGTTGAGCAGCACCACGCTGATGCCCTGCTCCTGCATATAGTTGGCCACCATGTTGGTGCTCATCATCTCGCCCTGTGCCACGATGCTCTTCTCCTCGAAGGATGTGAACAGCTCCTTGGTGAAGGAGCGCAGGTAGTTGAACTCGCTCTTGAGGAACTCTGCCGTCTTGTCCTTCTGCTCCTGGCTGGTGTAGAGCTCTGCGACGTGCTTGGCGTACTTCTGCTCCAGGCGGTTGATCACCTCGTTGGCTCCATCGGGGTTCTTCTTGTAGAGATAGTCGGAGATTTCAACGAGTGAGTTGGTGGTTCCCGACATGGCAGAGAGCACCACGAATACGGGTTCTGCGGACTTGGTGACGAGCTTTGTCACCTCTTTCATTCTCTGTGGCGTTCCGACTGAGGTACCGCCGAATTTCATTACCTTCATCTTTTTCTTATTTTCGATTTACTATATTTTCGATTTTCGATTTGTCAGTTTTGCAGCGGGAGGTGAAATTATTCCCTATTCACTTAAATTTCCTGTCGCTGTGTGTATCTGACGGTTATCTCGTCCGTATCAGGCTCGTCTACGAGCTGTATCTGGTTGAAGTCGCTGGTGACTTCCTCCATGTGGCCCGCCACGCATCGGTATACGATGCCGGGATACTTGTCGAGCAGTGGCATGTTGTGGGTGGTCATGACGATGGCGGTGCCCGTCTGTGACACCTGCCGTAGCAGCTCCACGATGTTGTTGGCCGTCTCGGGGTCGAGGTTGCCGGTGGGTTCGTCGGCGATGATGAGCTTCGGCCTGTTGAGGATGGCGCGGGCGATGGCCACGCGCTGCTGTTCGCCTCCGGAGAGCTCGTGGGGCATCTTGTCGGCCTTGTCGTGCAGGCCCACGTGTGCGAGCACCTCGCCGATGCGGTCGGCAATCTCCTGTTTCTTCTTCCATCCCGTGGCCTTGAGCACGAACTCCAGGTTCTTGTAGACCGTTCGGTCGCCCAGCAGCTGGAAGTCCTGGAAGATGACGCCCATCTGCCTTCGCAGCTTGGGAATGTCCTTTCGTCGCAGGGTCAGCAGGTCATAGTCTAAGACGGTTGCCTTGTCGGCTTCGTCGATGTCGAGTTCGAAGTAGAAGGTTCTCAGCAGTGATGTCTTGCCTGAGCCTACGCGTCCGATGATATATACGAACTCACCTTCGTCGACGTGGAAGTTCACCTTCTCCAGCACCCGTATGCCGTGTCGCTGGTAGATGTCTGCGTTTCTATATTCAATCAGCACAGTTTTATTTACTATTTACGGATTTACTATTTGCCATTTGTCGCCTTGGCGGCAACGATTATTTCATCTTTTTACTCCATCTCGCCCTTGGCCTTGGCCTGTCGGCGCTTCTTGTCCCAGTCGGGGTCGTGGCGCTTCTGCAGCTCCAGTGCGATGTCCTCGATGCGCAGCTGCTTGCTGGTGAGCAGCACGATGAGATGGTAGATGAGGTCGGAGGCTTCGTAGACCAGCTTCTCCTTGGTGCCGTTGGTGGCCTCGATGACAGCCTCGAGTGCCTCTTCGCCCACTTTCTGGGCAATGCGGTTGATGCCGTCCTTGAATAGCGAGGTGGTATAGCTGCCTTCGGGCATCTGCTCGTGGCGTCGGTTGATGAAGTCCTGCAGTTCGCCGAGGAAGAGCAGTGGATTGTGATTGTTGTCCTCGCCCCAGCAGGTGTCGGTGCCTGTGTGGCAGGTGGGCCCGTCGGGATGAGCCTTCACGAGCAGGGTGTCGTTGTCGCAGTCCACCTTGATGCTCACCAGGTGGAGGAAGTTGCCGCTCGTCTCGCCCTTTGTCCACAGGCAGTTGCGACTGCGGCTCCAGAAGGTGACCTTCTTTGTGGCTACGGTCTTTTCGTAGGCCTGCTGATTCATATAGCCGAGCATCAGCACGTTCTTGGTAACGGCATCCTGTACGATGGCGGGCACCAGTCCGCCGCATTTCTCAAAGTCTATTTTCATTTTGCGATAATTTTCTTTATATCGTTATTACGTGATATCGTTATGACGTTATAGTCTCACATTGATGCCCTCGCTCCTCAGATATTGCTTCAGCTCCGGGATGGGTATCTCGCCGAAGTGGAACACGCTGGCGGCGAGGGCTGCGTCGGAGTGGCCCTCAATGAAGGTGTCGCGGAAGTGCTCCTTTCGGCCTGCGCCTCCGCTGGCGATGATGGGTATGGAGAGCGAGTCGGCCAGTCGGCGCAGGGCATCGTTGGCGTAGCCTTCCTTCACGCCGTCGTGGTTCATCGATGTGAACAGGATCTCGCCTGCGCCTCGCTCCTGGGCCTCGTGAGCCCATTCGAAGAGTCCTCGCTCGGTTCGCTCGCGTCCGCCCTTCAGGTAGCAATGCCATCCGTCGTCGTCGAGGCGGGCGTCGATGGCGCAGACGCATACCTGGGAGCCGAAGCGGGTTGCAATCTCGTCGATGAGCTCCGGTCGGCGCACGGCAGCGCTGTTGACGCTCACCTTGTCGGCTCCGGCGTAGAGCAAGCGCTCCACGTCGGCCAGTTCGTTGACGCCTCCGCCCACGGTGAAGGGGATGTTGATTTCGCGGGCCACGCGGGTCACCATCTCGGTAAATGTCTTGCGGCCCTCGAACGATGCAGTGATATCCAGGAAGCACAACTCGTCGGCGCCCTGCTCGCTATAGGCCTTGCCCAGTGCTACGGGGTCGCCTGCGGAGCGCAGGTTGACGAAGTTGGTGCCTTTGACGGTCTCGCCGTCCTTCACGTCGAGGCAGGGTATGATGCGTTTTGCCAGTCCCATGATTATTTGACGATTTTACAATTTCACAATTTCACAATTTCTCTCAGGTTGATGCGGCCCTCGTAGATGGCTTTGCCAAAGACTACTGCCGGTATGCCGGCGGCATCGAGGGCGAGGATGTCGTCCTTGGAGGAAACGCCTCCGCTGGCTATCAGGTGTAGGCCGGGGTAGGCATCCATCACCTGGCGGTAGAGGTCGATGGCAGGGCCGGCGAGGGTGCCGTCTTTAGAGATTTCTGTGCAGAGCACATTCTTCACGCCAGCATCGACGTACTTGCGGAGGAATGGCAGCAGTTCTTCGCTGGAGTCCTCCTTCCAGCCGTTGATGCTGATCTTGCCTTGGCGCACGTCGGCGCCCAGTATCATCCGCTCGGCACCGTATTTCTCAAGCCAGCCGATAAACAGTTGCGGATTGGTGACGGCTATGGAGCCTACTGTCACCATGGCAGCCCCTGCGGCGAAGGCTTTCTCGATGTCCTCGTCGGTCTTGATGCCGCCGCCGAAATCGACGGTAAGCCTAGTCTCAGCCGAGATACGGCTGAGCACTTGACTATTGACGATATGCTTCGACTTGGCACCGTCGAGGTCGACTACGTGAAGCCGCTTGAAGCCCAAAGCCTCGAATCCCTTGGCCACCTCGACAGGCGAGTCGTTGTAGACGGTCTTCTGGTCGTAGTCGCCCTTGGTCAGCCGGACGCACTGTCCGTCGATGATGTCTATGGCTGGTATCAGTTCTATCATTTTATTACGATTTGACAATATTAGGATTACAGTTCCAGGAAATTCTTCAAGATCTGTTCGCCCACCTTTCCGCTCTTCTCGGGGTGGAACTGGCAGGCGTAGAAGTTGTCCTTGTGCATCGAGGCGGAGTAGGGCAGGATATAGTCGGCAGTGGCGATGGTTTCCTCGCATAGCGGCACGTAATAGCTGTGGACGAAGTAGACGTAGCCTCCCTCGACGCCCTCCATCAGCGGTGAGCGGGTGTTGTAGAGACGGTTCCATCCCATGCATGGCACCTTGTCCTCATGGCGCTCAGGCTGGAATCGTTTCACTTCGGCATCGAAGATACCGATGCAGTCCACGTCGCCCTCCTCGGAATGCTTGCAGAGCAGCTGCTGCCCGACACAGATGCCGAATACAGGTTGTCGCAGGTTGCGAATCACCTCGTCGAGTCGGCGGGCTTTCAGGTACTCCATTGCTCCGCGTGCCTCGCCCTGTCCGGGGAAGAGCACGCGGTCGGCTCTCATCAGCTGCTCGGCATCATCTGTCAGCAGTGGCTCGATACCCATTCTCCTAAGGGCATTCACCACCGAGTAGATGTTTCCTGCGTTATATTTTACGATTGCTACATTCATTTTCAGTATTCAATATTCAATCTTCCATCAACTGAAGATGATGGTCTTGTTCTTATAGGTGAGAATCTTCCGCTGTATGTGCTTCGACACGGCGTGGGAGAGCACAATCTTCTCCAAATCCTTTCCTTTGAGTACCAGGCTGTCGGGGGTGTCCTTGTGGGTGATGCGCGTCACGTCCTGCTCGATGATGGGGCCTGCGTCGAGCTCTGCCGTCACATAGTGGCTGGTGGCCCCGATAATCTTCACGCCTCGCTCGTAGGCCTGATGATAGGGCTTGGCTCCGATGAAGGCTGGCAGGAACGAGTGGTGGATGTTGATGATGTGGTGCGGGTATTCGGCTATCATCTCGTCGCTGATGATCTGCATGTAGCGGGCCAGCACGATGAAGGAGATGTCCTCCTTGCGGAGCAGTTCCATCTCAGCAGCTTCTACCTCAGCCTTGTTGGAGTGGTCCTTCTTGATGCTCCACACGTAGTAGGGTATGCCGAACTGGTCGGCCACGTAGCGCAGGTCCTCGTGATTGCTGACGATGCAGGGGATGTCGCAGTTGAACTCGCCTGCCTTCCAGCGTGCCAGCAGGTCGTAGAGGCAGTGGCTCATCTTCGATACGAAAATGGCCATGCGGGGTCGCTTGTCGCTATAGTAGAGCGAGAACTTCATCTGGTAGCGCTGTGCATAGAGGGTGGTGAGGTAGTCGTAGAGCTTGTCGCGAGGAATGAGGAAGCCTTCCAGTTCCCATTCTATTCGCATGAAGAACATGCCGTCTACCTTGTCCACATACTGATCCAGATAGACAATGTTACCTTTATTGTCTGTGATAAATTTCGTTACTTCCGAGATGATGCCCTGCTGGTCGGGGCAATGCAGAAGCAATATTGCCGTTGTATCCATCTAATCTTGTTTTCGAAAATTTGAATTTCAGCGTGCAAAATTACTAAAAATATTCTGTTTCTCCAAATTTATTGTGAGGAAACTGGCTCTGCGGGTTTCTTGCTTGACTTCTTGCGTTTCTTCTTGCCCGAGCTGAAGAGGTCGCCAAGCCCGTTGAAGTCTTTCTTCATGATCAGTCCGATGCCCTGTGTGTTGAGCGATGACTTGGTGAAGTAGCGGTCGTTGGTCTGGTTGTACATCTTCAGCGACAGGTTGCCGTTGGGCAGCAGCAGGTACTGGATGTCGAAGTCGCCGATGAACGAGGGCGTGGCCTGCTTGGCGTTGTCGCGATAGCCGAACTGTCCGTTGAGCAGCAGGCGGTTGTTGAGCATGCGCCCGCTGATGGTGCCTTCGTACTCTGCGTTGTGCCAGCCTTCGTTGCCGGTGGAGATGTTGGCTCCGATGTTCCAGTTGTCGTTTTTGATGACGGTGTTCAGCAGGTTGTTGATTTGCGTGGAGAGTGTGCCGGAGAGGAAGCTCTGCATGGCCAGCGACGTCTGGTCCTGCCGTTGTGTCTCGGCGTTGTTCTGCGTCTGGTTGTAGAAGCGTCCGATGGCCAGCAGGTAGAGTACTTGCTGGTTCATCTCCTGCTGCCCGTTGATGACGGAGCGCACCATCTGTTGCTCGTCGGCGTTGACGGTTGGCATCTCCAGGTCGAAGTCCACCTGTGGGGCGTTGGGCTGTCCGCCGATGTTCATCAGGCAGTTCACTCGGATGGTGTTCGAGGCGAACGAGTTGCCGATGTTCAGGTCGGAGAGTGATACGCCGTTGACGGTGTAGAGGGCCTGCAGGTTGAGTGCGGCGTTGTAGGGGTCGCCTCCGAATACGATGGTGCCGCCTTGGTTGAAGGTGAAGTTCTTCTGGATGATGTTCTGGATGGTCACGCCGTAGGTGCCGCGCTCCACGGTGTAAGTGCCGAACATGTTGAAGGGTCCTTTGTTGTAGAACGTAGCTCGGATGGCACCTTCGCCGTTCAGCGTGATATAGTCGTCGGTATTGGCATCCATCAGCAGTCGCATCGTTGCGTCGGGGGTGCAGTTGATGAGGAAGTTGATATAGATGTCGGAAGGGGTGTCGTGGGCGGCTTGGGTATCTTCGGATAATCCGGATGTTTCGGATATTCCGGGCTTATTGGCGCTGCCCCATTGTATGAATTCCTGCTTGGAGATGGCGTCGGGCGAAGAGGCGTTGTAGACGAATACGGTGTTCTTCTGGGGGGTGACGTCGCAGTCGATGGTCACTTCGCCGGGGCGTCCCTTGATACTCACGTCGCCCGAAGCGAAGACCGTTCCGTAGAAGGTGCCTTCGCCGAAATCCTTGAAGTCGTAGGCCAGCAGGTTGTCGGCATTGACAAAGAGGTCGAACGTGAGGTTGGTCAGGTGCTGATGGTGGATGCCGCCGCTGATGGATGCCCTGTTGCCATAACGGTCGGTAATGGGTAAGCCGCGCAGTTCTATCTCGTCGGGTATGAACACTACGGTATCGCGATGCAGCTCGTATTCGGTGTTGAGGGCTGTCAGCTTGGCCTTTCCCTCGACGGTCAGTTTCCCCGTCAGGTTGATGTCGTCGAGTGTTCCTGCCAGTCTGAGGTCGCCATCGGCATGCCCCGTGATGCTGCTCAGGAAACTTTTGGTGAAGTTGTGCATGAAGTCGATGTAGGTGCCTCGCGCGCCGAGGGCCAGGTCGATGGTGTTGTGGGTGGGTGATACGAAGCCGTCGATGAGGGTGATGGCCTCCGGGCCGTCGTTGGCAGTGGCTTTGATGTCGATTTGTTCCTTTTCCTTGTTCCAACGGGCGTTTGCAAAGAGGGTCCCCATGCGACCGTTCTCGAACTTGAAGTTGGCTACTCGCAGGTCGGCGAATGCCTCGAAGTCGTTGAAGAGCGACCGGGCTATGGCCTTGCCTGTTGCCTTGCCGCTGAACTCTACGGTATGGAAGTCCACCAGGTCGAGGATGTATGCCACTTCCACCTCATTCAGGTCTACGGTCAGTGAGTCACTGGCGTGCTTGCTTGCCTTTCCGTCGATGGTGATGTGCTGCTTGCCGTGGTGTATGTTGAAATGGTCTACCAGCAGGTTTCCCTCCGAAAAGAGTATGTCGGAGGGCTCCACGCTCCACACGGTGTCGTTGAGGGTGATGTGTGAGGGCTGTATTCTGACGTGTGCCTCGGGCTTGCTGGCCAGATTGGTGTAAAGGCGGGTGATGGTGTTCAGTTCACCGCTCATCTTGCCGACTTGCTGGCCGTCGTTCCAGCTCAGTGATGTCTTCATGTTGTTGTCGGCAGCCTGGGCACTGAGGGCTATGTTCATCATTCCGTTGTCGGAAATTCTGCTTGTGTTGACCTTGCATCTTAGCGTGTCCATCGGCGACACCACTTGTATGGATGCGTTAGTATTGGCATAGGTGGCACCGTTGTAGCTGAGCCTGGGCAGGTTGCCCTCGAGGAGCATGGTGCGGTTGTGGTCGTTGATCTTGGCATTAACGGTGGCAGGCTGGCTGATGCTCAGGTCGATGCCGAGCAGCTGCTGTAGCCAGTCGCTCTTGTATACCTGCATCTTGAGCACAAAGTCGTTTAGGGCACTGTCTGAGATGGGGGGCAGTCCTGGCAGTTCGGGCAGTTTCGATGCCACAATGTTGACAATGCTTTGGGGTAGGGTGGCGTATTCGAAGTCGCCCGTCAGGTCGATTTTGGCAAAGTCGCTCACCAGCGACACATGCTGCCTGTTGTCCTCACGTCCGGCCATCACTGTCAGGTTATCCAGTCTGTAGTGTGTTGTGTCACCCTTTTTCATTGTGAAATGACTGATGCGCAGTTGGCCTTCCGCATCTTTCAGCGAGTGGGCAGAGAAGTCGGCGTTGATTTCTCCGGCGAACACGGCGTCGCCCCACTTGTCGGTGAGTTTCAGGGCCTGTGGAGCCAGATGGGCGACATTGCCGCTGACGACGATTTTGTTCGGGGAGTTGCTTTTGTCTTGTCGTTCCAGCTTTCCTGTAAGTTCTGCGTTGAGGTTGGGGTCGGCCGTCTTTAGCATGCCTTCAATCATGTCTGCGGCATAAGTGCCGTTAATGGTGATGTCCTTGAAGGGATAGTCGTTGTAGTCGACCTGTGCCACCGTTCCCTCAAGGTTCACGACGGGTTTCTGGCCCTGCTGCAGCAAGCCGTTGAGCACGAGGTTGGCAGTGAGGCTTCCAAGCTGGGTGTTGCCTGTGAGTTGTCGCAGATTGAGGTTAGCCGTTTCCAGGATGCCGCTGAACCGTCTGTCGCGTGTCATCTGGAAGTCTGTGTCCACCTGTCCGATGCTTGTCCTGAACGTGGCGTTGGCCGTGACAGTCCCGTTGCGTTCGCCTCCGAAGGTGCCTGATGCCTGCAGGCTGCCGATGTTCTTGACCAATGACGGCAGGCCGATGTTCTTTTGCAGGAAGTCGATGATGTTGTCGCCCAACACCAGCTGGGTGGTGTTCATCCGCCATTGTGGCCAGGCGCTGTGAAGTCCGTCTACGTAGCCGTTGGCGGCAAGACTGAGGTCGCCGGCATCCGAGTGGATGTTCAGCTGGCTGATGTCCAGATGCTCCCATGTCCCAGCGGCACTGGCATTCAGTTTTAATGGCCTTTGGAAATTCTTTAGCGGATTGTAAAAACACCTTAGGTCAGAGGGGGTTATGTATGTGTCTTTTATTGATGCGTGATAGCTGAGCGATGACTTGAGGATGCCGTTCTCATCCCATTTGTATGAGGCAGAGGCTGAGTCGGCCTTGAGCGTGCTGTTTGGCATTTCCAGTAGCAGCTCTGACAGTGTTGCCTTCCGCTTGTCGGCTTTCAGCTTCATGGCCAGGCGGTTGATGGATAGTCCCGACTGTTCCTGCAGTCCCAGTCGCTTGATGTTCAGCTCGATGGTGGAGTCGGTCAGTTCCTTGAGTATGATGTGCGCGCTGATGCTGCTCACATTCAGGTGGCTGGGGTTCAGCAGGCCCGGTGTCTGCCTGGCATCGCGACGGTCGAAACGGATGGCCGAGTGGCGTATGATGAGCGAATTGACTTTCAGGTCGAGCGGTGCCTGGCTGGTGGTGTCGTTGGAGGCAAGCGAGTCGATGACGAACTGGAAGTTGGGTCTAGCCTGGGCACTGTCCTGATAGAGTGTGGCGTGTGCTCCGAAGAGTTGTGCGCTGGCAATGTGTATCTTGCCTTCGGTGAGTGCGCTCAGGCTGATGCGGGCTGTCAGCCGTCCGATGCGTAGCATCTCCTGCTGCCGCTGGTCCATAATACGCACGTCGTCGAGGGTCAGGCGGTTCAGCAGTCCCAGGTCAATCCGTCCGATAGTGACCTCCGTGCCCAGTTGGCGTTCGAGCAGCTGTGCAACCTTCTGCCCAGTGAACTCTTGGACAACGGGTAGGCGCGCAGCCGCCAGCAGTGTCACGCACAGAGCCAGCAGGCTCCATACCGTTCCGTTGATGAGGTGTTTGACCAGTTTCACTAATCTCTCGTTTCTGTCAGTTCAAGATAGCAATCATTTCTGAGTGCTTCAAATTTTTCCGCAAAATTACGACAAAAAGTTGTGATAACTGCATTTTTCGACAATTATTTATGCGGTTTAGACATAATTTTATTAATTTTGCACACGATTTGGTGCAATAATTCTTTAAACATTTATAAAAATGCCAAATGTAATTAAGTTACGCAAAGGCTTGGACATCAATCTTCAGGGACGTGCTGAGGAGAAGAAGATCCAGTTGAAATCGAACGGCAAGTATGCGCTTATGCCCGACGATTTCGAGGGGGTCACTCCGAAGGTCGTCGTCCGTGAAGGTGACAAGGTCAAGGCCGGGGATGCTCTGTTTCTCAACAAGCAATATCCCGAAGTGAGGTTTGCCTCGCCCGTGAGCGGCACTGTCCGCGAGGTGGTGCGCGGCGAGCGTCGTAAAGTGCTCTGCATCAGGGTGGATGCCGACGCGCAGCAGGAGTTTGTAGACTTCGGCAAGCGCGATCCGGGCAGTCTCTCGGGCGAGCAAGTCATTAATGCGTTGCTGGAGGCGGGACTCTTCGGCTACATCTGTCAGTTGCCTTATGCTGTGTCGACCAATCCGTCGGTGATGCCTAAGGCAATTTTCGTGTCCGCCCTGCGCGACAAGCCGCTGGCTGCCGACTTCCAGTTCGAGGTGAAGGGCCAGGAGCAGGACTTTGTGACAGGCCTCGAGGCTCTCTCGCGCATCGCCAAGACCCACCTGGGGCTGGGCATACAGCCAGACCTGCAGGCAGAGATCCGACAGTTGGGAGCCGACCACTTTGCCGACATCCACATCTTCGACGGCAAGTGCCCCGCAGGCAACGTCGGCGTGCAGGTGAACCACATAGACCCCGTCAACAAGGGTGAAGTGGTGTGGACCATCGGCGACCCGACAGTGGTGCTCTTCATCGGCCGTCTGTTCAACACGGGCCGTGTAGACCTGCGCCGAACGGTGGCCCTCTGCGGCTCGGAGGTGAAGAGCCCGGCCTACGTCGACATGCTCGTGGGCGAGGAGCTCTCCACGCTGCTCTCCAACAGCTACGATGCCAAGCACCCTGTGCGCATCATCAACGGCAACGTGCTTACAGGCCGTCCGACTACCAAGGATGGCTTCTTGGGTGCCCACACCTCTGAGATCACCGTCATCCCCGAGGGCAGCGACGCCGACGAGCTGCTGGGCTGGATCATGCCCCGCCTCTCGCAGTTCTCCGTCAGCCGCAGCTACTTCTCCTGGCTCATGGGCAAGAAGCAGTATGCGCTGGATGCCCGCATCAAGGGCGGCGAGCGCCACATGATTATGAGCGGCGAGTACGACCGTGTGCTGCCGATGGACATCTACGGCGAATACCTCATCAAGGCCATCATCGCCGGCGACATCGACCGTCAGGAGGCCCTTGGCATCTATGAGGTTAGTCCTGAGGACTTTGCACTTGCTGAGTTCGTGGACAGCTCGAAGTTGGAATTGCAGCGCATCGTGCGTGAAGGACTTAACATATTACGTAAAGAAAACGCATAAAAGACTATGAGCGCTATAAGAAAGATATTTGATAAAATGAGGCCCAGCTTCGAAGAGGGCGGCAAGCTGCATGCTTTCCGCAGCGTATTCGATGGCTTTGAGACATTTGCGCTGGTGCCTAACGATACGTCGAAGACGGGTGTCAACATCCACGACGCCATCGACTCGAAGCGCATTATGAGCATGGTGGTCATCGCCCTGATGCCGGCCATGCTGTTCGGTATGTACAACGTAGGCTACCAGAACTATCTGGCAGCAGGCACCCTCGAGAGTGCTGGCTTCTTCGAGATCTTCTGCTACGGTTTTCTGGCCGTGCTGCCCAAGATTCTCGTCAGCTACATCGTAGGCTTGGGCATCGAGTTCGCCTGGGCTCAGTGGAAGGGTGAGGAAATCCAGGAGGGCTACCTCGTCAGCGGTATCATCATCCCGCTGATCATCCCCATCGGTTGCCCGCTGTGGATGCTGGCCCTGGCCTGCGCCTTCAGCGTCATCTTCTGCAAGGAGATCTTCGGAGGCACGGGTATGAATATGTTCAACCCCGCTGTGGCTGCCCGTATGTTCCTCTTCTTCGCCTATCCTTCGAAGATGACAGGCGACCAGGTATGGGTGGCTCAGGAGTCCATCTTCGGACTGGGCAACACGCTTCCCGACGGCTTCACGGCAGCCACGCCTCTGGGGCAGATGGCACAGGGCATCAGTCCCGACGCCTCTATCTGCGACATGATCTGCGGCTTTATCCCCGGCTCTATTGGTGAGACCTCGCTGATAGCCATTGCCATCGGTGCCTGCATCCTGCTGCTGACAGGCATCGCCTCCTGGCGCACTATGCTGAGCGTTTTCGTGGGCGGCGGTTTGATGGCACTCCTCTTCGAGGCTACATGCCAGTCGATGGTCTGGTGGCATCATTTCATCCTGGGTGGCTTCGCCTTCGGTGCTGTGTTTATGGCCACAGACCCCGTCACCTCCTGCCGCACGCGTACAGGACAGTTCATCTATGGCTTCATTATCGGTGCTATGGCTGTCATCATCCGTGTGCGCAACGCCGGCTATCCTGAGGGCATGATGCTCGCCATCTTCTTTGGTAATATGTTTGCTCCCACGATTGACCACTTCATCGTGGAGCGTAATATCTCGAAACGCTTAAAGAGAGGAGGTTCCAAATGAAACTGAATACTAATTCGAACTCGTACATTATTATATATAGTGCGATACTCGTGGTCATCGTGGCCTTCCTGCTGGCCTTCGTCTATCAGGCACTGAAGCCTATGCAGGATGCCAACGTGGCCCTCGACGTGAAGAAGCAGATTCTCTACTCGCTCAACATCCGCGACCTCGACGGAGCTGCTGCCGAGGCCAAGTATGCCGAGGTGGTGAAGGCAGAGGCAGAAAAGGACGGCCGCATGTATTACATGTGCAACATCGACGGCGAGAATGTGCTCGTCGTACAGCTTAAAGGCATGGGACTCTGGGGCGGCATCAGCGGCTATATAGCCATGCACGACAACAAACAGCCGAAAGTGTTCGGAGCCTACTTCAACCATGAGAGTGAGACGGCCGGCCTGGGTGCCGAGATCAAGGACTCGCAGGCATGGCAGGAGAAGTTCATCGGCAAGCGCGTCTACGACGACAACTACGATGTCGTCCTGTCGGTGGTGAAGAAGGTGGAATCCCCCGAGACCCAGGTGGATGTCGTCACTGGTGCCACGCTCACTTCCAACGGTGTTGATGCAATGCTGAAGGACTGCCTGAAGGATGCCTGTGCCAATGCCTTCTCTCTCTTCGAGGACATCATGAAGAAGTGCCCTGCCGACTCTACAGCCACTGTTGCAGAATAAAATAGCAGGAATCACTTAATCGTAAATAAATAGTAAATCGTAAATCGTCTAATCGTCAATTACTATTATGGCATTACTGAGTAAACAAAATAAAGAGGTTTTCACTAACCCGCTAAACGTTGACCATCCGATACTCGGACAGGTGCTCGGCATCTGCTCGGCGCTCGCCGTGACAGCCCAGCTGAAGCCCGCTATCGTGATGGGACTCGCCGTGACGGTGATTACGGCGTTCTCCAACGTTATCATCTCCGTCATCCGCAACACCATCCCCAACCGCATCCGTATCGTGGTGCAGCTGGTGGTTGTGGCTGCGCTGGTGACTATCGTGTCGCAGATCCTGAAGGCTTTCGCCTACGACGTGAGCGTGCAGCTCTCCGTCTATGTGGGTCTGATTATTACCAACTGCATCCTCATGGGGCGCCTCGAGGCATTCGCCATGATGAACAAGCCCTGGCCCTCGTTCCTCGACGGTGTGGGCAACGGTCTTGGCTACGCCATGATCCTGGTCATCGTGGGTGCTGTCCGTGAACTGCTCGGGCGCGGCTCGCTGCTCGGCTTCCAGCTCATTCCTGATGCCTGCTACGACCTGGGCTACGTGAACAATGGTATGATGACGATGCCTGCTATGGCACTGATCCTCGTTGGCTGTGTCATTTGGGTACATCGTGCATATTTTTATAAGGAGAAGTAAGATATGGAACATGCAATAAGTCTTTTATTCCGGTCGATATTCGTCGACAACATGATCTTCGCATTCTTCCTCGGCATGTGTTCCTATCTGGCCGTGTCGAAGACCGTGAAGACCTCGCTGGGCCTCGGACTGGCCGTGACCTTTGTGCTCACCGTCACCGTGCCCGTGAACTATCTGCTGCAGACCAAGGTGCTCGGCCCCGACTGCCTCGTCGAGGGTGTCGACCTGAGCTACCTGTCGTTCATCCTCTTCATCGCCGTGATTGCCGGTATGGTGC
>CAMHUC010000053.1 GCA_946188155.1 uncultured bacterium | reverse complement strand
ACCAGCCGCTGGTGGAGCGCCTCGTGGGCGTGCAGCGCCAGCTGGCCACCCAGTACCTGGCCGATGCCAAGAACCTGATAGCCGAGGGCAACCGCCTGATGGAGGCCGGCAACAAGAAGGAGGGCCAGGAGAAACTCGACCAGGGATTCCTCTCGCTCTACCGCTCGCACAAGGCCCTGCCCAAGAACAAGCCCCTCATCAAGTATCTCTCCGAGGAGGGCATCAAGGCCGGCATGCTCAAGACGGAGGAAATATATATGGAGAACAACAACCGCCGCATGCCGGAGGCCGTTGAGCCACTCTACTTCGTTGTCGACGAGAAGCTTAACTCGTGCGACCTGACAGACAAGGGTACCGGCTGGCTGGCCAAGCAAGTGAACGACGCACAGCTCTTCGTGCTGCCCGACATTGCCGCACAGCTCTCCGCACTCGAAACAGAGACCGGCCTCACCGACCAGGAGCGCGTCGACAAGAAGGACGAACTGCTCTCCCACTACGCTGTGCAGTCAGAACGCGTGCATACCCTGCAGCAGCTGCTCAAGGCCTACTGCATGTTCAACCGCGACGATGAGTACGTGGTCATCGACGGCGAGGTGAAGATTGTGGACGAGCAGACGGGCCGCATCATGGAGGGACGCCGCTGGAGCGACGGGCTACACCAGGCCGTGGAAGCCAAGGAGCACGTGAAGGTGGAGGCCGCCACTCAGACCTTCGCCACCATCACCCTGCAGAACTATTTCCGCATGTATCACAAGCTGGCCGGCATGACAGGTACGGCATCAACTGAGGCCGGCGAGTTCTGGGACATCTACAAGCTCGACGTGGTGGAGATTCCCACCAACCGCCCCGTCATCCGCAATGACCAGGACGACCGCGTCTACAAGACGCAGCGCGAGAAGTTTCGGGCCGTCATCGAAGAGGTGGTGAAGATGCGCAACCAGGGACGCCCCACGCTGATCGGCACCACCTCGGTGGAAATCTCCGAACTGCTCTCCCGCATGCTCGACATGTACGTCAATCCCGAGACCGGCAAGCGCGAGGGCATACCCCATCAGGTGCTCAACGCCAAGCTGCACCAGAAGGAGGCCGACATCGTGGCCCTCGCGGGACAGTCGACCAATGGCAAGGGTGCCGTCACCATTGCCACCAACATGGCCGGCCGCGGTACCGACATCAAGCTGTCGCCCGAGGTGAAGGCAGCAGGAGGACTGGCCATCATCGGCACCGAGCGCCACGAGAGCCGCCGAGTGGACCGCCAGTTGCGCGGACGTGCAGGCCGTCAGGGCGACCCGGGTTCGAGCGTGTTCTACGTGTCGCTTGAAGACAAGCTGATGCGCCTGTTCGCCTCGGAGCGCATCGCATCAGTGATGGACAAGCTGGGCTTCAAGGACGGCGAGATGATTGAGTCGCCGATGATCTCGAAGAGCATTGAGCGCGCACAGAAGAAAGTGGAGGAGAACAACTTCGGCATCCGCAAGCGCCTCATTGAGTACGACGACGTGATGAACAAGCAGCGCACCGTCATCTACGAGAAGCGCCGCCACGCCCTGATGGGTGAGCGCATCGGAATGGACATCGCAAACATCATCTGGGACCGTGTGGTCAACATCATCGACAACAACGACTATAACGGCTGCAAGGAAGAATTCCTACACATACTCTCGATGGAGGTGCCCTTCACACAGGAGCAGTTCAACAGCTCACAGCGCGAACAGCTCACGGAGAATGCCTTCCAGGCGGCTATTGAGAATTTCAACCGCCGCACTGAGCGCATCCAGGCCGTGGCCTACCCCATCATCAAGCAGGTATACGAGACACAGGGACAGATGTACGAGCGCATCATGGTGCCCATCACTGACGGGCGACGGATGTACAACATCCCCTGCAACCTACAGGAAGCCTACGAGACGGAGTCGAAATCGGTAGTCAAGGAATTCGAGAAGAGCATCCTGCTACATATCATCGACGACTCGTGGAAGGAGAACCTGCGCCAGCTCGACGAGCTGAAGCACTCCGTGCAGAATGCCAGCTATGAGCAGAAAGACCCACTGCTCATCTTCAAGCTCGAGTCGGCCAAGGTGTGGGATGCCATGATCAATGAGATGTACAATCGCATCACCTCCATCCTCACCCGCGCACAGATACCCGAGATGCAGCAGCAAGTGCGGGAAGCCGCTCCGGAGCAGCACACGGAGAGGCAGCAGTACACCGAGTCGAAGCAGAACGTGGAGGAGGAGGAGCAGCTCGTTGACCGCAATCAGCAGGCTGCCGCCCAGCACGACACCCGCGCCCAGCAGCCCCGTACGCCCGTCATCAAGGACAGGCTGCCAAGCCGTAATGACCCCTGCCCCTGCGGGTCGGGTAAGAAGTTCAAGAATTGCCACGGACGGGGCATTGTGTGATGTACGTACTATTAAGTATGAGCTATGATAACGATTAGCAACCTCAAGAAAGCCTTCGGCACAACCATTGCTTGTGATATCCCCTCGTTCCAGGTGAACGACGGGGATGTCCTTGGCCTGGTGGGCAACAATGGAGCTGGTAAGACCACGCTCTTTCGCATCCTTCTCGACCTGCTAAAGCCCGACGAAGGACAAGTGGCCCTCGACGGCATCGACCCCTCTCAGTCAGAGGCGTGGAAAGCCTTTACCGGGGCCTTTATCGATGAGGGATTCCTCATAGACTTCCTCACGCCAGAAGAGTATTTCGCCTTTCTCGGCAAAATCTCCGGCATCAGTCAAACAGAGGTGGAAGAGCGCCTGAAGATATTTGAGCGACTTTCGGCTGGCGAAATCTTCGGCGGCAAGAAACTCATACGCAACCTTTCGGCAGGCAACAAGCAGAAGGTAGGCATCATCGCGGCACTGTTCCGCCATCCAAGGCTTGTCATTCTCGACGAGCCGTTTAACTTCCTCGACCCGTCATCGCAGAACGTCCTCAAGCATGTACTGCAAGACTACAGTCAGCAGACAGGGGCCACCATCCTCGTGTCGAGCCACAACCTGCAGCATACCGTCGACATATCCACGCGCATCGTGCTGCTCGAGGAGGGACGCATCATCCGCGACCTGCCCAACACTGAAGGCAGTGCCCGTGAAGAGCTGGAACAATACTTCGCACAGTAGGTAAGTGAAAAGTGAAGAGTGAAGAATTTGCTGCCGCCGAAGTTGGGAGAGCGGTAGGAAATTCTTCACTCTTCACTTTTCACTCTTCACTTTTAAAAGGGCAGATCATCCGTGCTGCCCTCACCCGATGGCTCCTGAGCGGGAGGGAACGGGGCTGCCGCAGCATTAGGCTGCGGAGGGAAGGGTGCTGCCACTGGGGCTCCGTCCATAGGTGCGCCGGCAACGGGCTGCTGAGCCTGGCCTCGGAGGATATTGAATGCACGGATATCATTGAACCAGCGCCCATTGTATTCACGAGCGTCAATATCAAACTGTACCGTCAAGTCCTCACCATTTTGGATGTTGAACTGCTTAATACGGTCTTCACCGAAAATATTGAATACACACCTCTTGGGATAAGTACCAGGCACCTCGAGAACATATTCCTGACTCATCCAAGAGTTTCCTGTACGTGCTGAAACACCGCTACGCGGCTCCATTACGGCAATAATTCTACCTGTTAATTCCATTGCTTTAATTGTTTTTATTTGTTGTTTTTACGCGTTTCAGTGCGCGAAATTACTAAAAATAGTTTGAATTACGAAAAATTATCGGCTTTTTTTTGTTCATAACAACGTTTTTTTGTAATTTTGTACTCAATTTTTAAGAAGTAAGAAAAAACAAAAAACTATAAGATTATGCGATTCACAGTATCAAGCATGGCTTTGAGCAGCAAACTCTCCGCTCTAGCCAAAGTCATTAACAGCAAGAATGCCCTCCCCATACTGGGCGACTTCCTGTTCGAGGTCAACGGCCAGACGCTGACACTCACCGCATCAGACAGTGAGAACACCATGCGCACGTGGTTAGAGCTGTACGACAGCGATGGCGACGGCCGCTTTGCCATTGGCAACCACGACCTGCTCGAGGCCGTCAAAGGATTCTCCGAGCAGCCCATCACGCTCGATGCCAACCTGGAGCAGAGCATTGTGAAAATCAGCTACCAGAACGGCCTGTTCTCCTTGCCAATCGAGAATGCCGACGAATATCCGATAGCACAGTCCGTCGGCGACAATGCGCACACCATAACGCTCCCCAACACCTTGCTGGCAGAAAACATCAACCGCAGTATCTTCGCTACGGCTCAGGACGAGCTGCGACCCGTGATGAACGGCATCTACTTCGACCTGACGCCGGAGTGCATGGCTGTGGTGGCAAGCGACGGCCACAAGCTGGTGCGCAACAAGGTGTTCAGCATCCGCAGCGAACAGCCCGCCGCATTCATCCTGCCCAAGAAGCCGGCCAACCTGCTGCGCAACCTGCTTGGCAAGGACGGCGGAGACGTAACGATACGGTTCGACGAGCGTAACGCAGAGATCAGCTTCGGCGACGGAACGGTACAGTGCCGACTCATCGAGGGACGCTACCCGAACTATAACTCCGTGATACCACAGGGCAACCCCAACGAGCTGCGCGCCGACCGGCAGGCACTGCTCTCAGCCCTTCGCCGAGTACAGCCCTTCGCCAACGGCAGCAGCAACCTGATCCGTTTCCATGTGGAGAACAACATGCTGCAGCTCGACGCCGAGGACTACGACTTCTCCAAGACGGCCACAGAGCGCATGGCATGTGAATATAATGCCAACCCGATGAGCATCGGCTTCAAGGGGTCGTCGTTCATCGAAATCCTGAGCAACTTCGACTGCCCTGAGGTAATCATCCAGCTGGCCGACCCCAGCCGGGCAGGCCTGGTGCTGCCTTCCGAGCAGCCCGAGAACCAAGATGTGCTGATGCTCATGATGCCCATGCTGATCAATGACTAAAAAGGAGTTGAGTGAATAGCGATGAAACTGAATCTGACAAAACCGCTGGTCATCTTCGACCTTGAGACAACTGGTCTTGACCTGGTGAAGGACCGAATCATACAGCTCTCGTATATTAAGGTATATCCCGACGGGAGAGAGGAGAGAGGCAACGAGCTCGTCAATCCGGAGCGACACATACTGCAGGAAATCACCGACCTGACAGGCATCTCCGACGGCGATGTCAAGGACAAGCCCACCTTCAAGCAACTGGCCCCGAAGCTCTGCGAGAGATTCGCAGGATGCGACTTCGCCGGCTTCAACTCTAACCACTTCGACATCCCCCTGCTGGCCGAGGAATTCCTCAGGGCCGGCATCGACTTCGACTTCTCCAAGAGTCGTCTGATCGACGCACAGACCATCTTCCACAAGATGGAACGCCGCAATCTGGCTGCCGCCTATAAGTTCTACTGCGGGCGCAAGATGGAGGACGACTTCGAGGCCCATCGCGCCGACCAGGACACCGAGGCCACCTATCGCGTGCTGATGGGCGAGCTGGACAAATATGCTCCGGGAGCCAACGAAGACCCCGAGAAGATGCTCAACAACGACATGCAGACGCTGGCCGAATTCTCAAAGATGAACGACAACGTGGACTTTGCCGGGCGAATCGTATGGGCAGAAGTGAAAGGCCCAGACGGCAAGCCTCTGCTCGACAAAGACGGTAAGCCGCAGCTCGTCGAGACGTTCAATTTCGGAAAGCATAAAGGCATGCCCGTCACTACTGTCTTGACCAAAGACCCCGGCTACTACAGCTGGATACTGAATGGCGACTTCACCTACAACACCAAGCAGGTGCTCACCCGCATCAAACTGCGCCAAGCAAAGATGAACGGATGAGAATCGTCACCACCATACTATTATGCCTGCTTGCAGTTCTCGGCTTCGGCCAGGAGCTGCAAGTAAAGGTTAATATCAACCACAGTCAGATACAAGGCACGGACGACGGCGTGTTCGACAACCTTCAGCAGACACTCGAACAGTTCATCAACGAGCGACAATGGACAGCACTACAGTTCCAGGAGAACGAGCGCATACAGTGTACCATGAACATCACTGTGACCAAATATGTACGCGAAGAGAACACCTTCGAGGCAACAGCCATCATTCAGGCCAATCGACCAGTGTTCAACTCTACATACACCAGCACCTTATATAATAATAGGGATGCACAGTTCAATTTCAAGTACGCACAGTTCGACCAGCTGAACTTCACCGACGAGACCATCGACAACCAGCTCACGGCCCTGGCGGCATACTATGCCTACCTGATTATCGGACTTAACCTCGACAGCTTTGCCCCACAAGCCGGCACCGACGTGCTGCAGCGCTGCATGAATCTGGTGAATAATGCACAGGACCTGGGATTCCCCGGGTGGAAGTCGTTTGAGGACTCCCGCAACCGCTTTGCCATCATCAACGACTATCTCGACGAGCAGATGAAGCCCTTCCGGCAGCTGCAGTACGATTACTACCGCAAGGGCCTCGACGAGATGGCCAACAATGCGGAGCGCGGCCGCACGGAAATCACAACGGCCCTGGAGAGCGGACTGAAGAAAGCCCACGAGAACAAGCCCCTGAGCCTGCTGCCACAGATATGGACCGACTACAAGAAGGACGAGCTGGTGAACATCTATAAGGGCAAGGGCACGCAGAAGGAGAAGCAAAGCGTCAACGAACTGCTCATGGGCATCAATGCCTCGCAGAACAATAGCTGGGAGAAAATCAACCAGTAGGCAGTGAACTCGGATAATTGTAGATTGAGTTTAGATTATTATGCTTAAACACCTATATATCAAGAATTTTGCATTGATAGACATCCTGGATATCGACTTGTATCCAGGATTCTCAGTCATTACCGGCGAGACGGGAGCAGGCAAGAGCATCATACTCGGCGCCATCGGACTGCTACTGGGCCAGCGGGCTGATGGCAAGACCATCAAGAAAGGAGCCGACAAGTGTGTCATCGAAGCACATTTCAACCTGTCGCGCTACAACCTGAAAGCATTCTTCGAGGATAACGACATCGAGTACGACCCCGACGACTGTATCATCAGGCGCGAACTGACGGCTGCGGGAAAGAGCCGCGCATTCATCAACGACACACCCGTCCCACTGGCCTTGCTCAAGGAACTTGGCGAGAAGCTTGTCGACGTACACTCACAGCACCAGAACCTGCTGCTCAACAAGCAAGACTTCCAGATGAGCGTCACCGACATCATCGCCGCCGACAACCGCGAGCTGAATGCCTACCAGCAAAGCTATGCCGACTATCAGACAGTGGCTCGCGAGCTGAAAGCGCTGGAGGAAAGCATTGAGCGCAACCGTCAGAACAGCGACTTCCTGCAGTTCCAGTACACCGAACTGAGCAACGCCAATCTCCAAGATGGCGAACAGGAAGAGCTGGAGCAGAAGAGCGACACCATGACCCATGCGGAAGACATCAAGGCCGCCCTCTATACCGCCGACAACGCCCTGCAGGGTGAAGGAACGGGGTGCGTAGGACAGCTGCGCACAGCCATCACCGCACTAAGGGATATCGAGCACGTATACCCCGACACGGCGGAACTGACTGCTCGGCTCGACAGTACATATATCGAGCTGAAGGACATCGCCCAGGACATCAGCAGCCGACTGGAGGATATCGACTTCGACCCTGCAGAACTGGATGCCGTAAACGACAGGCTCGACAGGATCTACGGCCTTCAGAAGAAATACCACGCCGACAGTATCAGTCAGCTAATCGCCATTCGCGATGAGCTGAAACAGAAGCTCGAAAACATCGACAACAGCGACGAGGCACTCGCCGACTGCCGCCAGCGACTCTCGCAGCTGGAGTCCAAGTGCCGCCAGGAAGCAGCCATACTGACAGAGCGGCGCACCAAGGCCGCCCGCGAGATAGAGAAGCAGATGCAGCAAAGGCTCATACCCCTGGGCATGCCAAACGTGCAGTTCCAGGTGCAGGTCAGCCAGGAGGCCCTGGGCCGCTCTGGACAGGACAGGGTGGCATTCCTCTTCTCTGCCAACACCTCCACCCCACTCCAGCCTGTGGCACAGGTGGCCTCCGGGGGTGAGATTGCCCGTGTGTTGCTTGCCCTGAAGGCCATGATCAGCGGCGCCGTCAAGCTGCCCACCATCATCTTCGACGAAATCGACACCGGCGTGAGCGGAAAGATTGCCGAGAAGATGGCCGAAATCATGCAGGAGATGGGAAGCCACGAGCGCCAGGTGATCAGCATCACCCACCTGCCGCAGATTGCCGCTCTGGGAAGTGCCCACTACAAGGTGTCGAAGGAGGAAACGCCCCAAGGCACCACCAGCCGCATGGAGCAGCTCTCGCCCGAGAGCCGCGTGACGGAGATTGCCCAGATGCTCAGCGGCAGCGACGTGTCGGCTGCTGCCATACAGAATGCAAAACAACTATTGAGATTTGATATTAAATGATTCGCAGTAAAGTTATGAAGAAGATATTACTAATTCTTGTCGCTTGCCATCTGTCGCTCATTGCGGCCACCGCCCAGCCAGACTGGGTGAAGAAGGCATCAAAGTCGGTATTCACGCTCAAGACGTTTGCCCACGACGGCTCGCTCATCGCCAGCAGCAACGGATTCTTCGTGGGAGCACAGGGTGAGGCCGTCAGCAACTTCTCGCCCTTCAAGGGGGCTGCCCGCGCCATCGTCATCGACGCCGCTGGCAAGGAGATGAACGTAACGGCGATGATGGGGGCCAACGAGACCTACGACGTGGCCAAGTTCCGCGTGGCAGGAAAAACGCTCCCACTCACCGTCTGCCAGTCGGTAGTGCCAACAGGAGCCTTGGCCTGGCTGTTGCCCTACCACGACACCAAGAACGTGCTCAGCGGCACTATACGCAAGGCAGAAAAGTTCCAGGCCGACTATGCCTACTACACCATTGCCATGAAGATGCCGGAACAGGCTGTCAGCTGTCCCCTGCTCAACGATGCCGGAGAGGTTGTCGGACTGATGCAGCCCTCTGCCTCGGCTGCCGACACGCTGAGCTATGCCGTCAGCGCACGCTTTGCCGACTCACTGAAGGTGAACGGTCTGAGCCTGAACGACCCCGCCCTGAAGCAGACATCCATCAAGATGGAACTGCCCGACAACCTGACAGATGCCAACCTCATCCTCTATATGGCAGGCTCCACCGTCGACTCGGCCACCTACGTCAGCCTCGTCGACGACTTCATCAGCAAATTCCCCAGTGCCCCCGAAGGTTATCTCTACAGGGCCAACACGAAAGCCGCTGCCGGCGAATTCGACGCTGCCGACAGCGACATGCAGCTGGCTGTAAAGACGGCCGAGCCCAAAGACTTTGCACACTACAACTACGCACGCATCATCTACAACAAGTGGGTCTACAACAATGCCAAGGCTTACGGCCCCTGGACGCTCGACAAGGCCCGTGAGGAGGCACGACAGGCTTACGCCATCAACCCCCTGCCAGCCTATCGGCAGATGGAGGCCGATATCCTCTATGCCCAGCAGCAGTATAGCCAGGCTCACGACCTATACGTCGAATTGGCCAGGGCCGACGGCAATGCCGACAAGGCAGAACTGTGGTTCTACGCCGCCCGCTGCAAGGAGATGCTGAAGGACACCACCACCATGCTCGCCCTGCTCGACAGCACGATGAACTGCTTCACTCGCCCCTATCTGAAGGAGGCTGCCACCTATCTGTGGTACAGAGCCAACGCCAGGATGGATGCCGGAAAGTATCGCGAGGCCGTCAGCGACATGAATGACTACGAGCAGCTGATGGCCGCACAGGTGAATGCACAGTTTTACTATATACGCCACCAGGCTGAGATTGAAGGACGGCTCTACCAGCAGGCACTCAACGACATCAGCCGGGCTGTCACCATGGAGCCCGACAAAACGCTATACTACGCCGAGAAGGCATCGCTCGAGATTCGCGTAGGCCACTACGACGAGGCTCTCGCCACAGCACGCGAGTGTATCGCCGTCGACCCTGATGGCAGCGACGGCTACCTCTTCCTGGGCTTGGCGCAGTGCCTGAAGGGTAACAAGGCCGAAGGCATTGCCAATCTACAGAAAGCAAAAGACCTGGGCGACCCACAGGCCGAAGGACTCATTCAGAAATACAAATAGAGAGGCGTCACTCGGCGTCGAAGAGGTGCTCGGCCTCTTCGATTTCGTCCTCGTCGAACCATTTGGAGAGGCGCTCCCTGGCTCTGGCGAGGATTTCGGGGTCGATGCCCGTCCACACTTTCTTCAGCACATAGATGAGCACGGCCAGGTCGTCGGTAAGCCCGGCGATGGGTATGGCGTCGGGGATGACGTCGAGCGGACTGATCATATAGCCCAGGGCGCCGATGATGATGGCCTTGTCGGCCTTGCTCACCTTGTCGCTCTGCAGCGTGTAGTAGAGTATCAGGGCTGCATAGACCAGTTTGGAACCTGCCCGCTTGGCAATGCGGGCAATCTTCTCAACAAATTCTGACTGCGAGAACTTGTTGGCATAGTTCATAAAGTCGGGTAATTCCACCATGATGATTTACTATTTTTCGGATTTAATATTTTTCGGATTTAATATTTTTCGGATTTACTATTTATTATTTGTTGATTCGGATGATTCGGATGCCGGTGTGCGAGGGGTGCTTCGAGAGATAAGCTCCGAGGGTCATGGGCTCCTCCACCACCCGTTTGTGCAGCTGCGAGGCGTTGAGCAGGTGCAGCCCGTCGGCACGCCACACGGCGAACCCCAGGTGGGCGATGTCGAGTCCGGGCTTGTTGCAGGTGATGGCGATGATGTCGCCGTCGCTGACCACCGAGCGCATCAACCGCGTGTCGCTCACCTCTGCCTTGGGAATGTAGCGGAACTGCAGCCCGCACAGCCGCTGCTCCGACTGTCGGATGCGCGGCAACAGCCCAGGGTGGCCCTTCAGAGCCTTGTATGCCTGGGGGTGCTGGCTCATATAGCTGACCCTGACCGTCTGCAGGGCCGTGAACGGCGGGTTGGGCTGTTGTATCTCGCCGACGATGCCCTGCCGGGTGTTCTCCACAATCCAGTCCGTGAAGTAGTGCAGCCGCGAGGCGTAGCCGTCGATTCGGCCGTCACGGTAGCGCATGCTCACGAGCGCGTTCAGAAAGTCGCGCCAGGTGTACAGGTGGCGGTATGCGCACAGTGTGAGGGCCGTGACGGTTTCCACGAGCGTAGTGCAGTCCAGCTGCCGGGTGTTCACCACGAGTGTCTCCCGCTCGTTGACCTCCAGCGTGTGGGCCACGTAGGGCCTGCCCAGAAACTGCCGGGCGAAGTATATCGGGAAGCAGGTGTTGCGGTCCTGCCGCCGGGCTTCTTCGAGAAGCTGGCTGACGGTCAGACTGTCGGCTGCCAGCGCCGTCGGCTGGCAGGCCTCCTGCGTCCTGGATGCTTCCGCAGCAGCGGCCTGTCCCCGGCTGTCGGCAGTGGCCAGCAGCCATATCGCCATGATTGTCAATATATGTTTCATATCCTAAATCTCACAATTCTTCATTCTTTCTTTTTTCCCTATACCTCTCCTTCAGGTGGAAGTTGAAGCCGATGTAGGCATTGAAGTTGCCAAAGATGTTGTTGGCCTTGAACTCGGTGGTGTGGTAGTTGTTCGAGTGCAGTATCGCACTTGCTCCTGCGTACCACTTGGTGTTGTTGTACACCAGTGCAAACCGGCCGATCATGTCGACGTTGACCTTCGTGAAGTCGAAGCCGCGCTTCTCGTCGACGGTGCTTCCCAGGCTGGTCTTGTAGGCCAGTGCCAGCTGTCCGCTGGCGCAGAAGAGCCAGTTCCTGGCGAACACCCAGTTGTAGGCGTAGCCCCCCGAGAGGCTGAAGTCGCTGTACTTGATGCTGCTGAACATCATGCCGCTGTCCAGCTTCACGTGCTGCCCGTCGCTCATGCGGCTGTCGAGGGCCTTCTGCAGCTCCTCGAAGTCCAGGTCGAGGGTGTTGCGGGTGTATCCCGCGCCTGCCATCCACGACCCGCAGCTCACCTTCTGGCAGGTCGACTGGCTGAAGGCTGCCGGGTAGGAGAATCGCCCGTGGTTGAAGATGTAGTAGACACTCAGGCCCGTGATGCCCACGTTGACGCCAGCGAAGGGCAGACCCTTGAGCTGCTCGCCGTCGATGCCGTAGCCCAGCTTGGCGTCGCGTATCTTGTAGTCGCTGCCCGTTCGGCGGTAGAACAGGTCGATGCCTATCTGCGATGAGTAGATGCTCAGGTCGAACTCCTTGCGCAGGCCGCTGCTGTTGAAGCCCAGGTTCTTGATGTCGAAGGTGTATCCGAAGAAGAACCACCGCCACCCGAAGTAGGGCCCCACCTTCGTCTGACCGTCGGGGGCCAGCGTGATGGTCTGCCCGTTACTGCCCAGCTGGAAGCTCTCGTAGGTCCGCGTCACCTGCATCATGGCCGTGAACTCGTAGTGCTGGGGCTCGATGTAGTCGTCCTCCAGACGGTCGAAGCCTCTGATGGTGCGCCGCACCACGCCCAGCTGCCTGGGCTTCTCCACCAGCACCGTATCTACCGTCACCGTGTCGCCCCCGGCCGCCTCGTCGGCCCTTATCACGTCGGTCAGCAGCATCAGCACCACCAGCAGCAGTATCAGCCTCACGTCCATCCGTCAGAACTTTCCCAGTATACGGTCCATCGCCCAGTTGACCGGCGTGGCCGACACGCTGGTACACGTGCATACCGCCAGTCCCTGCAGATGCTCGATGACCGTCTTGATGATGGGGAACTGCACGTAGGGCGGATTGGGCACGCTGATGGCCTCCTCGCCGCTGCCGGTGAGCAGGCGTATGGGCTTGTAGTCGAACACGGAGAAGCTGAGCAGCCCCTCGCTGCCGATAATCTCGATGCAGTCCTCGCGGGCAGTCTCGTGGGCGGCAAAGCACCAGGAGCCGCTGCCGGGCAGTCCGTTCTCGAAGCTGAAGCAGGCACTCACCGAGTCCTCGGCATCGTAGTACCCGCCACGGTTGGCGCGGATGCCGCGGGCCTCGAGTATCACGCCGAACATGTGCTGCAGCAGGTCCAGCTGGTGGGGGGCCATGTCGTAGAAGTAGCCTCCTCCGGCAATCTCGGGCTGTAGCCGCCAGGAGAGTTTCCCCTGGGCCAGCAGCTCCTCGTCGCTCCGGCGTACAGGCTCGGTGTAGCGCACCTGCACGTTGAGTATGCGCCCCAGCCGCCCGCTCTCCACTATCTCCTTCACCCGCTGAAAGTAAGGCAGGTAGCGGCGGTAGTAGGCCACGAAGCAGGGCACGCCCGTCTGCTCCGAGACGCGGTTGATGCGTGCGCAGTCCTCGTAGCTGGCGGCCAGCGGCTTCTCCACGTAGCAGGGCTTACCGGCCTTCATGGCCATGATGGCGAAGGTGGCGTGGCTCGATGGCGGCGTGGCTATGTAGACGGCATTCACGTCGGGGTCGTCGATCAGTTCCTGGGCGTCGATATACCAGCGGGCTATGCCGTGGCGAACGGCGTAGGTGCGTGCCCGCTGCTCGCTGCGGCTCATCACGGCGGCCACGCTCGAACCCTCCACCTCGCTGAAGGCAGGGCCGCTCTTGGTCTCCACCACCTCGCCGCATCCGATGAATCCCCACTTTAATATCTTCATAAAATCTATTAATTTCTTCTAACAATGGTGCAAAGTTACAAAAAAAGTCATTACCTTTGCAATAATTTTCGTGAATTATAACAAGTTTTATGGAAAATCAGAAAGATGACATAGTGATGAAAGCACGGAGCAGCCGGGCATCGATTAGCGCCGGCTACCGTCTGTACACGGGCAATTTCAAGCGTATCTTCCGCTATTCGTGGGTGGCAGCCCTCGTCTACGCGGCCGTTTGCAGCGTGGGCGGCACGCTGATGGTTCTCAGGCCGCAGCTGGTGCTGCTCACGGTGGGCATCATCCTCGTGGCCGAGGCTCTGTTTGCCTCCTACGGCTTTGCCGTGCTCCGCCAGCACCAGGCGTCGGGCAGCATCGCCCTGACGGGTCGCTGGTTCAACATCGATGCCCACATCCTCATCCGCACGCTGAAGTGCTGGCTCTGCGTGGCGGCCATACTCATAGCGGCGGGAGCCGTGGTGGGAGCCGTCGGCTATGCTGCCTTGAAGCTGCTCAGTCCATATACGGCGATGGGATGCGTAAGTCTGGTGAGTCTCGTAGCCATCTGCCTGCTGCTGCCGCTGACGTATGTCGCGCCGCGCTACGTGCTCTGCGAGGATGCAGGCTTCTGGCGCCAGCTCAGGCGGGGCTATCCCGTGGCCATGCGCCGATGGGGATTCATCTTCACCGTCAGCTTCGTGGTAGCCATCGTACAGGCTGCCCTGGTGCTGGTCACCTCGCTGCCTGCCTCCATCCTCACCCTGGCCAACATGAGCTCCGCCCAGAGCCTGATGATGGGCGACACTATCGGCATGCCGCCCCACATCGGATGGCTCGCGGCAGCCACATTCCTGCTCATCGGCTTCATACAAGCCTACGTGCAGCTGTCTGCCCTCTTCCCCACCTATTATATGTATGGCGCCATCGAGGCTAATGAGCGCGAGAGGGATGAGTTCCGGGCGAAAGTAACAAATAGTAAACCACTAAATCCGTAAATCCGAAAATAGTAAATCATGAAAAGGATTCTCTTCATCGACCGCGACGGCACACTCATCGAGGAGCCTGCCGACGAGCAGATCGACGCCTTCGAGAAGCTCAAGTTCGTCAGCGGCGTGTTCCGCAACCTCCACTTCATCCGCGAGCATACCGACTTCGAGCTGGTCATGGTCAGCAATCAGGACGGACTGGGCACCGACGCCTTCCCCGAGGACACCTTCTGGCCCGTACACAACTTCATACTACAGACGCTACGGGGCGAGGGCATCACCTTCGACGAGATTCTCATCGATCGCCACTTCCCCCACGACAACGCACCCACGCGCAAGCCTAATACGGGGCTGGTAGAGAAGTATATGAATAACCCTGACTACGACATGGCGGCCAGCTACGTCATCGGCGACCGCGAGACCGACCGCCAGTTCGCCCGAAACATCGGCTGCCGCTCACTCATCCTCGCCGACGAGGGCGTCAACTGGGACAAGATTGCCGAGCTGCTCTTCGCCGGCGAGCGAACGGCCGAGGTAAAGCGCACCACCAAGGAGACCGACATCTATGTCAAGGTGGCGCTCGACGGCACCGGGCGCTGCGACATCGCCACCGGACTGGGATTCTTCGACCACATGCTCGAACAGATAGGCCGCCACGGCAGCATCGACCTCACCATACGCACACGGGGCGACCTCCACGTCGACGAGCACCACACCATCGAGGACACCGCACTGGCTCTCGGCGAGTGCATTCTCAAGGCCCTGGGCGACAAGCGCGGCATAGAGCGCTACGGTTACGCGCTGCCTATGGACGACTGCCTCTGCAGCGTGGCCCTCGACTTCGGCGGTCGCCCCTGGCTGGTGTGGAATGCCGAGTTCCATCGCGAGAAGATCGGCGAGATGCCCACCGAGATGTTCCTGCACTTCTTCAAGAGCCTCTCCGACGCCGCTCGCATGAACCTGAACATACGCGCCGAGGGGCACAACGAGCATCACAAGATAGAAGGCATCTTCAAGGCCCTCGCCCGAAGCCTGAGGATGGCCGTACGCCGCGACATCTACCACTACGAGCTGCCATCCACGAAGGGCATGCTGTAGTCTTCAGGAGCACAAGGAGCCAGGAACGATGTGTACTGCACATCGTTCCTGTTTTCCTGTGTTCACGAGCAAGGGCATTGCAATCCTATTAATTATTTGTGAGCTTAATCGGATGCTTCACATCCATTTCTATCCATTTCAAGCTACTCTTATTGATTTTGAATTCCAGCGAACGATTGTTGGCGCCACAATTTACATCCTCGATGATGAACTTATCACCTTGGCCACAATCTACGAAGAGATCTCTTTTGACCTTCAACTCAATCGCATTCTTATCACTGGCATAAACGACATCATCTATGACAACACTGTCGCCGAATCCAAAATCAACAAACAGTTCAGGGGCGGTTTCTTTCCCTAATACTTCCTTTAGCTTCATAACCAACGCAGATTCCTTCTCTCGTAGGTCCATACCTTTTTTCTCTTCTTTCATAATATATTGCAAAATAAGACATAACTTACAAATTGAGTCAATCCGGAGATCACTTTACGCGGTTGGTTTCCAGTCTTCACTACTAAAACTGTTTGACGGGGCACATTAATTGAAAAGACTTCAGCGATTTTAACGATTCCGAGAGTACTGGTCCCCTTCCTTCTGTCCTCTGTGGTGAAAAAATGACGGAGGCAACATCTTTCCAACGGCACACTCTGGAAATAAATATAACCCGCGCATCTCGCACATCTGCTATAAGCATCTGATTTATAGATTGTTATGACGCAATCTATCTCGCATTTATCCCGCATTTACCTCGCAGCAACCAGCGTTTCCAGCTATATTTCAAACATCCGGGGCGTCTTTTCTGCCTCGGGCAGCCTAAAGACGGGCAGCGCAATGAGCCGTATCTGCGCCAGGAGCCTCCGGAGGCCTGAATTCTCTAGAGAATTTAACCGAAAGTAGGCTCCTAAGCACGCTTTAGTGCCTTCAAGCCTCTAAATTCTCTTGAGAATTTACGGGTTGGAAGCCGTTTATTCAGCCTTTAAGCCCTTTCTCCGACGGTGTTGAGCCTATCTACACCTCTTCCGAAGCCCTTATTTCACCCTCGCTGCGAGGTAAATGCGAGATAAATGCGAGATACTTTCGCGTACAACGCATTGATATTTAAGAAGATATAGCAGATGTGCGAGATGTGCGGGTTATGTTTTCTTTATATACGGGCATTATTCGTACTGTGCGGTTAAAATGTACTATACTGAGGATTTTAGACTAAAAAGAAGCATAACCGAGTTGTCACGTCGGCCATAACTGCTTTCACAGAAATCAAAATTTGTGGTAACAAAATTTGGTTATCTGCTCACTTATTCGTACCTTTGCACCAACATATTTATAATTAACTATTCAGTGACACAATGATGAAGAAAAACTATCTTTCAATGCTGACCGCCAACCTGGTGCTGGGCGGCCTGACGCTGTGCTCTTGCACGGGCATTGCGGACGTACCGGTGATTCCCGAACCGACTCCCGAACCTGAGGAGCCGGTGGTGAAGGAGATTTTCGAACAGGGTAAGCCCGACGATGACAACTACCGCTATCTGGACAAGTACAAGGCCCTGAAGACGTACATCGACTACGAAAAGTACCCCAACTTCAAGATTGGTGGCGGCACGACGGTCAATGAATACCTAAACAAGCCGGTATACCGCAACATGATCAACAGCAACTTCACCGAGACCGTGGCCGGCAACGCTATGAAGATGGCCAGCTGCGTGAGGAACGACGGCTCGATGGACTTCAGCACCGTGAAGCAGTACGTAACGACGGCCACCGAGGCCGGGCTGAGCGTCTACGGCCACACACTGGCCTGGCACTCGCAGCAGGCCAACGGGTGGCTGCTGCAGCTGCTGGCCGACAAGCCCGACCCCTCGGCCGAGATGCAGTTTGCCGAGATGGCCAGCAAGGACTTCCGCAAGCAGCAGAACATCGGCTGGCACTCGGACGAGGCGCAGTACGGCTACTCGGTGAAGTACGACAAGGAGAACGGCCTGACCGTACACTGCACGAAGAAGAACCCCAACTCCTGGGACGTGCAGTTCCTGGCTATGGAGAACATCGCCCTCGAGGTGGGCAAGACCTACAAGATGACCATGACCATCAGGGGCTCGCAGGCCGGCAACCTGCACAGCAAGCTGGGCGACTGGAGCAACGGGCAGTACCCGAACATCCCTTTCACCACCGAGTGGAAGGACGTGGAGGTGAGCTATAAGGCCATCGTGGCCAACAACTTCTTCATGCTCCAGTGCGGCGACTTCGTGGGCGACATCTCTATCAGGAACATCAAGATAGAGGGCGACAAGCGCAAGAGCATACCCCTGACCGCCGAGGAGCGCCACGACACGCTGGTGTGGGCTATGGACAAGTGGATCAAGGGCATGATGGAGGCCTGCGACGGCAAGGTGAAGGCCTGGGACCTGGTGAACGAGGCCATCGCCGGCGACGGCAACGACGGACAGGGCAACTACGAGCTGCAGCACTCCGAGGGCTACAAGAGCGGCACGTGGGACGTGGGCGGCTCGGCCTTCTACTGGCAGGACTACATGGGCGACCTGGAGTACGTGCGCCAGGCCTGCCGACTGGCCCGCAAGTACGGCCCTGAGGACGTGAAGCTCTTCATCAACGACTACAACCTAGAGTCGGACTGGGACAACAACAAGAAGGTGAGGAGCCTCGTCAACTGGATCAAGAAGTGGGAGGCCGACGGCGTGACCCACATCGACGGCATCGGCACGCAGATGCACATCAGCTGTTTTGAGGATGACAAAATCCTGAACAACATCAAGAAGCACATCACGCAGATGTTCCAGATCATGGCACAGTCGGGCAAGCTGGTACGCGTGAGCGAGATGGACATGGGCTACGTGCGCGGCACTAACAACCGCTGGGGCAGCTCCGTCAAGACCGCCGACATGACCGAGGCCGAGCACAAGAAGATGGCCGACTTCTACGAGTGGATCGTCACGGAGTACTTCCGCCTGATACCGCCCGAGCAGCAGTGGGGCATCTGCCAGTGGTGTACCACCGACTCGCCTGCCAACAGCGGCTGGCGCGGCGGCGAGCCCGTGGGCATCTGGGATCAGAACCTCTACCGCAAGCACTCCTACGCCGGATGGGTGCGCGCACTCTGCGGCGGCGAGCCCGCCGACGCCGGTTCCCGATAGGCCGACGAGAAGGGAGGGCTGCTAGTATATTTTATGTACGCGAACATACTTTAAATAGCATTATTATTCGCTGACAATGCTGACTGATGACAGTGCCATTTTTTTACATGGCACTGTCATTTTCTTGATTAATATTAGAAAATCGGCCGTTTGCGAGTAATAAAATGTTAATAACTGATAAAATTCGCCCTTGTGCCCCCGCACACGCGGAGGAGGTGAAAAAAAGTTGGCAAAAAGTTTGGAGAGATGGAAAAAAAGGTTTACCTTTGCAGCGTTATCCTGAAAACAATCTTTTTACCTTAGAAAACTAATACCTATTGAAGATATGAAGGGACGGCTTGCGAAAGTAGTCCCTTTATTTATTGCCCCAAGGGCCTGGAATGGTTAAACTTTGCTAAAAGTGTTCATCTATGAACTATAAACCCTCAACTATAAACAAAAAAATTAGTACCTTTGCAGCCCGTTAGAGTCCGTGGAGGCAGAGTGAAGTGCGCACGACCGTGTGCCGCCTTGCGGAAAAACCCCTAAAATACAACAATTTAAAAGCAAAATGTACGCAATTGTAGAAATTCAGGGTCAGCAGTTCAAGGCCGAGCAGGGCAAGAAGCTCTTCGTGCACCACATCAAGGATGTTGAGGCAGGCAAGACTGTTGAATTTGACAAGGTGCTGCTCGTAGATGCTGACGGTGCAGTGAAGGTAGGTGCTCCGACCGTGGAGGGAGCAAAGGTAGTATGTGAGGTCATCGAGCCGCTGGTAAAGGGCGACAAGGTGATAGTGTTCAAGATGAAGCGCCGCAAGGACTCTCGCAAGCGCAACGGCCATCGTGAGCAGTTCACAAAGTTAGAAATCAAATCAGTAATCGCTTAAAACGTAGGAGGACTTTCGTATGGCTCATAAAAAAGGTGTAGGTAGTTCTAAGAACGGTCGCGAGAGCGCAGCTCAGCGACTGGGCATCAAGATTTTCGGCGGTCAGCAGTGCTTGGCTGGTAACATCATCGTTCGCCAGCGCGGCACGAAGCACAACCCGGGCAGCAACGTTGCCATCGGCAAGGACGACACGCTCTACGCACTCGTAGACGGCACGGTCAACTTCCACAAGGGCAAGTTCAACAAGAGCGTTGTATCGGTAATCCCCGCCGCAGAGGCCTAAGGCCGAATTAACAAAACTTATTCCAAACAAACAACAGACTTCCCGCGCTCCGCAAGGAGTGGCGGGATTTCTGCTTTTTTTTGAACGTTTTCTTTGCTATGTCGCGAGTATTTACTACCTTTGCACCTAAATTTGAATTCAAAACTTAAAAATACGTATTAAAGATGTTAACACTCAAACTCATCAACGAGGAAACTGACCGCGTAGTCCGCGGATTGGAAAAGAAACACTTCCCTAACGCCAAGGAGGCCGTCACCCAGGTGCAGGCCATCGACAAGAAGCGCCGCGAGGCCCAGCAGGAACTCGACAAGTGCCTCAGCGAGCAGAAACAGCTCTCCAGCCAGGTGGGAGCCCTGATGAAGCAGGGCAAGCGCGAAGAGGCCGACGAGGTGAAGCGGCAGGTGGCCCAGCTGAAGGAGCGCTCGAAGGAGCTGGACGAGCAGATGGCCCGCGCACAGGAGGAGATGACGCAGCTGCTCTGCACCATCCCCAACATCCCCTACGACGAAGTGCCCGAGGGCGCATCGGCAGAGAACAACCGCGTGGTGAAGTCGAACCTGCGCGAGTGCAAGGAAACCGACACCGTTGGCAACTGGGACGTGAACCCCAGCCTGGGAACCCCGAATCCCCTGCCCCACTGGGAACTGGCCAAGAAATACAACCTGATAGACTTCGACCTGGGCGTGAAGATTACAGGAGCAGGATTCCCCGTCTACATCGGCAAGGGAGCACGCCTGCAGCGGGCCCTGATCAACTTCTTCCTCGACGAGGCCCGCAAGGCCGGATATACGGAGATTATGCCGCCGACGGTGGTGAACGCCGCATCGGGCTACGGCACGGGGCAGCTGCCCGACAAGGAAGGACAGATGTACCACTGCGAGGTGGACGACTTCTACCTGATTCCTACTGCCGAGGTGCCGGTGACGAATATCTACCGCGACGTGATCCTCGACGAGAAGGACCTGCCCATCAAGAACTGCGCCTACACGGAGTGCTTCCGCAGGGAGGCAGGCTCGTATGGCAAGGACGTGCGCGGACTGAACCGCCTGCACGAGTTCTCGAAGATCGAAATCGTGCGCATCGACAAGCCTGAGCACTCCAAGGAGAGCCATCGGGAGATGCTCGAACACGTGGAGGGACTGCTCAAAAAGCTGGAGCTGCCCTATAGGATTCTGCTGCTTTGTGGTGGAGACCAGAGCTTTACGAGTGCCATCTGCTACGACTTCGAGGTCTACTCTGAGGCGCAGGGCCGCTGGCTCGAGGTATCGTCGGTGAGCAATTTCGACACCTATCAGGCCAACCGCCTGAAGTGCCGCTATCGCCCTGAGGGCTCGAAGAAGCCTGAGCTCTGCCACACGCTCAACGGCTCGGCACTGGCCCTGCCACGCATCGTGGCTGCTCTGCTGGAGAACAACCAGACGGCTGATGGCATCAAGGTACCTGCCGCACTCGTGCCCTACATGGGTTGCGACGTGATTGACTAATCGTTCTGAACTAAACAAAGACAAGATATGAATAGAATCGTAAGAAAAGAACAGTTCTCGGAGAAGGTATTCCTCTTTGAGATAGAGGCACCGCTGATTGCCAAGAGCCGCAAGGCGGGTAACTTTGTCATCGTGCGCGTAGACAAGAAAGGCGAGCGCATGCCGCTGACCATCGCCGGTGCCGACATCGAGCGCGGCACCATCACGCTGGTGGTTCAGATGGTGGGACTGTCGTCTAAGAAACTGTGCGCCCTCAACGAGGGTGACTACGTGGCCGACGTGGTAGGCCCGCTGGGCAATCCCACGCGCATCGAGAACTACGGCACGGTGGTATGTGCCGGAGGCGGACTGGGCGTTGCGCCGATGCTGCCCATCATCCAGGCCCTGAAGAAGGCTGGCAACCGCGTGCTGTCGGTGATGGCCGGACGCTCGAAGGATCTCATCATCCTCGAGGACAAGGTGCGCGAGTCGTCGGACGAGGTGATCATCATGACCGACGATGGCTCGTACGGCGAGAAGGGCGTGGTGACCGTAGGCATGGAGAAGTTCTTCGAGCAGGAGCATGTAGACAAGGTATTCGCCATCGGCCCTCCCATCATGATGAAGTTCTCTAACCTCACGGCGCAGAAGCACAATATCCCCTGCGAGGTCTCGCTGAACACCATCATGGTAGACGGTACGGGCATGTGCGGCGCATGCCGACTCACTATCGGAGGCAAGACCAAGTTCGTATGCATAGACGGCCCAGAGTTCGACGGAGCCCTCGTCGACTGGGATGAGATGTTCAAGCGCATGGGCACCTTCAAGCGCGAGGAGCAAGAAGAGCTCGCCCACTACGAGGAGCACCTCGATGCCGCAGGTTCAGTAATCGGCGGTACCTCCGCCGTCCCAGCAACGGATGTTGTCATGGACACCGACCCCACCAACGACACCATCGACATACTCACAGACCGTAACGCTCAGTGGCGCAAGGAGTTGCAGCAATCCATGAAACCAAAAGAGCGCACCCAGATAGAACGCGTGGTGATGCCAGAACTCGACCCGGCGTATCGCGCCACCACCCGCACCGAGGAGGTCAACATCGGCCTCACCAAGGAGCAGGCCATGATGGAGGCCAAGCGCTGTCTCGACTGCGGCAAGCCCAGCTGTATCGAGGGCTGCCCGGTGAACATCAATATCCCCTCGTTTGTGAAGAACATCGAGCGCGGGCAGTTCCTCGCTGCCGCCAAGGTGCTCAAGAACACCTCGTCGCTGCCTGCCGTCTGCGGACGCGTATGCCCGCAGGAGAAGCAGTGCGAGAGCAAGTGCATCCATCTGAAGATGGGTTCCAAGCCCGTAGCCATCGGCTATCTGGAGCGCTTTGCCGCCGACTATGAGCGCGAGAGCGGCAACATCAGCCTGCCCGAGATTGCTCCGGCCAACGGCATCAAGGTGGCCGTAGTGGGTTCCGGACCTGCAGGACTGTCGTTTGCCGGCGACATGGTGAAGAAGGGCTATGACGTATACGTGTTCGAGGCCCTGCACGAGATTGGCGGTGTGCTGAAATACGGCATTCCTGAGTTCCGCCTGCCGAATAAGATCGTAGACGTAGAAATCGACAACCTCGCCAAGATGGGCGTACACTTCCAGACCGACGTCATCGTGGGTAAGACCATCACCGTGGAGCAACTCGAGGAGCAGGGCTTCAAGGGCATCTTCGTGGGCTCCGGAGCCGGACTGCCCAACTTCATGAATATCCCGGGCGAGAACTCCATCAACATCATGTCGAGCAACGAGTATCTGACTCGCGTAAACCTGATGGATGCGGCCAATCCCACGACCGACACGCCGCTGAATCCAGCCAAGAGCGTGCTCGTGGTGGGTGGCGGCAACACCGCTATGGACTCCTGCCGCACAGCCAAGCGACTGGGTGCCGAGGTGACACTCGTATACCGTCGTTCGGAGGTGGAGATGCCCGCCCGCCTGGAGGAGGTGAAGCACGCCAAGGAGGAGGGCATCAACTTCCTCACGCTGCACAACCCCATCGAGTACATCGCCGACGAGACGGGTGCCGTATGCAAGGCCGTGCTGCAGGTGATGGAACTCGGAGAGCCTGACGCATCGGGCCGCCGAAGCCCTGTTCCCGTGGAGGGCAAGACCGTCACGCTCGATGTCGACCAGGTCATCGTGGCCGTCGGCGTCAGCCCCAACCCGCTCGTGCCAAAGTCTATCCCAGGCCTCGAACTCGGCCGCAAGAACACGATAGCCGTATCGGAGCAGATGCAGTCGAGCCGGGCTGAAATATATGCCGGAGGCGACATCGTGCGCGGTGGAGCAACGGTAATCCTGGCTATGGGCGACGGCCGACGTGCTGCCCAGAATATGGACAAGCACCTGCGCGGAGAAGCCTGAGCATCGAGGCTCGACTTGCGCGATGACAGATGACAAATGACAGTTGAAAAAATGCATGATATGGAGAGCCGTCGCCTGGAGAAACGTTTGAAAGAACGCTTTGTCAAGGCGATGGCCACTTATCAGCTGATAGAGGACGATGACCGCATCCTCGTGGGACTCTCGGGCGGCAAGGACTCCCTGCTGCTGACAGAACTGCTGGCCAAGCGGGCGCTCATCCGGCACCCGCGATTCTCTGTCGAGGCCCTTCACGTGCGCATGGAGAACATCCACTACGAGAGCGACACCGGCTATCTGGAGCAGTTCTGCGCTGACCTCGGCGTTCCCCTCCATATCGCCGCCACCCGTTTCGATACGGCCACCCCGCACTCCGAAGCTACCGCCGCCGAAGCCGTGCCATCCGAAGCCGTGCCATCCAAAACCTCCGCCGTCAAGTATACTGCGGCAGTCCCGCAGTCTCCCGCCGCCCTCCGTCGCCAGAAGCAGCCCTGCTTCCTGTGTTCCTGGAACCGCCGCAAGCAGCTCTTCAACCTCGCCCAGGCTCTCGGCTGCAATAAAATTGCCCTCGGTCACCACCAGGATGACATCATCCACACAGCACTGATGAACCTCACCTTCCAAGGCCGCTTCGGCACCATGCCCGCCCGCCTCAAGATGCGCAAGATGCCGATAACACTGATTCGTCCGCTCTGCATGATAGAGGAAGCCGACATCAAGGCCTACGCCGCCTTGAGAGGCTACGAGAAGCAGAAGAAACGCTGCCCCTACGAATCGGACTCCCACCGCTCGGACATCAGGCAGCTATACACGGCCATCGAGCACATCAACCCCGAGGCACGCCACAGCATCTGGAGAGCATTGAACGAAGCCAATAAAATGATTGAAGAATAAACAGACAACAATATGAGAATAAACAGATTATCCGTCATAGCAGCAGCTTTGATCCTGCCTCTGTCAGTGCAGGCGCAGAAGCGGAGAACTCACATCAAGAAGCCCGTCGTAGCCGTAGCTGCCGAGCCACAGGAAGACCCGCGAATCACTGAAATGCGGGAACTGACCCAGCAGATAGTGTTCATCGACAGTACGGTTATCGACAAGAAACACGTCCTCGACGCCATCAGCCTCAATCCTGAGTCAGGACGGATGGCACCCTACGACCAGTTCGTCGGCAATGAGGAACCCTCCGACGGCTTCGTCTACCTAAACGAGATGGGTAACAAGTGCTACTTCTCGAACGTAAATGACCAAGGGCAGCTCTGGCTCTATACGGCTGACAAACTCGGACAGGAATGGGGAACACCTATCCCCCTGACGGGCATCGAAGAGGGCATCAGCTCGGCCAACTACCCATTCATGATGGCCGACGGCATCACGCTCTACTTCGCCGCCAAGGGTTCCGAAAGTATCGGAGGCTACGACATCTTCGTGACGCGAAGCGACTCCGAAAACGGCAACTTCTTCAAGCCTGAGAACCTAGGCATGCCTTTCAACTCGGAAGCCAACGACTATCTGTATGCTATCGACGAGATGGCCAACATCGGCTACTTCGCGACCGACCGCCGCCAGCCGGCAGGCAAGGTCTGTGTCTACACATTCATCCCGCCAACCACGCGACGCACCTATAACACGGACAATTTCACCGACAGCCAGCTGCACTCAAGGGCCGACATCACTCGCATAGCCGACACCTGGGGCAACGGCAAGGAACGAAAGACAGCTCTCGCACGACTGGAGAGCCTCAGAAACCAGCAACGCCGCAAGACGGCCACGGGCAACGCCGACAGCAGACGGATTGACTTTGTCGTCAACGACCGCGTGACCTACACCTCCCCCTCGCAATTCAAGGCACCCGACAACGACGTGCTCTTCAAGGAGTATCTGTCGATGATTAAACACCAGGAGGAACTGAAGGAGAACCTCGACAAGTCGCGCAGCTTCTATGCCAAGGCCCGTAAGAGCGACCGCGACATCCTCCGGAAGGAGATACTCGAAAGCGAACGCCAGTATGAGCAAAATGTCAAGGAGCTGAAATTGCTCGGAAAAAGAATACGCAATGCAGAGAATGAAGTCATCAACAAAAAATGAGACTCTATGGACAAAAGACAATTTCCTGAATCCGAACTGATTATCAATGCCGACGGCTCCTGCTTCCACCTGCATCTGAAGCCGGAACAGCTGGCCGACCGCGTAATCCTCGTGGGCGACCCTGCCCGTGTAAACACAGTGGCCGACCATTTCGACTCACGCGAGTGTGAGGTGCAGAGCAGAGAGTTCCACACCATCACCGGAACCTACAAAGGCAAACGCATCACCTGCCAGAGTCACGGCATCGGCTGCGACAACATTGACATCGTGGCCAACGAACTCGACACCCTTGCCAACATCGACTATAAGACCCGCGAGGAACGCCAAGAACACCGCACACTAACAATGGTGCGCATCGGCACATGCGGCGGACTGCAGCCATTCACACCCACCGGCTCGTTCATCGCCAGCGTGAAGAGCATCGGCCTCGACGGCCTGCTAAACTACTATGCCGACCGCAACAAAGTGTGCGACCTACAGCTCGAGAAGGCGTTCAGGAAGCACATGAACTGGAATCCAATCCTGGGTAATCCCTACGTGGCCGTAGCCGACGAAAGCCTTGTCAACCAGATTGCCCAGAACGACATGATACACGGCTATACCGCTGCCTGCGGTGGCTTCTATGGCCCACAAGGACGTATACTGCGTGCCAACGTGGTCGACCCCGACCAGAACAACAAGATAGAGTCCTTCGAATATGACGGCATGAAGATCTGCAACTACGAAATGGAGTCAAGCGCTCTTGCAGGCCTCGCTTCTATCCTGGGCCATCGTGCCATGACCTGCTGCATGGTCATCGCCAACCGCTACGCCCAGAAAATGAACACAGAATATAAGAACAGTATCGACACGCTCATCCAGAAAGTGCTCGATCGCATTTAGTATACTCACGGTAGCTCCGCAACACCCTAACAAAAATATGAACGAAACCATTTGCGCCCTTGCCACAGCTCCAGGAGGAGCCCTCGGCATCATTCGAGTCAGCGGCACAGAAGCATTCGCTGCCGTTTCTTCCATCTGTTCTGTTCACTGCGACTGTTGTGCTGCCAACACCATCCATTTCGCTCGCATCCTCGACGGCTCCGAGCTAATCGACGAAGTTCTTGTATCCGTATTCAGAGCACCACACAGCTACACCGGCGAAGACGCTGTCGAAATATCTTGCCACGGTTCAATCTACATATTGAACAGAGTGTTAGAAATGCTTCTTGAGCATGGATGCCGAATGGCAAAACCAGGTGAATACACCATGAGGGCTTATCTCAATGGCAAGATGGACCTCTCGCAGGCAGAAGCTGTGGCCGACCTCGTCGCATCCAGCAACAAGGCCAGCCATCTCGCAGCTATCTCGCAGCTCAAAGGTCAGTTCTCCAACGAGCTGGTACTGCTGCGCAATGAGCTACTGAAACTCACCTCGCTGCTCGAACTCGAACTAGACTTCTCCGATCATGAAGACCTTGAATTCGCTGACCGGGCAGAACTGCTGGAACTGGCCGAAATTACGGATGCCCGTATTCGCGAACTTGCAGGAACTTTCAAACAGGGCCAGGCCATCAAGCATGGAATACCCGTTGCCATCGTGGGAAAAACCAATGTAGGAAAGTCCACTCTGCTCAACAAACTCGTGGGCGACGACCGCGCTATCATCTCCAGTATTCACGGTACCACCCGCGATACCATCGAGGACGAAATAGAAATTGACGGAGTGAAGTTCAGATTCATAGATACAGCAGGCATTCGAGAGACGACCGACGAAATAGAACGTATCGGCATCGAACGTACCATGAGGGCCATCGAGAAAGCACGCATCGTCATCTGGCTCTTCGACACGCTGCCTGCCAGAAGTGAAATCCTCAAAATGGCTGAACTCACAAAAGGAAAGCGCGAACTGGACGTACTCAACAAATGCGACCTCTATGACATGGAGCATTTCGTGCCTAATATGGTGCCAATGACCTGTATCAGTGCAAAGCATGGTACTGGCATCAATACCCTCAAGCGCAAAATATTCGAAGAGGCAAAAAACGACGGACTCATAGGCCAGGAGAGTGACATCATCATCACCAATGCGCGTCATTACGATTCCCTGATCCGCGCTCACGAAAGTACCCAACAGGTTATTGACAGCTTGGAGCAGAATCTCAGCACCGACCTAATTGCCGAGAATCTCCGTCAAGCTATCAACGTGCTAGCCGAGATTACAGGAAGCCAGATAACCCCTCAGGAAACACTGGACAACATCTTCTCTAATTTCTGCGTGGGAAAGTAGAATGACTAAAACAACTCTGAACAATTCAGAACAACTATTAGAAAGTCTCTCATTTTGAGGGACTTTCGTCATTTTAACACTTC
>CAMHUC010000052.1 GCA_946188155.1 uncultured bacterium | reverse complement strand
CGGGTGTTCACCTCGTCGTACATCGTCAGCGGGGCGTTCTGCGAGTAGCGCAGGTTGTCCTGGGTGAAGGTGTTGAACACGCCGAGCGAGAGGGCCTCCTCGTCCTCGAAGCCCGTCCACACCTGCTGTCCCTTCTCACCGTGGATGATGGCGGTGCCGGTGTCCTGGCAGAAGGGCAGGATGCCACGGGCAGCCACCTCGGCGTTGCGGAGGAACTGCAGGGCCACATACTTGTCGTTCTCCGAGGCCTCGGGGTCGTTGAGAATCTGGGCCACCTGCAGGTTGTGCTCGCGGCGCAGCATGAACTCCACGTCGTGGAAGGCCTGCTGGGCCAGCAGCGTCAGGGCCTCCTTCGACACCTTTACAATCTGTTTGCCCTCGAACTCGGCGGTGCTGACACCGTCCTTGGTCAAAAGGCGATACTCTGTCTTGTCTTCGCCCATCTGGAACATCGGGGCATACTTGAATTCTACTGGTTTTGCCATAACAATTTACTTAATACTTTTAGTTAGCGATTATACTTTATTCTCAAACATCTTTTTTAAACATCTTTTTTAAACAACTTTTTTAAACATCTTTTTTAAACAACGAATTAAGACGAATTTCACGAATTATTATTGATTTCACGAATTGTTCGCTGCAAGCAGCGATTGCTTGCGTGCAGCCAATTTGTGAAATCCGTAAAACATTCCGTTTCATTCGTTTCATTCGTCTTAATCAGTGCAATTCGTCTTAATCTGTACAATTCGTGTAATTCGTCTTAATTCGTTGTCAGAAGAAAAGGCTCTATTAATTCGTTGTCAGAAGAAAAGGCTCTATTAATTCGTTGTCAGAAGAAAAGCCTCTGTTAGTACCCAAAAATCTCCTCCGTTGTCAGCCGTTTGACGGGAGCGATCTTCTGTAGAGCCTCCATGTCGAGTTCTTTCTCGTCACCGAGGATAATGTAGCGGTAGTGCTTGTTGGCCATGCGCTCCTTCTCGAAGTCGACGAGGTCCTGCAGGGTGAGTGCCTGGAGGGCGTTGTAGACCTTCTCGTTCAGGTCGTAGTCGAGGCCGAGGCGCTGTGCCGTCAGCCATGCGCTGATGACGCCGAACTTAGTAGTGCGCTGGCTTGCCAGTTGCTTGGTCAGCGCGTCCTTGGCAATCTGGAAGGCCGTCTCGCTGGCAGGCATCTCGTTGAGGATGGCGTGGAACTGGTTGACACAGTCCATCATCTTGTCGTTCTGGGTGATGATGCTGGTCTGGTAGTACTCCTTACGTCCCTTCTTGTCGGGAGTGACGTAGTAGGCCGATGCACTGTAGGCCAGTCCGCGTGCCTCGCGCAGTTCCTGGAACACGATACCGTTCATGCCGCCGCCATAATACTCATTGAAGAGGTCGACGATGGCCTCCCCCTCTGGACTCCAGTTGCGCCCCTCGTTGTGATACATCTGCATATAGATATTCTTGGCATCGTAGGGTGCGAGCCATATCCAGTCCTTCGTGGCAGGCTGCAGCGTATAGGGCTTGCCCCGGGGCACGTCGGCCAACTGGCGGGGCGTCTTGTGACAGTCGGCCAGCACCTTGGAGAGTTCCTTGGGCGTACGGGTGCCATAATAGAGCACGGTGTGCTTCATGTCTGCCAGTCCTGCTATCAGCGAGAGCAACTGCTGCGGGTCGGCCTGTCGCAACTGGTCGGCACTCATCCTGTCACGCTGGCTGTTATGCTCACCGTATTTGGCGTAGGCCGTCAGGCGGGCGAAGTTGGTGCGCTGGTCGCTCTTGGCATCTGCCCTCGCCTTAAGCACCAGCCGGACATATTCGTCGTAGGATGCCTTGTCGGCCTTGGCATGACGGAGCAAGTCCTCTAATAACTGCAGGGCTTGCGGCAGATTTTCCTCCAGTCCGTAGAGCGAGACGTTGAGGTTGTCGGCATTCACGCTGACCGAATAACTGCATGCCAGGCGGTAGAAGGCCTGCTTGATCTCGGCAGCCGTTCGGGTGTCGGTGCCCACGTAGTCGAGATAGCCACTGGCAATGTCGTAGCGGTTGTCGTCCTGCTGTCCGAAGTCATAGCGGAACCTGAGTGTGAAGCGGCTGTCCTGCTCATTCTTCTTATAGACAAGCGGCAGACGGCCTTTGGTCTCGGTGCGCACCAGTTCGTTGCCGAAGTCTACGAACTTGGGCTGTATAGGCTCCACCTGAGCATTCTGTACATCCTTCACAAACTGGCTCATCAGGTCGCGGTTGGTGGGTATGGGGGTGATGGCGGGCTTCTCAATCTTCTTCTGCGTGGAGTCCACGCCCTGCTGCTTGAAGACGGTGGCATAGCCGTTGGTGAAGAAGCGGTTGGCGAATGCCACGACCTGCTCCTTGGTCATCTTGGCGATGCGGTCGATGCGCCCCGTCTGCTGCTGCCAGGAGCATCCGCTGATAAATGCCGACAACATCTGGCCGACGCGCCAGCGGTTATCGTCGAGGCCGCGCATATAGTTCAGTTTCATATTGTTGACGATGCTCGGCAGCAGGTCGTCGGAGAAGCGGCCCTGCTTCAGGTTCTCCACCTCTGCCAGCATCAGGCCCCTCACCTCCTCGAGCGGCTGTCCCTCCTTGGGCGAACCCATCAGGAGGAAGGTAGAGTAGTCCTGCTGGTCCTCCAGGCCGGAGCCGGCGCTGAGCACCTTCATCTGCTGTTTGAGGTTGATGTCGAAGAGACCTGCCTTGCCGTTGCTCAGTATCTTACTAATCACAGTGAGCGTGTCGCACTGCAGGTCGGCGGCCTTCTTGCCCAGCCATCCCACGAGCACCTGTGCCGCCTGCTGGCCTACGACCGTGGTGTCGGCGGGTGCCGATAGCGGCTTCTGCACGGGGAACGCGGGCTGCGACACGTCGGCACCGGGCTTCCAGCCGGAGAAGTATTTGTCGATGATGGCGATGGTCTTGTCGGGGTCGAAGTCACCGGCCATGCAGATGGCCACGTTGTTGGGCACGTACCACTTACGGAAGTAGTTCTTGATGTTGACGATCGACGGGTTCTTCAGGTGCTCCTGCGTGCCGATGGTGGTCTGCAGGCCGTAGGGGTGCGTCGGCGTGAGTTTCTTGCCCAGGGCACTCCACACCTTGTCGCCGTCATCAGTCAGGTACATGTTATATTCCTCATAGACAGCCTCCAACTCGGTGTGGAAACCGCGGATGACCATGTTCTGGAAGCGGTCGGCCTGTATCTTGGCCCAGTTGTCAATCTCGTTGGAGGGGATATCCTCGGTGTAGCAGGTCACGTCGTTCGAGGTGAAGGCGTTGGTGCCCTCGGCACCGATGGCAGCCATCAGCTTGTCGTACTCGTTGGGGATGAAGTACTGGGCAGCCGCCTGCGAGATACTGTCTATCTCATGGTACTTGGCCTTCCGCTGGGCAGGGTCAGCCAACAGGCGGTACCGCTCGTAGCACTGCTCGATCTTGTCAAGCAGCGGGGCCTCTGCATCGGGGTTGGTGGTGCCAAACTGTCGTGTGCCCTTGAACATCAGGTGCTCCAGGTAGTGGGCCAGTCCGGTGGTCTCGGCGGGGTCGTTCTTCGAGCCTGTGCGCACCACGATGTAGGTCTGGATGCGGGGTTTCTCCGGGTTCACGGAGAGCATCACCTTCAGTCCGTTGTCGAGGGTATAGATGCGTGTCTGCATCAGGTCGCCCTCCACTGTCTCGTACTTATAGTCCTTGGCCTGTGCGCTCATTCCGAGCAGCATCGAGGCGGCTAAAATTAGTTTTAATCTCATTTTTATATCTATTTCTTAATTCACGCCAATGGGTTTTATTGCACACGGATTTTTTTGTGTCACACAGATCTCACGGATCTCACAGATTTTATCGAATCCCTTGGATTCTGATCTCACAGATTTTATTGAATCCTTTGGATTCTGATCTCACAGATTTTTATCAGAGAATGATGCGATGAATGCCTTCTTTCATGTCATGCTCACCGAAGTTTACAAGTAGGCCCAAATGCTTATTCGTCAATTTCAGATAGGTCTTGGTCTGTTTGTAGAAAACAGGTTTCAGTTCCTCTACAGATTTTAGTTCTATGATAATCGAATCTTCTACCATCAGGTCAAGCCTCAAGTCTGTCTTTATCATCATGCCTTTATAGTTTATCGGCACCTGTTTTTGGCGCTCTACGTTGAGTCCGCGCAGCGTAAGTTCATAGCACAGTGCCTCTTCGTAGACCGATTCCAGGAGTCCGGGTCCGAGGGCGTTATAGACGTCCCATATTGCTCCTCTTATCTGGTATGTCAATTCATTCTCTGTCATTCCTTTATACTTAAAATTACTAATTCATCAATCCGTGAGATCAGAATCCAAAGGATTCAATAAATCTGTGAGATCAGAATCATTTATGATTCAAAAATCTGTGAGATCCGTGAGATCTGCGTGACCTAAAACAAATCCGTGAGAACTAATTCTCATAATCTATTTCGTGATCAAGTTTGCTCAAGAAGTCCTCATACACCTCCTGCTCCACGTCGCCCATCTGATACTCCTTCTCGGCATCCTTTCGGATCTCGGCAATCCAGGCCCTGCGGGCACGGACATAGTCGGCACGGATATGCTCCACGTCGGCCTCTGTGATCTCCTCCAGTCCATAGTAGTCGAGTATCATCTGGTATGACCATGCCCAGCGGTAGTCGCTGTAGCGGTCGTTGATGTCGACGAAGCGGTCGAGCAGTTGCTGTATATTCTCGATGGCCCCGCTCTTGATATCCTCGACGATGCGCATCTCTTCGCTCTCAGGCATCAGCAGTCCGCTGAGGTCTACCCAGCGTCCCTTGCCTATCTCACTCTTCGGTTCGCCGAAGAAGCCCTCTTTCTGGGCGCGCTTCAGCACGGCACCCATATAGATGCGCAGGGCGATGTCGTAGTACTTCAGACCCTTACGCAGCGACGAGGCGTTGATGACGTATTCATGGAAGTTATAGGTGGAGACGTTGTCGCCGCTGGCTTCCCGCAGGGCTTTCAGTATCTTGATGCCCTCCATGATCTCGCCCACGGTAAACGGTGACAGCCAGTCGAAGTTGATGATCGACTTTCGCGACTGCCTGGAGCGCTTGTCGCGCTTCGGCCATTTCTTGATGTCGCGGTAGAGCCCCACCGTCGTGATGTTGCGGCCCGGCACCAGATAGCAGTCGTCGCCGTAGGCCACGAGATAGGAGAAGGGCAGGTTGCGCGTATCGGGATGGTGCATCAGCTTGCCGAAGCATACGCTGAAGGCGCCGATGGTGGCCGGCATGAGGATATAGGCCCCCGAGGCGGTCTTGGTGCCTCGCTCCAGCGTGCCGTAGTGCAGCGGTCCCATCTTGTAGGCGTGGTTGGAGAAATTGGTGTTCGAGCCGGCATTATAGAACGAGAACTCGCCGCCGATGAGCAGCGAGCTCTTATGGTGGGAGGCCGAGAAGGGTCCGCAGAAGGCAGCGCAGGCCTCGCCGTTGGCCATGAACGAGTTGGCGAAGAACAGGCTGGCCTCGGCCGTGAAGCCGTTGGTGATCTGGCAGGCTTCGCCCACGAAGCAGTCCTGCATCTTCACGGAGTTGTTGATTGAGCAGCCGTCGCAGATGATGCTGTTCTCGCAGATGACGCCAGTGCCGATGAACACTGGGGCGTCCATCGACGACATCACGGTGCATTCCGACAGGCGTGCGGCACCGCTAATCTCGCAATAGCCCTTGATGACGGTATTGGTGATGTCCTTCGAGTTGATGATCTTCACGTTGTTGCCGATGATGCCGCGCTCGGGGCGCGTCACGCGCAGCTCGTCCTCGATCATCTGCTGCAGAATGCGGCGCAGCTGACGGTCGCGGTTGTGCTTCACCATGAACGAGGCCACCTGTGAGTTCAGCTCGCGGAAGATGGTGACGTTGCCGTCGCCCATCTCGTTGAGCACGGAGATGACAGAGCCTTCGCCGTAGGTGGCATCGTCGGTGGTCTCAAGCGTACATATATTAGATATGTAGCAGTCGTTGCCGATGGTGTAGTTGTTGATATAGTTGCCCACCTTCTCTATCAGGCAGTCGTTGCCCACGGTCACATTGCGCAGCGTGGCATCGTTGATGCCGGAATGCTTGAAGAAGCCCTTGGTCACCTCCACCTGCTTGGCAAACCTGCCCAGCCGGATGTCGCCATAGAACACCACTCGGTGGAAGTTGTAGGGCTTGAAGTCCTCAGCCACCAGAACGCGCTGCCAGTCTTCTGCCCAGCAGACGTTATTCTCTAGAATCTCAATCTCACTTTGTGTCAGTTGTCTGTAATCACTCATAGTCTTGGTATAAAAAATCGTTATAGGGATACTTCTGCACGTGCAGTTCGCGCACCCGCTTGTAGAGCACCTGGCGCAGCTCGTCGATATTCTCTTTCTGGCGTGCTGAGATGAACACGCACTCCAGATAGCGCCCGCCGTCGGCCGAACGGGCCATCCACGTATTCTTCAGCTCCTCCAGCGTCACGTTCTCCTTCGTTTCCGGCGTCAGGTCGTCGGCCTCCTTCTCCACCCATGTATAGGCATCAATCTTGTTGAACACGATCATCGCCGGGGTGTCGGCACAGCCCAGCTCCTTCAGGGTATTCTCGACCACGCTGATCTGCTCCTCGAAGTCGGGATGGGAGATGTCCACCACATGCACCAGCAGGTCGGCCTCGCGCACCTCGTCGAGGGTGGACTTGAAGGAGTCAACCAGATCGGTGGGCAGTTTGCGGATGAAGCCCACGGTGTCGGCCAGCAGGAAGGGCAGGTTCTCTATCGTCATCTTGCGCACCGTGGTGTCGAGGGTGGCGAAGAGCTTGTTCTCTGCGAACACCTCACTCTTGGAGAGCAGATTCATCATCGTCGACTTCCCCACATTGGTATAGCCCACGAGGGCCACACGGATGAGGCGGCCACGATTCTTGCGCTGGGTGGTCTTCTGCTGGTCTATCTCCTGGAGGCGCTGCTTGAGCAGGGTGATGCGGTGGAGGATGATACGGCGGTCCATCTCCAACTGTGTCTCACCAGGGCCGCGCAGACCCACCGACCCCTTTCCGCCGCCAGAGCCGGAGCCACCGCCCTGACGCTCCAGGTGGGTCCACAGGCGCTGCAGGCGGGGCAGCATATAGCGGTGCTGGGCCAGCTCCACCTGCGTCTTGGCCTCTGCCGTCTGGGCGCGCATGGCGAAGATGTCGAGGATGAGCGACGTGCGGTCGAGGATCTTCACCTGCAGCTCCTTCTCGATATTACGTATCTGCTTGGCAGAGAGTTCGTCATCAAAGATGACCATGCCCACGGGCTGGGGAGGGTTAGAGGGGAGAGGATAGTTCTGCGGCGAGTCTATCCTCTCACCTCTCACCTCTTCCTTCTCACCTCTAAGACTTTCAGCCCACTCGTCGTAGGCATCCTGCTGCTGCTTGATGTATGCCTTGATTTCCTGCAACTTGCCGCTGCCCACGTATGTCGTCTGGCTGGGTCCGCCCACGCGCTGTGTGAAGCGCCTGACGGTGACGGCTCCAGCCGTATCGGCCAGGAACTCCAGCTCGTCAAGATACTCATTGGTCTTGGCCTCATCCTGCTCCTTGGTGATCAGGCCAACGAGCACGGCGGTTTCAGCCTTTGCCTCGGATATAACAAATTCTTTCAACTGTAAACTGTAAACTATAAACTGTAAACTATAAACTAAATAATGTGTGCAAAGATAACGAATAATATCCGCGCAGGAAAAAAATCCGTGTTAATCCGTGTTAATCCGTGGCGAAAAAGAAATAATTATCGTATATTTGCCAAAAAATTCACGAACCAAAAACAAAACATTATGAGAGTAATTATCCAAACCGACTACCAGAAACTGTCGCAGTGGGCAGCCAGCCACGTTATCAAGCGTATCAACGAGTTCCGCCCCACACCTGATCACAAGTTCGTACTGGGCCTCCCCACAGGCTCATCACCCGTAGGCATGTACAACGCCCTGGTGGAGGCGTGCCGTGCCGGGCAGGTATCGTTCAAGAATGTTATCACTTTCAACATGGACGAGTACGTCGGACTGCCCGAGAGTCACCCCGAGAGCTACCATGCCTTCATGGCCCGCAACCTGTTCGACCACATCGACTGCCCGAAGGAGAACATCCACATACTCAACGGCAACGCCCCCGACCTGATAGCCGAGTGTGCCAACTATGAGAAGATGATCGAGGAGGCAGGAGGCATTGACCTGTTCATCGGCGGCATCGGCCCCGACGGCCACATCGCCTTCAACGAGCCGGGGAGCTCGCTCCGCAGCCGCACCCGCATGAAGACCCTCACCACCGACACCCGCATTGCCAACAGCCGCTTCTTCGGCGGCAACCCGGAGAATGTGCCGGCACATGCGCTGACCGTTGGCGTAGGCACAGTGATGGATGCACGCGAGGTGATGATCCTGGCCAACGGCCACCTAAAGGCCCGTGCCCTACAGGCAGCCATCGAGGGAAGCATCAACCACATGTGGACTATCTCGGCCCTGCAGATGCATGCCCACGGCATCATCGTATGCGACGAGGACGCTGCCGACGAGCTGAAGGTCAGCACCTACAAGTACTTCAAGGACATCGAGCAAGACCAGCTGCTTTAACAGCAGCACTCACCTCTCACCACTCACTTAGTGGGCACTCGTTCGTCACGCTCGATACGGGTGCCCATTTGTCGTGCGTCTAATTCCAGCGGACGGGAGGCGAAGTCGGGGGTGTTATAGGAATAGAGCAGACGGGCATAATACTGCCTCGGATTACGCTGGGGCAGGAGGAAAGGCTTCGTGGCGCGCCCCTGCTCATCCATCGACGAGAAGTACAGCTTCGTGTACAGCCCGTCGTCGCGACGGCTGGTGAAGAGGAACCATCGACTGTTAGTGCTCCAGTTGTGCAGGCTCTCGGCACGCGGGCTGTTCACCTCACTGACGGGACGCGTCTGGCCCGTCCTCAAGTCGAGCAACCACAGATCGGCCTCCGGATGCCATACGGTGAAGTAGCCATAGTCCGCCTGGGTGTACATCAGGAAGCGTCCGTCGTAGGAAGGCCTGGGCCATGACACGCTCTTGCCTGTCTGGGTCGTGCTTACCAGTGTGTCCACCGCTGTTCCGTAGCCTGGCTTGGAAGCGTCGAAAGCCACTCGGCAGAGGCTGTACTTCTGTTTGTCGAAGCCGTCGGGATAGTCCTGCTGCCGGGAGGTGATGAAGTAGAGCCACTGCCCGTCGGGCGAGAAGGCTGGGGTGTTCTCCGCCCAATCCTTCTGCATGATGAGGCTGTCGCGCAATACTTCGTGCGTCTCGGTATCATATACAAACACGTCCGACGAGGCATCATAGACCTCGATGCGCCTGTGACGCGCCGTATGGAACATCTGCAAAGTCTTATTAGTGGAGAAGGCCAGAAAGCGCCCGCCGGGATGCCAGTAGGGATAGACCATCGAGCCGCCAAGATACTCGTTACGGGCATTGAGCAGTTCGGCCTTACCGTTGCGGCCGATAACAGTGGCCCCGTGCTCGCCTCGCACATGGAACACATACTGGTCGGGGTTGGTACGATTAGACGTATGACAGTTCAGGCACTGGCCGGGAATTTGACTGCTCTGCAGGATTGGCGTTTCCTCGAAACTGCCCAGGTCGCGCTGATAGAGCCCCATCAGTCCAAAGAGGGCATAGCCGGGAGCAACGCGGCGATAGGTGACGCCCCACTCTCCAAGGGGATGTCTGCTGACGCTGATCGGGAACGGCTTGAAGCGCAGCCAGCGACCGTCCTTCTCAGCACACACCGTCACCTCTATCTCACTGCCGCGATTGGCCGCCAACAGCGCGTGCCACGCATCGATGTCAAAGCCGGCATAACTGCCGTTGGCATGAAGCGAGCCGCCCTTGCGGCCCCTCACTTCCACGTCGACGGCAGTAAAGGCCTCATCGGCCATGCAGAAGTCCAGCGGTGCTATCTCTGCAGGCACCGTCACTCCCACGTAGTCGGGGAATATCTCTGGCAGGGCATCCGTCTGCTGCACATTCTCTGGCCGCGAAGAACAGGCGAAAAATGCAAGCAGGCATATAGCGTAGAGGGGGACTCTCATCATGATTAATGTCATTATTTCGTTATTCCGTTATCACGTTATCTCGTTATTCCGTTATCACGTTATCTCGTTATTCCGTTATCACGTTATTATATAAAGAAGCCGTCTACCGTCTGTTCTGCCACCTTCTTTAGGGGGCCGTAGTAGGGATCCCGCTCTATCAGCTCGGGATGTTCTGCCAGCCGTCGCATCCGCTGCGCAAAATCCCGATAGAAGATGGTCTGTTCGAGCAGCGAGATATACTTCAGCGCCACCTCGTACTGCTCCCTGACGAGACAGGTCTCCACCTGTCGGGCCAGGGCCCGCCCGCTCTTGTTATAGTTCGTAGAAGCCTCCAGCACCTCGAAGTCGGCCCTCTGGGCCATGCTGACCATGCCCAGATGCATATATACATCGCTCATCATCAAGGCCGACACGTAACTGGTCAGCACCCGGTTGGTGTGCGACACGACCTCCTTCATATCCTCCTCGCCGATCTGCTTGCGATACCACTTGGCAAGCCGCACCACATGCTGGCACGAGAGCGACTCGGGAGCACGGGCCTCCGACCGCTCCACGATGGCATCCCAGCTGCCCAGCCGCTGCAGGTAGTCGTACTCCATCTCCTCGAGGCTGCCGATCTTGTCGGGCAGTCGCAGACGGTAGTCGATACCCGATGCCACCATTCGGAGCGGATAGTTTACCAGCCGACTGCTCGCCAACAGCGAGCCGAGCAACAGCAGCGAGAGTGCAGCCGTCTCCACCACTGCCCTGCCCTTCCGCCTGCCAAGCCAGCGCAGATGGTACAGCGGCAGCAGGATTGCCACGGGGCCGGCCAGCCAGTAGACGACGGGCACCAGCACCACAGAGAGCCATAGACTCACAGTCCTGCTCGCCGGCATCAGTGCCATCACTGACAGCAACAGCAGCACAGCCACGGGAAGCGTCATCGGCACGCTGATGTCGCACATGAGGTACCACAGCAGCAGAGCCGGCACGAACGACACGCCGTAGGCCACCCACGACTGCCAGAGGCGGCGCAGCAACAGCCAAGCGAGCCACTGTACTGCCATCAGCACAAGGGCGTTGATCCACGCACCGTATGTAATATATTTGAAGAACTGCCCCAGGAACTCGCCAATGTATCTCGCAGCGCCACCCGGCTCCGTCAGACGGTCGGCCAGATAGTCGCCATTCCACAGGAACAGCTGCATCGACTCCCGCGCCACGATCATCCACGGGCGCATGTAACCCCAGAAACAGAATACGGCCACGCCCAGGAGCAATGTCACACCTATTCGCACTTTCATGCCGCAAAGGTACTAACAATTTCTGATATTTCAGTGGCTACAGGAGAAAAATCACGGAAAAGTATCTGATTCCCAAAAATAATCATTACCTTTGCACAGACAATCAACAGAACGTGATGAAGAAACTACTCCTTTTCGCAATGACATGGCTGGCCGCCACGAGTGTGCCGGCAGACAACGTGAGTGTGACATCACCCGACGGACAACTGACGGTGACAGTGAGTGATGACGGCGGACGACTGTACTACAGTGCCACCCTTGGCAACAATACCGTCTTGGAGCCATCGGCCTTGGGGCTGAAGACCAGCATCGGCGACTTTACCCGTGGGCTGAAGATGACCGGCAAGAAGAGCGACACAGTGGAAAGCCACTATCAGATGCGTGGCACAAAGGCCGGCAGTGGCGACTACAAGGCCAACCGTCTGACCGTCGATGTGCAGAATCAGGACAGCATGCGGATGAGCCTCATCTTCCAGGTGAGCAACCGCGACATCGCCTTCCGCTACGAGTTGCCGCGTCAGAAATTCCTGAAGAAGGACTATAAGCGAGTGCGCATCCTCAGTGAACTGAGCAGCTTCTGCCTGCCCGACGGCACCACCACCTTCATCTCCCCGCAGATAGGCCCCGAAACGGGCTGGGAGCAGACGAAGCCCAGCTACGAGGAAACCTATTCTGCAGACGCTCCCATGACGGAGCCCTCGCGCTACGGCCACGGCTACATATTCCCCGTGCTCTTCCATTTACCCGGAAAAACCGGAAAAACCGGAAAAACCGGAAAAACCGGAATATCCGGAAAATCCGGGAAATCCGGAAAGCCCGGAGCATCCGCCCCCCCCTCCTGGCTCCTCATCAGTGAGACGGGCGTAGGCTCTGGCTACTGCGGCAGCCACCTCTCCGACTACCAGGCAGGCACTGGCTACACCATCGCCTACCCCGACCGAGGCGAGAACAACGGCTTCGGCTCCGACTTCTCCGCCATCCCCCTGCCCGGCAAGACACCCTGGCGCACCGTCACCGTGGGAAGCCTGAAGGACATCGCGGAGACCACCATCCCTTACGACCTCGTGGAGCCTCTCTACCAACCCTCCACCGACTACAAGCCCGGACGATACACCTGGAGCTGGCTCATCTGGCAGGACAACTCAATCAACTACGACGACCAGGTGCGCTTCATCGACCTGGCCTCAGCGATGGGCTTCGAGTACTGTCTGGTAGACAACTGGTGGGACACGCAGATAGGCCGCGACCGCATAGCCGAGCTGTCGAAGTATGCCCAGTCGAAGGGTGTACATCTTTTATTATGGTATAACAGCAACGGCTTTGCCAACGATGCGCCCCAAGGCCCCCGCGACTGCATGAACACCGCCATCGCCCGCGAGCGGGAGATGAAGTGGATGCAGTCTATCGGCATCAAGGGCATCAAGGTGGATTTCTTCGGCGGCGACAAGCAGGAGACGATGCGCCTCTACGAGGACATCCTCAGCGATGCCAACCGCTACGGGCTGCAGGTGGTGTTCCACGGCTGCACCATACCGCGCGGCTGGGAGAAGATGTACCCCAACTACGTGGCCTCTGAAGCGGTGTTAGCTTCTGAGAACGTGTTCTTCAACGAGGAGGCAGCCATCCGTCAGCCCTTCGACCTGACGCTCCACCCCTTCTGCCGCAATACCACAGCCTCGATGGACTGGGGCGGCATCATCATGAACAAGTACCTCTCGAAGGACAACAAGAGCCGCCACACCCGCAAGACCACCGACATCTTCGAGCTGGCCTCGGGCATCACTATGCAGACATCGGTACAGTGCGTGGCCATGCAGCCCAACAACCTCGAGGAGCTGCCACAGTTTGAGATGGACTTCCTGCGCCAGCTGCCCACCACATGGGAAGAGACGCGCCTCATCGACGGCTACCCAGGCCAATACGTGGTGTTGGCCCGCAAGAGCACCAACGGTGTCTGGTACGTGGCTGGCCTCAACGCCCAGAAGGAGCCACTGACACTGACAATCCAGCTCCCGATGTTCCAGCCCGGACAGGCACTACAGTATTATGTAGACAACAAGAAAGGCGAACCCACGCTCACCTCACTCAAGACTGACAAGAAAGGACAGGCCAAGGTGACCATCCAGCCCAACGGCGGCATCATCCTACACGCAGGCACATCATCGTCAGGTCGTCGTTAGGCTCGGCCCCATTGCGATGTTTCTCCACCTCGACGGCCAGGGTACTGATCACCTCCTTGGCCGTCTTGTTGGCAGTATGCCTGAGCACCTCGATAATCCGATCGTCGCCGAACTGTTCCTGCTCACGGTTCTCGGCCTCATTGAGACCATCACTATAGACAAACAGGGAGCAACCCTTCAGCCCCTCCTTGACCTCACCCTCGTAGTCGATGCCTGGCCACAGGCCGATAGGCGCATTCGACTCCATCTCCAGGAACTGGTAGCCATCGGCACTACCGATGACCGGCGGGTTGTGCCCGGCATTGCAGAAGTTCATCGTGCCACTGGCCAGGTCGACGAGTCCGATGAAGAGAGTTACAAACATGCCCTGCTCATTGTCCTCGGTGAGGGCATCGTTCATGCGGGTGGCTATCTCGGCAGGCATCATGTGCTGCGTGGCCAGCGTGCGGAAGAGCCGCGTGGCCTGGGCCATGAAGAGTGAGGCGGGCACACCCTTGCCGCTGACGTCGCCCACGCAGAAGTATAGCTCGTCGCCTAACAGCAGATAGCCATACAGGTCGCCTCCCACTTCCTTAGCCGGCGTGACGGTGGCATAGAGGTCGAGGCCTTCGCGGTCGGGGAACACGTTGGGCACCATCGACATCTGTATGTCGCGGGCGATGCGCAGTTCCGACTCGATGCGCTCCTTGGCCTTGGTGGTCTCCTCCAGCCGGTCGTAGGCGTGCTGCAGCTTCTCGTGGGCCACCTCCAGTCGCTCGTGGGCATGCTGCAGCTTCTTGGCAGCCCTATGGCGGTGGTAGATGAAGATGGAGAGGAACACGATGATGATGAGCAGCGCCGCCCCGACAGCGATAAACTGCAGGCGCGTGAGGTTAGCCTTTTGTTCGGCTATCTCTGCCTCCTTCTGCTGGGTGTTGTAGAGGGTGGCCAGCTCAGCGGTCTCGCTGTTCTTCTTCTCCGTGATGGCCGAGTCGAGTATGGCCAGCAGCTTCGTTCCTGCCACCACGGCCGAGTCGCGCCGCCCGGCCTTGGCATTGGCCTGATACTTGGGCAGCAGGTAGAGCTGGATATTGTCGAGCGACACGGCCATGCCCCAGTCATTGAGGGTCTTGTCGAGGTAGCGGTAGTTGTCGGCAGCTTCCTTGTATCGCCCGGCCACCACCAAGTATTCGTTGGCGTTGATACGTCCCGGACCGGTCTTGGAGTAGTCCGTTTCCAGGAATCGCTTATAGGCCTCGGCCGCCTCGTCGGCCTTACCGAGTCCCTGGTTAGCCACGGCACGCATAATCTCGATGCGTCCCTGGTATTCGTCGAAGTATTCCGAGCGGGCGTCGGGTCGCTGACGGTACATGCCTAAGAGCATCTCCGTACGGTCAATCCAATAGATGGACTCGGCATAGCGGCGCATGTTGATATAGGCCTGACTGGTGTATACGGTTCCGATGACGGCCTCCTGGAAACCGCGGCTCGTACTGTCGGTCTGCCAGCGTGCGGCATAATGGCCCCGGGCCGTGAGAAAACTCTTGTTGGCCTCCTCGTCGCGCCCCAGGTTGAGCTGGCAGCAGCCGATGTTGTTGAGTAGGATGGCATAGTCGATGTCGGAGCCGATGCCCGACTCTTCCATCTTCTGCACGGCAGGCATGGCCACGCGCAGTGAACCCTCGTAGTCGCCCCGGACGAGCAGCAGTTCCGACAGCCGTCGGGCCGACTTGTTATAGCTCACCTGGTCCTGCTCGTCGAGGATCTCGCACTCCAGGGCCTTGCGGTAACATATCTCAGCCATCCTGTACTGCCCCTGACGGTAGTAGGACACGCCTCGCCAGCGGTTAGCCCCGAGCTGCGAGAGGTCGCCTGTCAGTTCAAAGCTGTCGGCCAGCTGTCGCATGCGCTCATAGTTTTTCTGTACGCCGACGTCGAAGATCAGGCTGTCGGCCCTGCCCGACCTGAGTTCACGCATCTGGCGGTCGTTGCACGATATGGCGGTCAGTACGACGAGCACTGCAGCCGCCAGGGGTAGGATGGCTCTTTTCATAAATTACCAGAGATAAATCTTAAAGTCCTTGATACTTCCGGGTGTACCCTGCTCGGCACGCGGCAGGTATTCGAGAGCGGTGACGGTCTGTTCGGAGCCGAGGTCGATCACCAGCAGGTGGGGATATTCGGCCCGTTTCTCGGTCTGCCAGTAGGTTGACTCCTGCAGGTCGTAGACCTTGTCGCCGGTGTGGTTGGCACTGTCGTCCTCCGAGCTGGCGTACTTCGTGGTCCAGGGCTCACGGCTGAGGCGCTTGCCGTCGGCACCCTGCAGATAGAGCTCAGCGATGGCGGTGCGGTCGCCGGCTTTCTGGGCTGACAGCACCTCGATGGCCAGATAGCGGCCCTTCTGGGGGGCGGCGAAGCGGAAGGTCTGCCAGCCGTTGCCGGAGAGGGCGACGGCGGAGCCATTGAGGGGAGAGGCGACGGCGGAGCCGACACCTGCGCGCAACGCGACGGGGGCCATGCTGTTCAGGTCGGGCTTGTCGGCGATGCTGTTGTGCTTGGAGGGCTTGTCGAGCTGTAGCTTGTTGAGCTCGGGGGCCGCCTGTCCCCAGACGACGGATTCACGGGGCCCGATGATGTCGAGCACGATGACCTCGTTACGCCCCTTCTTCAGCCAGCAGCCGGGCAGGTAGAGCGTCTGCTGGGGGCCGATGCTCCAGATGCGCCCCAGGGCGTGGCCGTTGACCCACACCTGCCCCTTGCCCCAGGTCTCGAAGTTGAGGAAGGTGTCGCCCACCTTATTAATATTAAAGTAGCCACGGTAGTAGCCGCGACGGATGGTCAGGTCGTTCTGCTCTTCGACCACGGGGTTGCCGCCCTTCGTCAGGTTGAGGGCGTTCGAGGCCTTGCGGTAGTCGTCGGTCATGGCGTACTGCGTCCACTGGCGGGGCTTCCAGGTGACTTCTGCCTCGTCGATGTCGGCCGTGATGGTCACGTCGCCGACGATGCCCTTGAAGTCCTTGATGGCCCGTCCGAAGTTGATGCGCCCCATGGCCTCCACGAGTATGTCCAGCCTGTCGCCCTTCCTGACGGGGGGCAGCAGCAGGCTCTTCTCGTTCATCACACGGTCTATCTTGCCGACGTACTTGCCGTTGACGAACACCTGGGCGTAGTCGTGGCAGTCGGCTGTCAGCACGCTCTTCACGGCGATATCGGGCAGCGTAGTGGTATAGAGCATCGTGCCCCACCCCATGTCCATCTCCTCGAAGGTCAGCAGGCTTCCGCTGCGCACAGGCACTTTCAGGTCAGGATCCTCGCCTACGAGCATCGAGGCGAACTCCTTCAGCTCGAACTTGGGCACGGTGATGATGGGGGCTGCGGCCTTCGGCACGGCGGGCAGCTGCTTGTCCGAGTACTTCTGCATCATCTGGCGCAGCTCGTAGTATTTCGGGGTGGCCTGACCGTATTCGTTGATGGGGGCATCGTAGTCGTAGCTCGTCACGTCGGGGGCGAAACCGGGACTGTTGGCCCCCGCCCAGTGGCCGAAGGAGGTGCCGCCGTGGGTCATGTAGAGTGAGAAGCTGATGTCCTTGGAGAGCATCTCGTCGATGCCCTCGACCATCGCCTTGGCAGGGCGCGTCTCATGGCGCGCTCCCCACTTGTCGAACCAGCCGCTCCAGAACTCGGAGCACATCTTCGGCGCATCAGGGCGCAGCTCGCCCAAGCGCCGGAACTGCTGGTCGATGTTGGCACCGGTGCCGAAGTTCATCGTCCATGTCAAGTCGTCGAGACCGTTCTTCCAGAAGTTCGAGCTCCAGTCGCACTGGAAGAGTGTCATCTCTTGTCCCCAGGCATGGCGCACGATATCGCGCATGGCCGACATATAGGGTTTGTCCTCGCCATAGGAGCCATACTCGTTCTCCACCTGCACCATGATGATAGGCCCTCCGTTATAGATGGCCAATGGGCGCAGCTGTTCGGCAAGCTTCTCTTCGAAGAGCTTGGCCCGCTCCATGAAGAAGGGGTCCTGTTCACGCAGCCGTATATCCTTCTTCTTCAGCAGCCACCAGGGCAGTCCGCCCATCTCCCACTCGGCACAGGCGTAGGGCCCGGGGCGCACGATGACGTACATGCCGTGCTTCTGTGCCAGACGGCAGAAGGCGGCCACGTCGGCCTGCCCCTCAAAGGTGAACTGGTCCTGCTGCTGCTCGTGGTAGTTCCAGAACACGTAGATGCACAGCGTGTTCATGCCCAGGGCCTTGCACATCTTGATGCGGTGCTCCCAGTAGGGCTGGGGGATGCGGGGGTAGTGTACCTCGGCGGCCTTGACGATAAACGGCTCGCCGTTGAGCAGGAAGATGTTCTTTCCCACCGTGAAGCTGCCCGCTTTCTGGGCCATCGCCACTGAATATGCTGCCAACAGGAGGGTCAGCGCTCCAAGTCTAAGATATTTCTTCATCACTTTTCACTATACACTAATCACCTTAAATTCCTAAAAATCCGAGATTCCTTTATATAAAGAAACTTCCCCTGCCTGCTCTAGGGCGTCTTGCTTGTCAAACGCCGCCTTTTGCATCATCCCCCGAGCGGCGTTAGACAAGCTAAACGCCCTACAGCCAAAGGAACACAGGCGAGGAAAGCACTTCCGAAAGATGAGTAATCACCAATCAGAACTGCTCCAGTATCCTGATACGCTCCTCCGTACTGGGATGGGTGGCAAAGAGACCGCTGACGAACTCCATCAGCCCCTGCCCCAGCTTCTTGGGATGTATGATGTACATCTGCGCGATGTCCTCACGCTCCACGTCGCCCAGTCCGGGATTGGCCGAAATCTTGCGCAGGGCCGAGGCCAGTGCCAGCGGATTGCCGCACAGCTCCGCCCCGCCGGCGTCGGCCATGAACTCACGCTTGCGGGAGATGGCGAAGCGCGTCAGCATGGTGAACAGGTAGGCGATGCCGGCACAGACGGCCCCGATGATCAGTACGGCCATCGTCGACAGCCCCCCACCCTTCTCATTGCGGTCGTTGCTGCTGCTGAAGCCACCGAACCACATACGGTTATAGATCATCCTGACCACCAGTGTGAACACGGTGGAGATGATGCCCACGAAGATGATGCTCGTGATGAGCAGCCGCGTGTCGCGGTTGCGGATATGGGTCAGCTCGTGGCCTATCACGCCAGCCAGCTCCTCATCGTTCAGACGGTCGAGCAGCCCCGTGGTGACGGTGACGGTGTACGAGTTCTTGTCGATACCGCTGGCGAAGGCGTTCAGCTGCGGGTCGTCGATGACGTTCACCTTCGGCATCTCCATGCCCCCGGCCATGCAGAGGTTCTCCACGATGTTGTACACCCGTGGGTTCTCGCGCCGCATCAGGGGCTGGGCCCCCGTGGCGTGCTGTATCATCTTCGTGTTGCTGAAGTAGGCGATGACGAACCAAAGGGCCACGCCGCCCACCACCCACGGTGCCACCTTCTCGAAGGTCAGGTTCACCGAGTCGGCATCCAGCTGGTTCACAAAGTAGCCTGCCTGGTCGTAGTAGCCCGTAGTGAAGTAGTTGAGTGCCGCCAGAAACACCCACATCATGCCCAGCAGGATGGCCGGGAATGCGATGAGCAGCAGTGCGCTCTTGCGGTTATTACTACTTATCTGGCTCTGTATGCCTACGTATCTCATTCTGTTTCCCTTTTTTGTTTATAGTTTAAAGTTTATAGTTTATAGATAATTGCCCTGCAAACCATCTGCCAGCAAATGTAATCATCTATAAACTGTAAACTATAAACCATAAACTCTAAGCACTTAAAACTTAATCTCCGGTGCCTTCTCGATGGTGGCGCGGTCCTCCTGCGGAATCTCGAACATGGGTTCCTTCTTGAAGCCGAACATATTGGCGAAGATGTTCGAGGGGAAGGTCTGAACGGCATTGTTCAGCTCGCGGGTGGCGGTGTTGAAGTAGCGGCGCGTGGCGGCAATCTTGTTCTCGATGTCGGCAATCTCCGTCTGCAGCTGCAGGAAGTTCTGGTTGGCCTTCAGCTCCGGATAGGCCTCCACCGACACCTTCAGCCCGGCCAGCGCACTCGACAGGGCATTCTCGGCCTGGATCTTGTCGTTGATGCTCGTGGCACTCATGGCAGCGGCACGCGCCTGGGTGACGCGCTCCAGCAGCTCGCGCTCGTGCTGGGCATAGCCCTTCACGGTGGCCACCAGCTGCGGTATCAGGTCGTGGCGCTGCTTCAGCTGCACGTCGATATTGGCGAAGGCATTCTCGCGGTTGTTACGCAGCTTGACGAGGTTGTTGTAAAGGCTGATGCATCCGATGACCAGGACTGCAACAACTACTAAGACGATAATCAGTGTCATAATCTAAAAGTTCTTTAATGGGTTATTTTTCTGCAAAGATAGCAATTGTCGGATAAACTTACAAATAATTTAGCATTTATTTCGATTTCTCGATACGGCACTCATGCTGCTTGGTCTCACGGTCATAGCTGATGCCCACAAGCACCAGGCCGCTGGCGTGCTGGGCCACCTTGGCGAAATACTCCCTCTGCCGGATCTGCGCGATGGCCTCCCCGGCGCCATGATTGTATTTCAGTTCTACGATGATAGCAGGTGTGCTGACGTTCTTACGGGGCAGGAACACCAGGTCGGCAAAGCCCTTGCCCGTGGCCAGCTCGCGATGGATAATGTAGTCGTTGCCAGCATAATAGTAGGCGATGCTCAGCACACACGCCAGAGAGTTCTCGTCGTTGTAGCTCAGGATACTGGTATGCTCGTCGTGGGCAGCGGCTATGCCACGGGCCACGGCCTCCTCGTCGCCAGTGAGGGTGGCCTTCAGCAGCAGCCTTGATTGCTCTATGGCCTCTGCCACATAATTCCAGTTGCTCAGTTTGATGGCATTCACCATTTCGCCTGCGACTTCACGATTAGGGATATAGCACTCGCTCTCCTTCCAGTCGTACGACAGATAGCCTAAATGTATCAACACGGTCATCACGTCATCCTTCGAGCGCACGACGGTCATGTCGTTCTGAAAGCCCGTAGGGTCCACAGGGCATCGCCCACCCGCGAGCATCCTGATGATGTCGTCGCGCAGGCCCTCGTAGTCCAGCTTGATGTAGTGGGACACGGCATCGTAGGCCCCCGTCGAGGCCCAGAAGCTGCGGCAATAGCCACTGCTGACGGCCTGCATCACGGAGTTGGGGTTGAAGATGGACTGTTCGTCGCCTATCTGATAGCCGTCGTACCACTTCACCAGCTCGTCGAAGTCCATGCCGTATTTCTCGGCAAGTGCCCTCACCTCCTCTTTCCTGAATCCGAAATACCCGGCCATCTTCCTCGGACTCACCATCGAGTACTCCTGGAAGTTGTTCAAAGCCGACTCTGTCTTGTACTTCTTGATAGGCAGGATGCCCGTCATATAGACACCCGCGAATACGCGCTGCGACTGCCCGCCCTTGAACATTCGCCGGAGCCAGTCCACATAGCGGTCCATGGCCTGAGCGCCTGGCTCGTTCTCACGACAGACGGCATCCCACTCGTCGATGATGAAGATAAACGGCTGGTGCCCACTGTCCACAATACGGATGAGCAGCGCCATCAGGTCGTCGCCCTCTTCGGGAGCCACGTCGGGATAGGCCTTGCCAATGTCTGCCCGCAGCTCGGCATCCATCCGTGCCACAATCTGCTCCCCCTTGTAGCGCGTCACGAAGTCGCTGATGTCGAGATAGATGACGGGGTGCTTGTTCAGATGCGCCTCAAACTGCGGGTCGCGGGCTATCTGCAGGTCGGCGAACAAGGGGCGTGAGTCGCACGACTGGTCATAGTAGGCACAGAGCATCTCGGCCGCCATCGACTTGCCGAAGCGGCGGCAGCGCGTCACGCAGCTGAAGCGGGAGCGGGTGAACAGCGTCTTGTTGACAAGAGCGATGAGCCCCGACTTGTCGACATACTCATCATTCCTCGAACTCTGAAATCCGGCATTTCCCGTATTGATATAAACTCCCATACTGACACATTTTTCTGCAAAGATAGCACTTTTCCACGAAATCGCCAAACTTTCGCAGCAATATATTTTTCATTATAAGTTTTCTGCACCTCAACCAGCAGAAATAGTCGCGCATTTCTTGGTTTGTTCGCAAAAAATTCGTACCTTTGCATCCAGATTACCAATTATCAACTAAAAGATGAAGAAATTCATTGTCAGCATGATGGCGCTCGTCGCCAGCTTAACTATTCAGGCCGAGGACGGCAGCCGCCTCTGGCTACGTTACGACACACTCAGGACTGCCAAGGTCACAGGCCCCGAATGCCTGGCGGCCCAGGAGCTACGCAACTTCTACCCCGGCAAGGAGGCAACCCTCGTGCTCGACCCGTCGCTGCCCGACGAGGGCTACCAGATCAGCGGCAGCACCCTCCGCGCCAAGACCGAGCAGGGACTGCTCTACGGGGCCTACGCCATGCTGCGCGGCGAGCAGGGAGCGTCGGCACCCTACTGGCGTCTGCGCATCCTGAACCACTGGGACAACCTCGACGGCACTATCGAGCGCGGCTATGCCGGCCGCAGCATCTTCTGGGAAGAAAGTGAAGAGTTAATTCACCCTTCACTCATCAAGGAATATGCCCGCGCTAATGCCTCGATAGGTATCAACGGCACGGTGCTCAACAATGTGAATGCCTCGCCACGCATGCTCTCTACACCCTATATTAATAAGGTGAAGGAGATAGCCGACATCCTGCGGCCCTACGGCATCCGCGTCTACCTCTCCGTCAACTTCGCCTCGCCGATGAACGTCGGTGTCAAAGGGGTCAACGGCGGCAAGAAGCTCAAGACGGCCGACCCGCTCAACCCGCAGGTGAAGGCCTGGTGGAAGGCCAAGGCCCGCGAGATCTACAAGCTGATTCCCGACTTCGGCGGCTTCCTGGTGAAGGCCAACAGCGAGGGGCAGCCCGGCCCCTTCGACTACAATCGCTCGCATGCCGACGGGGCCAACACGCTGGCCGACGCCCTGCAGCCCTTCGGAGGCATCGTCATGTGGCGCTCGTTCGTCTACGGGGCCAAGCACAAGGGCGAGGACCGCGTCAAGCAGGCCGTATCCGAATTCCGCGAACTCGACGGCCAGTTCCGCCCGAACGTCATACTGCAGTCGAAGAACGGCCCGCTCGACTTCCAGCCCCGCGAGCCTTACGCACCTATCTTCGACAACATGAAGCAAACGCAGCAGATGGCCGAGCTGCAAATCACGCAGGAGTACCTCGGACAGTCGCGCCACCTGGTATACCTCGCACCCATGTGGCGTGAGTTCTTCGGATTCGTCAGCCCCGACCGCCTGGTGGGCATCGCCGGCGTGGCCAACATCGGGCTCGACCGCAACTGGTGCGGCCACCACTTCTCGCAGGCCAACTGGTACGCCTTCGGCCGACTGGCATGGAACCCCTTCCTGACATCCGAGGCCATCGCCGAGGAATGGCTCAACCAGACCTTCTTTGATTCTTCACTCTCCACTCTTCACTCTTCACTCCTCTCCATGATGCTCCGCTCACGCGAGGCCTGCGTGGACTACATGATGCCGCTCGGACTGCACCACATCTTCAAGTTCGACCACCACTACGGCCCCGAGCCCGACGGCTTCATTGCCAGCTACCCGCTGGAGTGGTGCCCCGTATACTACCACCAGGCCGACTCGCTGGGCATAGGCTTCGACCGTACCCACACAGGCTCCGACGCCACCTCGCAGTACCAGGAGCCCTACTGCTCGCTCTACGATGACCTCAACACCTGTCCCGAGCGCTATCTGCTCTGGTTCCACCATGTGCCCTGGACCTATCGCATGAAGGACGGCAACACCCTCTGGGAGGACCTGCAGATGCACTACAACCGTGGCGTCAGCGAGGTGGAGGACTTCTGCCGCATCTGGCAGCAGGCCAAGCCCTACGTCGACGAGCAGCGCTGGCGCGAGGTCGACGAGCGCATGCAGCACCAGCTGGAGAACGCCCGTGAGTGGCGCCGCGTCTGTATCGACTACTTCAGAACGTTTGCGGAAAGTAATCGAAATAATAAGTAACTCATGTTTCGGGAGTGCTTCCTCCACCTGTTGTAGGGCGTTTAGCTTGTCTAACGCCGAATCAGAGGCGGACGGCGTTTGACAAGCAAGACGCCCTACGGCAGACAGGGGAAAACCATAGCGATATGAATAGGTTTTTATTAATTTTATCCATCCTGCTCTTCAACCTGTCACCCTGTCAGGCGCAGACAATCCTCGGCGGCGAGCTGAGCAACTCGGCCGTCACCAGCGTCGAGGATATCGACTCCGTCATCCCACGCATGCGGGCCCTCGGCCTCAACACCGTGCTCACACCTGCCTACTGGGAGTTCATAGAGCCCGAGGAGGGCCACTTCGACTTCACACTCATCGACCGCACCATCCAGCGGGCACGCGAGAACCAGCTAAAGCTCATCTTCCTATGGTTCGGCGCATGGAAGAACTCCATGAGCTGCTATGCTCCGCTGTGGTTCAAGCGCGACGTGAAGCGATTCCCACGGGCCATGACCCGCACGGGCAAGCCCCTTGAGATTGCATCCTGCTTCTCCGACAACGTGCTGCAGGCCGACCTCCGCGCCTTCAGCGCCCTGATGCAGCACATGGCCGACGTGGACAAGGGCACGGGTACCGTCGTCATGATGCAGATAGAGAACGAGATAGGCATGCTCGAGGACGCACGCGACCACTCACCGCTGGCCGAGCGCGCCTACCGCCAGCCAGTGCCCCGGCAGCTGCTCAAGCGGCTGGGCATCAGCAGGCAAGGCTCATGGGCTGAAATCTTCGGCACCGACGTATATGCCGACGAGAAGTTCATGGCCTACCACTACGCCTGCTACGTGGAGCAACTGGCTCTGGCGGCCCGCCGCATCTACGACATGCCGCTCTACGTGAATGCCGCCATGAACAGCCGAGGCCGCAAGCCAGGCGAATACCCGTCGGCAGGGCCCTTGGCCCACCTCATAGACTTCTGGCAGGCCGGAGCGCCAAGCATCGACCTGCTGGCACCCGACATCTACGACACGGGCTTCAAGCAGTGGGTCGCCCAGTATGCCATGCCCCTGCGACCGCAGGACCTGCCGGCAAAGGAACAGCGGAGCACTGCACAGGGCGGCAAAGTGAAGAACAGACTATTCATACCCGAGAGCCGATGCTGCGAAAACAGCGGTGTGCGCGCCCTCTACGCCTTCGGCGAACACCAGGCTCTCGGCTTTTCTCCCTTCGCCATCGACCAGGCATCACCACGCGAGACGGCCTCCGTCACCCATGCCTACAGCCTCCTCCGCCAACTGTCCAATCGTTATAACGTTATAACGTCATGTCGTTATAAGGAATCATCCTGGGGCCTGCTCTTCGACCAGCAGGACAGCGAGCGCATCATCGCCGACGGCGACTGCATCATCACCGCCCGCCACTACTTCACACTGCCATGGGACCCGCGCGCTACCGACGGCACAACGTGGCCTGAGGGCGGAGCCATACTCCTGCGCCTCAACAAGCACGAATACCTGCTGGCCGGCTCTGGCATCGTCGTCGACTTCAAGACCAAGGCCGAGAAGGAACAGGCCGAGCAACAGACACTCGGCGAGGACGGCTTCGCTGAAACCGGCACCTCGCCCCTCGCCCCTCTCACCTCTCCCCTCTTCAAAGGCACGCGCCTCGGCATCGGCTTCGTTGACGAAGTCACCATCACCGACGACGGACAGCTGCGCTACCTCCGCCGCCACAACGGCGACCAGGACCACCAGGGCCGTCACGCTCGCATCAGCGTCGGCGACTGGAAAATCCTCCACATCAAGCTCTACGAATACTAACCCCATTCATCCTCCGTCAAACCACAACGACCCCCTAACAGGTCCACCCCCTGGACCAGCCTATATGTTTGAGTATCCAGACGGTCCAGCCGCTGGACTGATCATAGCGAACGGCCCGCGATGCCGATGCGGCACCTGTCTGGAAAATGTTTGCACGGTTTTTCTTGCCACTGTTGCCACTAAGCGCGTTACGCACTGACTATCAGGGGATTACGCAGTGGCAACAAGTCCATTTTTCTTGCCACTCTTGCCACTACCGTTGCAATGGCTAAACACCTGAAAATCAACATGTTTGGCAAAGTGGCAAGAGTGGCATCGGAATCGAAAACTATTTGCCAACCGCCGCAGCATCCAGCGCTTCTTCCATCGTCATTCCTCTGTCGTCTATCAACATGGTAACCAGCTCATTCGTCAGACACTCAATCAGAAACTGTCTGTCATTCTCTTCCTGCCCATTCATATAGTCTCTATTTTATGAAGTAAGTCAACAGCCCGCTGAGTTCCAAAGAAATACTGGAACGTGGGGTGAATGAATGACAGTTGTCTGATAAGCTCTGCCATTGGGATATTCGGCCGTGAAGATTGGTGTCAGATTTCTGAAGATTTTGTCCGTCAAATTTGGAATATTCGGAAATTGTTCGTATCTTTGCCCACAAATTGCGAACATTAAATAAGAGTATGCCTTCCAATATTCAACAGACTATAGGGACAAACATCCTGAACGATTTACGCAACATGGCAAAAACCGTGATGCCAGAGGATAGTCGCGTCATTCTCTTTGGATCGCAAGCAAGAGGAGATGCCAGAAAAGGCTCCGATTGGGATTTACTACTCCTCCTGCAAGACAAATCAAGCTGGATAGAAGCATTTGAACATTTTGCCTATCCCTTCGTTGAACTGGGATGGAAGAATGGCACAGAAGTTAATCCCCTCATATATACATTTGAGGAATGGCATCAGCGAAGATACACTCCATTTTATGCCAACGTAGAAAGAGAAGGAATCGAGTTGTGATGGAAATCAAAAGCAAGAAAGACCTTGAGCAATACCGTGCGGAACGTGCTTACAAAGCACTGAGTGAAGCAGAAGACAACGCTGCAATGGGACATTGGACACTTGCAGCCAATCGTCTCTATTACGCATTGTTCTATATGTCTTCTGCCGTGTTGCTTGACAAAGGCATAGAAGTCAAGAGCCACGCAGGAGTAATAGCGAAAATAGGACAGTATATTGTTTTGCCTGGTCTACTTAGCCGAGAAGATGCATGGTTGATTTCAGCTCTTCAAAACATGCGCCATCAAGGTGACTATGACGACTTTTCTGATTGGACAGAATCTGATGTCAAGCCCATGTTTGAGCCGACAAAGAAACTGTTAGAAAAAATGAGAAATCTACTCACTTTGATATAACAGCCTGACCCCATTATCAAGGTTTCTTTCTGCCAAGCCGTCACCGACCCCTCGCGGGCCTGTGACAGCAAAAACAATTATTAACCTTAAGAACTTTTCTTCTCGAATATTTGGCCGTTTCGATATTTATTCCTATCTTTGCAGCGCATTAATCAAAATCGAAGTATTATGAGGACAAGAAGAAACGAAACAAAAAGAGCAAACGTGACAAAGGACTGCAAGTATCTCGACCCCAAGGCCGACCTGACCTTCAAGCTGGTGTTCGGCGAACATCCCGACCTGGTGATGAGCCTGCTCAATGCGCTGCTGCCGCTCGACGACGACGGACAGATAACCAGCGTGGAATACGCCACGCCGGAGATGATTCCCGAGAACCCCGCCAAGAAGGACAGCGTAGTCGACGTCAGATGCACCGACCAGAAGGGGCGGCAGTTCATCGTGGAGATGCAGATGTACTGGAACCAGTACTTCCAGAAGCGCGTGCTGCTCAACGCATCGAAGGCGATTGTCAAGCAGCTCGGCACGAGCGAGGACTACCGTCTGCTGCAGCCCGTCTACTGTCTGAACCTGGTCAACGACGTGGGCTTCCGCTCCGACGAGTTCTATCACGACTATGCCATCGTCAACGTGGCCGACAGCGACCGCATCATCGAGGGGCTCCGACTGGTGTTCGTCGAGCTGCCCAAGTTCAAGCCAAAGACCATCCAGGAGAAGAAGATGGCCGTGCTCTGGCTGCGATTCCTGACGGAGATTGGCGAGAATACCGCCGAGGCACCCGCCGAGCTGTTGGAGAACGAGCAGACCCGCAAGGCCCTCGGCATCGTAGAGAAGTCGGCCATGACCGAAGGCCAGCTCTACGCCTACGAGAAGTTCTGGGATGCCGTCATCAACGAGGAAGTACTTATCGAGGGCGGATATAATAAAGGTAGAGCTGAAGGCGAGGCAATAGGGATTGCTAAAGGCGAGGCAATAGGGATTGCTAAAGGCGAGGCAAACGAAAGGATGAAAAATGCCCGTAGCCTGAAAGAGAACGGCGTTCCCATAGATGTCATCGCCAAAAGTCTCGGGTTCACAGATGCCGAACTGCAACAACTATAGGCAAGAAGCAAGCCAACAGGCTTGCTTCTTCTCTGAGGCATCTATCCTGAGATGGCCACCACTATGCTTTCGGCCAACTTGTACTTTGCCAACTTGTACTTTATGAGGGTGGTAAAGAAATCGAATAATTCACCATAGCACTCCATGATTATCTTGCCGTCGAGACTCAGAATAACCTGTTCTGCAGAAGTGTCCAACGAACGAGTCCAACCTCCAGGATAGGGAGTACTGAGGTGAATATATTCATCCATCTGAAAAGCTTGGCATTGCTTCTCTCTGGCATATTCCATCCACTCATCCCAAGTATTTAATGCTTTCAACTCCTCCATCTTGGTGTATATATTCCTGACGCTCTCCTCGGGATAGCGCATCTCATAGAAGTCCTGAAGGAAATCGATCAGTTCCGGTTCGGCTATTTCCGGTTTTAGCACCAGAGTGACATAGTCATCGTCCTCTTCCATGTCATAAATGCCACTTTGGTTATAATGCTCCATAAGTGCATTCCTCACACCCTCCGGCTTGGCAGAGGCTTGTCTTCTGGCTCTTTCCTTGTTAATCGCGATTTTTGTCAAGATGCCAATCGTCAAATACATTCCCATAAACAAATAATTAAAGGTAACATCTATTAATTCATAAATTCGAGTGGAAGCCGTTCCGTTAGAAT
>CAMHUC010000051.1 GCA_946188155.1 uncultured bacterium | reverse complement strand
CTTTGCCGCTTGCTACCGAAAGGCTACGGGTAGGCGCGACAGCGGGAATGGGGACGCAAGAATTATCATAAATTATTTTTGTTCAGTTACTTATTTTCATAAATTGAGTATTTAGATGAGTCCCCTTTTGCGCATCTCCCAGAAGCACTCTTGGGTGGCGTCGATGTCGCTCATGGCGTTGTGCGCTCCCTCAAAGTCGTGGCCGAAGAGTTTCACGTAGAGTTCCATCAGCTTGGGCCACTTGTAGCCGTACTTGCCGGGAATCTTGCAGAAGTTGGTGCCTGCCTGCATGGTGCAGTAGGTGCGCTTGGAGGTCATCACGTCAGGGCGGTGAAGGCGCACAAGCTCTGCTCCGACAATGTTCTGGTCGAAGCTGATGTTATGGCCCACGATGAAGGTGGCCTTGTCGAAGTCGGCCATGAACTCATCGATGACCTCCTGCAGGTCGCGCCCTTCCTCTAAGGCTCTCTCAGTGGTGATGCCGTGTACGCGGGCAGCGTCGGCGGGAATCTCAAAGCCATCAGGCCTGATGATGTAGTCGTGCTGGGCCAGCTTGTTGCCTCCATCATCCATCAGAATCCAACCCAGCTGCACAAGCCGGGGCCAGTTGTCGGTGTCGGTGGTCGGTGCCTTATAGTTACGGGGCACGCCTGTCGTCTCGGTGTCGAAGAAAATGTAACGTTTGTCTGTCATTGCTTTATTTTTTTGAACCTGCTGCAAAGTTACGCATTTTCTGTGAGATAATGCAAGCCAGAGCCTGATTTGTTTCGTTATTTGATGATTCTTGCCCAATAATTTCCTTGGACAAATTCTTTTTCGTATCTTTGCGGTCGGAATAAACATGCTAACGATGGAAAAGATTGTGCGATGGATGTCTGCCGCCATCCTTTCGATATGCGGCACTGTGATGATACAGGCTCGGGTTATCTATGTGGCTGTCGATGGCAGCGACTCTGCCGACGGCAGCATCAGCCACCCGATGGCCACGCTGCCTGCTGCGTATCAGCTAATGAATGGGGGCGACACGCTCTGCTTCCGAGGAGGCATCTATCATGTCGGCGACGAGCAGGTGATGAAGACCGACCGCAACTATGCCTACGTCTTCGCCCTGGAGAAGGCTGGCAGTGCTGAACGGCGTACCTGCGTCATGGGCTACCCTGGCGAGCGCCCTGTGTTCAACTTCTCTGCCCTTCAGCTCGACGGGCGTCACCGCTTTGCTGCCTTCTATCTCGGTGCCGACTATCTGCACCTGCAGAACTTCGACATCGTTGGCGTACCCGTCCGCATCAAGGGTCACACGCAGTCGGAGTGTGTCGCTGCCCGCAAGGGTTCCCACTGCATCGTGGAGAACCTGGCCATGCACGACGGGATGGCCATCGGCTACTATCAGGTGGAAGGCTCCGACAATCTGGTCATCAACTGCGATGCCTACAACAACTACGACGACTATTCCGAGGGCGACTATGGCGGCAATGTCGACGGCTTCGGTTGTCACGTCCACACGATGGAGGAGACGGGCAATACGTTTCGCTACTGCAGGGCCTGGCGCAACAGCGACGATGGCTTCGACCTGATACACTGTGCTGCCCCCGTGGAGATAGACCACTGCTTGGCGGCCTACAACGGTTATAAGCCGACGGCCGACGCCCACGACACCCAGACTTTCGAGAATGCTGGCGACGGCAATGGCTTCAAGGCTGGCGGCTGGGGCATGCGCAGAAGTCGCACCCGCTGTCCGGAGGTCTGTCCAGAGCACTACATACACCACTGCATCGCCGTGCGCAACAAGGCCAACGGCATCTACAGTAACCACCACCTTGGGGGCTGCCGTTGGGAGCATAACACGGCGTGGATGAATCTCGCTAATTATAATATGGTGAACCGCCAGTCGACCGAGGCCGAGGGTTGTGTGGATGTGCCGGGCTATGGCCACAAGCTCTCTGGCAACGTCTCGTGGGCTTATAGGGATCAGTCGCGCGAGGCCCATCTGGTGATGTACGACCCTGCACGCTCCTCTGAGTCCAACAATTCTTTCTCTCCAGGTGCTGATGGCATAGAGGTGACTACCGATATGTTTGAGAGCGTCAATCCTCGCGAAATGTTCCTCCCCCGTCGCCCTGACGGATCGCTGCCCGAGACGGGTTTCCTCAGGCCACGCCCTGACTCCCCGTTGGCCTTACGCAGGATGGGGTGGATCCTCCCGTGAGCAATATTGGGAAACTCTGAAGCGTCCCTCACCTCTTATACGCAACTTGGTATAAGAGCAACCTACTTACGAAAGATAAGTGAAATATTCTTCACTACGGCCAAACCGCAAGTACTTCTGACGGTTCCACCGCCTGGACCAGCCTGAGTGTTTGACACTTACGACAGTCCAGCCGTTGGACTAATCATTGGGACGGCCCGCTATGCTGATGCCGCACCCGTCTGAAAAAAGTTTGCACGGTTTTTCTTGCCACTGTTGCCACTAAGCGCATTACTGGCTGACTATCAGCAGATTACGTAGTGGCAACAAAGCCGTTTCTCTTGCCACTGTTGCCACTACCGTTGCAACGGCTAAACGCCTGTAAATCAACATGTTTTGCATAGTGGCAAGAGTGGCATCGGAATTATACAACTATCCCTTCATCACAATCTGCGTCTCCTCTATTTGGATGGTCATGAGAGGTGACTCCTTCTGTGCCGACAATTTGTCTGTCTTCTCCTCAGAAAGCATCTCCGCCATCCAACTGATCTTCGACGGAAGGAAGAGGTAAAGATTGTCTTGAGTTACATTCAGATTCATGCCGTTTCTTTTTTTTCTTACATTAATAAACTCATCGATATCTTCCAAAATCCATTGGCGGCTTTGGGAATGAAGCGACTCAAAATGCTCCTCAAGATACTTCAACACGCCATACTGGCTAAAGATTTTAGCCGCCTCCGCTCCATGTAGATGTTTTGCCTCTTTGTATTGCTCAATACAAAAAGACAGGAAATACGCTATATCTAAGTTCTTTTTATTCATATTGAGTGCAATTGTTTTCTTATTCATGCTTGTTAGTTTTGCAAAATTACAGTTTTTCCCATGAATCTCCAAACTTTCCGGTGACTTTTTTAGTGTCAGAAGCCAGTCGGTGCCGCTTAGTCCCAGGAGCGCAGTTTCTGTAGACAGTAGCGCTTGAGGGTGTCGAGGGATGCTGACTGGCTATAGAGGATGGCGTCGATGGTTGCCTGACGAACCACATTCTCTATCTGTCCGCCATTGAGCGCATACTCTTGCGACAATGCAGAGGTGTCGGCCTCTGACAGTTCCGGCTTACAGCAGGGACTCATGGCTCCATCGTGCCCAGCACCAGATTGATTTCCTCGAACGTGATGTCGGGCGGGCAGAGGCTTTTGATGGCTGTGCGGCCCTGCTCCAGTCCAATCCTTCCAACAACTTTCAGGATGGCTTCCTGATGCTGGGCGGGTATGAGTTCGGAAAGGGGAATGTCGCCCGATTTGACATAGCGGGCCAGGTGGTTGTAGATGGTGCCGATGGTAAAGCTGCGCATCTTGGCAATCTCCTCAGGTCTCATCCCGTCGCGGTAGAGCTGATAGCTTACCTCCCACGTCTTCTGCTTCGGCTCTTTCTGGGGCTTGGGGCTGTTCTCCCGCTGTCGGCGTGCCTTTTTGATCTGCCCTTCATCGATGGCCTCCAGTAGAGAGAACTGTTTCTCGTGGAGATAGGTGCCGATGGTGAAGCCCTTCTGCGAGATGCTTGTCAGCAGATAGCGCCGTGAGAGCACTGCCTGGCGCAGATCGGGCAGCGCCTCGCCGTAGCGTTTCATCGCCTGTTTGTTGTTGCTTTGTATGCCGGCGGCGAGTTCCAGGGGGCGTGAGTATAGTTCTGCGAGCGTCTTCTCGAAATAGGCCGCGCTGCGCCTTACCCGCTCCAGGAAGCCGCCGTCGTGGAGCTGCTGTGGTGCCAACTGCTTGATGATAGCCGTCCATTTGTCTGCCACTTCCGTCACTTTCTGCCGGTGGTCGGCCAGCACGCGCTTATGCAGCTCTACAATGTCGGTATGGCTGTGGTAGAAGAATTCCGTCATCAGTCTCAGCAGGTGCTCCTCTGCGTAGAGGATGCTGTGGAAGTCGAACAGCTCGAGCAGCAGGTGGCGGTAGTACTCTTCCTTCAGCGTGGGCAGTGCCGCGATGCTCCGTCGGGCCTCTTCCTCCTGATGGCTGATGTAGCTGTTCACGCGTTCGTCGCAGATGATGGCCCGCTGGGTGATGGGCGATGAGAGCACCATGCCTTCGAGCGTCTTGCAGCGGCTCAGGGCCACGTAGACCTGGCCTGACGCGAACGAGAGGCTGGCGTCGATGATGGCTCGCTCGAAGGTGAGGCCCTGACTCTTGTGGATGGTGATGGCCCAGGCCAGGCGGAGGGGCAGCTGACGGAAACGGCCCAGCACCTTCGACTCTATCTCGCGCGACTCAGGATTCAGCTGGTACTGCGTGTTCTCCCACTCTAACGGCTCTACTTCGATAGCCTTGCTGTCGCCTGGGCACAGTACGGAAATGGCCTTCTGGCTGATATCGACCACCCGTCCGATACGCCCGTTATAATAAAGGTGTTCGCCCGAGGGGTCGTTCTTGACGAACATCACTTGTGCCCCCAGCTTCAGCACCAGTAGCTCGCTTGTCGGATAGTTGTATTCGGGGAAGGTGCCCTCAATCTCTGCCTTGTAGGTGAAGGCTGTTGAGGATAGTTTCGCCAGCTCATTCTCGTTGTAGTGGTTCGCCAGGTTGTTGTGCGTCGTCAGGCGGATGTAGCCGTCTTCGGGATTAGGGATGAACCGGGGGTCGCATCGGGCGTTCAGCAGTGTGGTGTCCTCTGCCGTTGGGTGCCCGTCGCGGATGTGGTTCAGGATGGTGAGGAAGCGTTCGTCCTGTTGCCGGTACACCCGTTCCAGCTGTATGGTGACGTAGTCCGTCTGCTGCAGCTGTTTCGATCCGAAGAAGTAGGGCGTGTCGTAGTACTGCGAGAGCAGCGTCTCCTCCTCGGGCGTTACCACGGGTGTCAGCTGCTGCAGGTCGCCCACCATCATCAGCTGCACGCCGCCAAAGGGCTGGTAGCGGTCTCGGAAGCGCCGGAGCACGCTGTCGATGGCATCGAGCAGGTCGCTGCGCACCATCGATATCTCGTCGATGATGAGTAGGTCGAGCGATGCGATGATGCGGCGCTTCTCCTTGCCGAAGTCGAATTTGCTCTTGATCTGCGAGTTGGGGATGAAGGGTGTGAACGGCAGCTGGAAGAACGAGTGTATCGTCACTCCGCCGGCATTGATGGCGGCCACGCCTGTCGGTGCCACCACTATCAGCCGTTTCTTGCTCTGCTCTACTACTCTCTTAAGGAACGTGGTCTTGCCCGTTCCTGCCTTGCCTGTCAGGAAGATGCTTCGTCCTGTGTGCTCCACAAATTCCCATGCGCTCTGTAGCTCCCGATTCGTCAGGATGCTGCTTCCTGTTGTCTGATTTGAATTCTTTTCCATAGTCTTGATTTAGTAATACGGTGCAAAGATACAACAAAGTTTTTAAACAGCAAAGTATTTCTCCCTCTTTTTTGAAAAAGATCCTCTGTTGAGAAGAGAAGAGCCTCCGCTCTGCCGAAAAGAAGCTCCGCTCTGCCGAAAAGAGCCACCTGCTGACTGAAGGTTTGCCCTAGTGTAGCGTCTTGAAGAGATGTATCTAACGGTAATGGACTGTAGGGCGTTTTGCTTGTCAAACGCCGAATCCTGGGCAGGCGGCGTTAGACAAGCTAAACGCCCTACAACCGCGAGAGTGGTAGTTGGGTAGAGATATCGTCAAAACAGTACACTAAGCAAAGGTGCAGAGAGGTTACGGCTCGGTAGTGTCGAACCGTATTCTCGTCATCGTCGAACCGTAATCTCGTCATCGCCGAACCGTAATCTTGAAGACGCAACTTTTTCTAGGGTAACACAAATCGAAAAATCTCCCATCCCTCCCTTTTTTGAGCAGGAACCCTTTCAGCAAGGGCGTTTCGGCAGATCCGTCCCTCCCTCGATCCCTCCCTTCATCTCTCCCTCCATCTCTCCCCCGTCTTCATTCAGTTTTTAACACTTGCGAAAAAACGTACGAATTAAAAGGAGAAAATTTGCAGGAGACGATTTTTTGTTGTACCTTTGCATCATGAAAAAGATACGCTATGAGAAGCGCGTTGGTATTACTACAAGGAAAGTGACCAAAGTCTGCTGCAAAGTTAAGCATTATTTCCGAATAAACAAATAAAATCAAGATTAAATGAACAAAGATAACCTAAGACCCGTTTCGAGCATCAAGCACGACGACAAGCGTGCCGCCATTCCCGACAGTGCCCATCAGGGCGAGGAGCAGATGGCCATCAACGGACAGCCGGAGTGGAGCCAGTATCAGGTGTTCCGCCAGATGCCGAAAAACCTGTCTTTTCTGTATACTCAGACAGCCTGCCGGTTAGCCGTAGAACTGAATTCTCGTCAAAAACACCAAGTTTTTGCCTTCATGCTTGTACGGTTCAGAAAGTTTTAGTACCTTTGCCCTTGATGCCATTCTTGTGGCCGTTGCGGAATATTACAGAAGACTTGTTTCTGGTTTCTGTCGAATTAATTGTCGTTCTTTGAAATGTTGATTTGAATTCGCTGAATTTGCTTCACCCCAATAGGGTCTTAAACAACATAGTCGGAGTCCATCGGTTCGGTGAGAATGTTGTGATTAGCTGAATTTGCTTCACCCCAATAGGGTCTTAAACAACCTTGCAGTCACCTTCGTGGACTATGACTCGTTGTGATTAGCTGAATTTGCTTCACCCCAATAGGGTCTTAAACAACCACGGCAGTCATTCTTTTGTATTATGAGAGTTGTGATTAGCTGAATTTGCTTCACCCCAATAGGGTCTTAAACAACTGCCGCCCCTCTTTCATTCACATTAAATATGTTGTGATTAGCTGAATTTGCTTCACCCCAATAGGGTCTTAAACAACCCGACTTCTACGGCCATCGCATCAAGAGCAGTTGTGATTAGCTGAATTTGCTTCACCCCAATAGGGTCTTAAACAACTTTACGCCGTGATTGTGTTCGTCACCTCCGTTGTGATTAGCTGAATTTGCTTCACCCCAATAGGGTCTTAAACAACACATGACTCCCGAGGAGCGCGAAGCCTACCGTTGTGATTAGCTGAATTTGCTTCACCCCAATAGGGTCTTAAACAACTATCGTTTCATGCGATGCTTCAAGAAGTGAGTTGTGATTAGCTGAATTTGCTTCACCCCAATAGGGTCTTAAACAACCATGGTTCATTTCAAGTTCATTCAAGGTATGTTGTGATTAGCTGAATTTGCTTCACCCCAATAGGGTCTTAAACAACTGAAGGCTGCTGGGGCTGCCAACAAGATACGTTGTGATTAGCTGAATTTGCTTCACCCCAATAGGGTCTTAAACAACATTACAGGATAAAATATTATAGTGTTGATGTTGTGATTAGCTGAATTTGCTTCACCCCAATAGGGTCTTAAACAACAAGGCCTCACAGCACTGGAGTTGAACAGAGTTGTGATTAGCTGAATTTGCTTCACCCCAATAGGGTCTTAAACAACCGTCGTACCCCGAGGGGTCACAGCGATTCCGTTGTGATTAGCTGAATTTGCTTCACCCCAATAGGGTCTTAAACAACAGCCTGCTGAAGGTGTCCGTGTACAAAATTGTTGTGATTAGCTGAATTTGCTTCACCCCAATAGGGTCTTAAACAACTCTACCAGTCTGTCACATAGTTGGATTGCTGTTGTGATTAGCTGAATTTGCTTCACCCCAATAGGGTCTTAAACAACTCGATTGGCGTAAATCTCTGAAATAGAGAGTAATATGTGAATAAATAGAAAAGAAAAAAGACTTGGGTGATAGAGATGGATTTTGCTTGTAAGAGCAAAATCCATCTTCCTAAAATAGTTCAAGTTGTTGGTATGGGGCATTGGGGCGTACCTCTTTCTTGCAATAGAATATTTCTATGTCTGCAAATTGTTTGTCGGTTATGCACATGATACCTACATTTCCATGCTCAGGCAGGAGTGACTTTACTCTTTTGATGTGTACTTGTGCATTGTCCATACTGGCACAGTGACGCACATAGATAGAGAACTGGAACATAGTGAATCCGTCGCTCATAATGTCCTTACGAAACTTGGCCGCAATTTTGCGGTCTTTTTTTGTTTCTGTAGGTAAGTCGTATAGCACTAATACCCACATGACTCGATATTCGTTAAGTCGTTCAATCACACTACTACGGGGTAAGCAATCTTTCTCAATTCTCCATTGAAGCATTTCGCAAGACTGGCAGTGGTTTGGGATACTGCTATCATGAGAGGGCTGCGCTTTCCATTGATCCATACATCCACTACTGGTATGGAAAGTAGTTCACGCTTAATGTCTGTTGTCAATTCTTCAGGTATAGGCATTTTCTTCATTGTGTCTATTACAACTTGGTCAACGAAGGGACGATAAGGTTCCATGATATCGTCTGCCAGACAGTAGGGGTTGTAGCGATTGTGATGGTGAATGCCAGATACAGGCAGCAGACCGCTCATGACCAGTGCCCTTGCTACGGTGGCACGTAGAATGGCGTATCCGTAGTTAAGCAGGTTGTTGGGGACTCCCCCTTCTTGGGCACGAATGAAATCTGGGTTATCTTGGAATAAGTTTTTCCAGTAGAAAGCAGCAGCCCGTGCCTCATAGTTGTCGGGGTCTCCACTCTTCACGTCACGTGCCCATACGAGCATGTTGTTTGCAGAGACATTGCTGTTGTTTTTTCTGAGGACAGCAGCCTGGTTTTCTATTTTGTATTTGATAGTCTGCTGCCATAGTTGCTTCTTGAGTGGCAGTGAGGCATCCAGCTGGTTTCGGAAGCGTTCGTTGTAGAGAGTATTGCCATGCAAGGGCATGAGTAGTCCTGTGGGCATTCGTTTTTCGTTACACGTTATCAGGGCTGTGCTGTTGGCAAGCAGGGCGGCAATGACTCCTTCGGTAATAGTAATACGCGGATGGTCGAGTACGACGATTCCTATGTCCTCTATAGGAATCGTTCGTACTGATTGCGACTTGATGATGTCTGGTAAATCATCTGCTGTTTCTACTTCAGGCAGCTTGATGACAAGCTGCTTGTTAGTTAATGATAGATAGGCAGGGTTGCCGAAATAGAGCGTTTTCTTTATCATAGGCCGTGGATTTTTATTAACTCTCCTAATCTGTTGATTTCTAATTTACAGCAAGCTTTTTTAATAGTGACTCCAAACCATGTTTTTTCAGCTTTGTTATTAGCTCCGAGTTCTGTTGTCTGTACTATAGGAACAGCAATAGAATAAGGTATAAAATGGCAGTCTTTTCCTGTTGACGACACCATCTTATATACTCGGCTCAAATCGTGGACACCATCAACGTGTTCTCCTTCTTCTGGGATATATACCAGGTCGTTGGGCGATAGCGTAAACAGCAGTTTCTTGCCATCTTCTGTCTCTTCTGAAGCCACGGGTAATCCGTTCTTCATTCTCTCCATTGCCTCATTGAAAGGAATGCTTCTGAAATCTCTGTTCCCCTCGGCATCTGCATACACGGCATAGAATAGGTTTGTTCCCTTGTCGGCTTCCACATACTTCTTTCTTTTATTGCCAGTCTCTCCGACGGAAAATTTCATACCCAAGGCTTCCGCCACTCTCACTTTCAGTATCGGCTTGTGGTCCTTACCATTATTTAGTGCCTTGATGTCGCGGTTCATGGTTTCGATACCATCCGGCGCGAATGCAATCTTGGGGTCATTACCGTTTTTCTCAAGATGACGGAGAAGGATAGCTCTGATGCCGCTGTCTGTCACTTTCTCTATTTTCTTTTTGTCAAAGCTTGTGTCAAGGACGTTGCGAGTTGCAGACAATTCTGCCTTTTCTGGCAAATAGTACACTTCTACTTTGCTGATGTCCTTACCATTGGCCATATATTTCCTGTCTTTGAAATATCGCAGTATGATTTTCTCGTCGAATCCCTTATACATTCCAATGACCTCCTTGATGGCTGCGCGAATGTCCTTGTCTTTTATCTGATGCCAGTCTTTGAGGGCTTCCGCGAGTCTTACCTTCTTGACCTGCTGTAATCTGACGGCACCAGACACGGTGGCCTTGTGAAGTGACTTACGGATAGCCCAGCCGTCGCCTCGTTTTTGCTTTTCCAAAACTTTCTTTCCATCTACGTAATGCCAATAGTGGTTAGACGTGCGGGTGATGACTCGCAGGTTCTGCTTGAAGCTCACGATGATGGAGCCCAATTCTGCTCTTGCGTCTTGCGTAAACGTGGGCCAGGGCTTCTTAAACTGCCACACATAGTTGCCGTATGCGTCGGTCTTGACTTTATCACAGAGCTTATGCTGAAGGTCATAGCGGGTGTCTTTCTCGGATGCCAATGCCGACTTGTTGTTTAGGTAGTTCACGTGGCTACGGGTAGCACATGCGATGACTATAGCGTCCATAGCATGATGACGATGGTCAATGCGCTTTTTGCTGAAGCCTTGGGATATTGCGATGGGAACATTTATCTGGAAATATCGTTTGCCGTTCTGATTGACCCACTGGCCATAGTCGTTAGTGCCAGTGATTTGGTTAAGTCGCTCGAATCTTGGAGCAACGATGTCATTCCACACATCGTTCATGCCCCAGTCTTTTTTCAGGCGGTCAGTAATGTTGCCGTTAGTGGAGATGACATTCTTGGATACAGCCTCTGTCTCTCCATCCTCCCTGACGAGTTTTGAGAGAATTTCAATAGTCTTTCTGGCAATGTAGCGGCTGTCGTTGAGCTGCCGCTCTATAAATCCGTCGGGAATGTCTTCCATCAGTAGCTTTTGCATCTTCGGACGGTTGTTGGCATAGTGCTGTCTGACGAACTCCTCATATTGCTCCTTGGAGAATATCTTGATTTGCCCTCCGAGGTTACCTTCTATGATTCTTCCTCCTTCCTTGACGATGAACTCATAGCCGAGCATCCTGTCTTTGAGTTTGTTGACCTCACTTTCGCAGATGACCTTATTGCTCAGTGAGTCGTCGAAGTAGCGAGACTGGGGTATGACATGTTCAATCTCGTAGGCTGGTGTGAACAGTTTTGATAGGGGGATGGTTTGCCCAGTGTAGGGCGACTTGTACTTCTGTTCCAGCCACAGTCGATATCTCTGCATGTCTGACTTGGTGACACTTTTGGAGGGATTGCCGAGGCTGTCGGCAATGAGGAGGATGTCATCGGGAACATCCTCATTGTCGTTCAAGGCGGCCTCTTCATATATCTTTAGAATCTCCTGCTGGCTTGGTGAGTGGGGACGGACATTCTCAATATCATACTCCGGATTGACAAATTCCTGAAGGAGCAGCCTGATGCGCTGGTTGGTCCGTTCGTTTCGGCTGATGTTCTCCGACCGCTTCTTTCGCTCGTCGGCATTAGCTTTCATGTCACGTCCCATCTCGACGTGTACTTCGGCAATCTTACCATAGGCGTTCCAGATGTCGCGAACCACTCTAAGCATCTCTTGTAATACCGACTCTACAACTGGATTGCGAAGGCAGTGCTGCTTGAGCACATTGCGGAGGTAGTCGTCAATATCTTCGGGCTTTTCCCATTTAGCAGTGTCGCTTGTCTCTGAATGTCTGTTGTATACCACATAGCAGGCGAGCCATAGGGGAAGAAACTTGAAGTCGGCAATGCTTTGCAGGTGCAGTGCTTTCTCTCTGACTCTGTTGGCTATGGTGTCGTCAGCAATTCCGTCAATGATGTGCTCTATACGTGTCTTCGTATGAGGGGTAACGGCTTCAGCATCCCAGTATCTGCCTGTTCGCATCAGGGGCAGCAGTTTCTTAATGGCTTTCTCTGAGTAGGCTCCATAGTCTGACGGGAAAGGCTTTATCTTCGCAAACGCCTCCACGAATGATTCAGAATCAAGTTGGTTCCGCATCGCAAACGAGGCAAGTGCCTTTTTGAGTTCTATCACGTCATCCACAGAATAGAGGATATGCCATAGTGCCTGCTCTTGCTGGCCGCTCAGCCCTGGGTTGGCATTGACTTTTGCGAGGCACTTCATGATGGCATGGTGAGTCTCGTTACAAGGGTATGGCTTGTCTTCCACGTAGTTCCAGCGGTAGTTGGCTGTATCCTTGCCGATGCCGAAAGGCTTATATTTCAAGAATTGCTCCTGAGTGATGCTTTCGCGTTCGTTAAGCCATTCATATAGATTGCAGATGTCGTCTTCGTTCTTAAGAAATTCAGAAGTGACATCGACGTTTATCTTCAGCTTACCGTTTACATTCTTCTCTTTCTGGTAGATTCTGAGATTCTGTATAAACTGCCAGAGCCGGAATTCCTGAAATAGCGGATTCGACTTTGGGATACACTTGATGGGCTTGTGAGCAATTTCTCCCGTATCCTTATTTATATATTGGTAGTGTTCGTATGGGCAGTCTGCTATCTCGCTCTTTTTGCTCTTCAGCGGACGCTGGTAGAAGATGATGTCATTAACGAAGAAACCCGTGAAGTCCTTTCCCTGAAGCGATTCGATATGGGCATCGTTGTTCTGGTACAGTTCCCTGATACATTTGAAATACATATCACGGTTAGTCAGCTCGGGAATGAATTCCTTCTGCTTGTCAAGAATAGCTATTAATTCTTTCTTGTAGTAGTCTCTTTCAATAACCCTTACCAGCTTTCCTTTGACTTTGGTGTTTGGCTGTGATAATAATGTATCGTATATAAACTCACCTACCAGCTTGCCACTCTTCAGGATGGCGTTCTCTGAACGTTTTTTCATCAGTGTCCAGTCATCAGGCTTTGGGTCTCTGAGTTTCAATAACTCATTGCCTTTCTTGTCGATATTGGTTGTGACAATCAGCTCCACCTTGTCGCCCACTTTTCGCGGTGATACGGGGCCAGACTTCCTCTGAACAGCCCCATTCTCGTACGTAATCTCATACCAGAAGATGCCACGGTGTTTCTTGTCTTCATCGCCTTTTGTGACCTGGATGACTTCAAGCACCTTGTATTCCTCGTTCTTGGGCGTAGCAAGCTCGTCCTCTTCCCCGCGAAGCTGATAGTAGCCGCGCTTGGTATTGAAATTGAGGATGATCCACGCCAGCTCGTCTCTCCTGATAGGCTTGGTGAGTGCCTTCTTTCGCAGATAATATATAGTCCAGTCGTAAGGTACCTTTTTACCGTCGGCTACCATTTGCGGTTGTACCTTTGCAAAATCAGCTAACATCTCATTGAAAGAATCCTTGAATATGAAATCATTCTTCCCGTTGACGTTCTCTCTGTAAGGTAGCAGTGGCTCACCGTGGTTTTTAAACTTACCCGGATGCTCAGTGAAGTCTATTGCATCCTTGAAATGGTCAGGCAGGAAGCCTAAGATATTCAATACTCTGAGAAGCCTTTCTCTTCTCAACTCTGCACGTTCGTACAGCCTTCGGGTGCCTCGGAATCCAGTTCTCACGGACGCGGCAGATTGTAAGGTGCCCGCTTCAAACTCGCTTTGAGTTCTGGCATCCATGGGGATAATCCGGCTACCTGCTTTGATAATCTGCTTTTGTTCGTCATCAATCAGAGCCCAGCCGATACTGTTTGTTCCAAGGTCAAGACCAAGAATATTTCTCATGTTATGGTGCTTTTAGTTACTAACGAATAAATTTTGCCACAAAAATAGGAAAATTTCTTCAAAGATTTTGTGTTTTCAGGGAAAAAGTGTAAATTTGCAACGAATTTAGCTAATCACAATAAGGATTATTCCGTTGTGAACAATACGGGCGGGGTGACTCGCCCATTTTTTTGAGGCTTTAGCTTCGGTGGATAGACACATCGTGGCAGCGCGTTAGGGGCCTTTGAGCAAAAGATCAAAGGGAATCAGTCCTATCTGCCATTACTGGATGGCATCCACACTCTCGCGGAGCAGGCGGATGACGTCGTCGGCAGAGATCTGGGCGTGCATGTCGGCATCCTGCAGCAGGGCATCGGCCATCGAGCGCTTGTTCTGGTGCAGGCGGATGATTTTCTCCTCGATGGTGCCTGCGGCGATGAGGCGATAGACGGTGACGGGGCGCTCCTGTCCGATGCGGTGGGCACGGTCGCTGGCCTGGTCCTCCACAGCGGGATTCCACCAGGGGTCGAGGTGTACCACGTAGTCGGCGGCGGTGAGGTTGAGCCCCAGTCCGCCGGCCTTCAGGCTGATGAGGAAGAGCGGCTCGTCGCCCGTCTGGAACTGTCGCACCAGGCGGTCGCGCTCTGCGGATGAGGTGCTGCCGTCGAGATAGAGATAAGGTATCTGCTCGCCGTCGAGTGCCTCGCGGATGAGGGCCAGGTGCGAGGTGAACTGGCTGAACACGAGGGCCCGGTGCCCGCTCTGCCGCAGTTCCTCCACGAGGTGCAGGAAGGCCGCCGTCTTGCTCGACGGTATCTGCAGCTTCTCATTGACGAGCCGAGGGTGACAGGCGGCCTGGCGCAGACGGGTAATCTCCGCCAGCGTCTGCAGTGTACTCTTCGGGTTTTCCTCCAGGTTGGCGATGGCCTGCTGGCGCAGGTTGTCGTAGAGAGCCTGCTCGTCGGCACTCAGTTCCACGCGGAGGGTGATTTCCGTCTTCTCCGGCAGTTCGTTGAGCACGTCGTCCTTCGTGCGGCGCAGCAGGAAGGGGGATAGCAGTCGCCGCAGCAGGCGCTGACGCTCCTGGTCGTGGTCGCGCTCTATGGGCAGGATGAAGCGGTCGGTGAACTGCTGGAAGCTGCCCAGCAGGCCAGGGTTGGCGAACTGGAAGAGGTTCCAGATCTCGCTCAGATGGTTCTGCAGTGGCGTGCCTGTGAGCATCAGCCGGAAGTCGGCCTGTAGCTGCATGGCTGCCTTCGAGGTCTGCGTGTCGCGGTTCTTGATGGTGTGGGCCTCGTCGAGCACGACGGTAGCCCAGGTGCGCTGGGCGAGCAGCTCGCCCTCGGTGACTAATAGGCCGTAGGTGCTCAGCACCACGTCGCCGGCATCGGCATTGTTGACCATTGCCTTTCGGTCAGCCCCCTGCTGATTGAGAATGCTGACGTTGAGGGCCGGAGCGAATCGGCGCAGCTCCTGCTGCCAGTTGTGGAGCACGGAGGTGGGCATCAGCACCAGCGACGGCCCCTTGGCGGCCCGCGACTGCATCAGGGTGATGGACTGCAGGGTCTTTCCCAGACCCATATCGTCGGCCAGACAGGCACCGGCTCCCCAGTGCGCCAGTCGGCTCATCCACTGGAAGCCCTCCTGCTGGTAGGGTCGCAGCTCGGCATGGATATTCGTGGGGATGGGGAACGACAGCTTTGCCGACTCCTTGATGCGGCTCATCAGCTGGCGGAAGGGTTCGTCGGCCATCACCTTGACACCCATCTCCTCTAGGCCTTCCAACTGCAGGCCGTTCATCGTGGCCACCTTCAGCTGCTTGCCGCGGCCAATGAGCATCTTGTCGATGGCCTCCAGCTGTCGGCGCAGCTGCTCGCTCAGGGCCACGTATTCATCGTCGCTGAGGCGGATGAAGTTGCCCTCCGACTCTCGCAGGCGCTCCAGCAGCTCGGCCATCTTCAGCTTCTCCTTGTCGCCGATGGTGATGTCACCCTCCACCTCAAACCACTGTCCGGCAGAGCTGATCTTCAGCCGCAGCTTGTCGGGGGTAATCATGGGGCGCACCACGCGCATCCTCGTGCCCTGGGGCCACTCCACGAAACAGTCGGCCTGGGCCGTGCGGAGTGTATCCAGCAGTTGCAGGCACTGGGCGGTGTCTATCTGCCAGTGGTTCTCGTCGGTCTCCTCGTGGGCAAAGGGCTGCATCAGTTTGCGCACGGCTTCCAGGTGCTGCTTCTCGGCTTTCATGTCGCGCTCCGTCTGCACCCGTTCGCCGTCAATCTTAGTGCTTACCACCTCCATGCCCTGGGCAGGCTGCTGATAGGGTGGGTGAGTGCCGAAGGGCTTGACGGCCAGCGCGATGCTGAACGCCTGCCCAGCCTGCCGCACTTGGCTCAGACTGTCGGGGGCCACCGGGGCTATCTGCACGGCAATGAGCGAGGATGCCTCCACGTGCTTCAGGTCGGAGGCATTCTTCAGCAGGGGGCTCATCACCGTGAACGAGCTGCTCAGGTTCTGCAGCAGTTGGGTGAGCTGTGGCTTGCTCTCCTTGGGCAGCACGCCAGCGTCGCGGAACAGTTCGAGCGTCTGACGCTGCTTGGCGTTGACGCGGACGATGGTAATCTGGCGGTCGCCCTCTTTAGAGAGGCAGACGCCCGACGCATCGAGATTGTCGAGGTCGGCATTCGAGCGCACGGAGAAGCCATTGGCGCAGGGCTGGACGGTGAGCTGCAGGGCTTCCTCGGCGATGTCGATGCGCTGGTCGGTGTATTCGTCGAACACACTCTGGCAGCCTGCCAGGGCAGCAATGACTCCGAGGCCAGACAGTTCGTAGCTGGTCTGTCCGTACCAGCCGTAGCTGTAGCTCTCCACCATGCGTGCCACCTGCCGGTCCTGGGCTGTCATATAGCCGCTGCGGCTGTTCTGAAACGAGCTCAGGGCGATGTTGCGGCCCCTGCTCCAGGTGACGCCTCCGTCCTTCGACTTCTGCAGCTTGGGCTGGACGCTGTAGTTGCGCAGGTTGACCACGTAGGCCACCCGTTCCTGCAGCAACTGCGGGTGTTCTGTCTTGGTGCCTGGTGTGGGCGCAGGGCGGTTCAGCTTCAGGAGTTGGTCCATCGTGATTTCCCACTGTGCCATGCGCTTCACGTACGGCATCAGCGAGGCTTTGATGCCCGTCTGCTGCTGTAGCCGTTCAGCTTCTGGCTGCAGCTTGTCGTAATCGAAGCTGTAGAGCAGTCGCAGGTAGTCGTATTCCTCATGCATGACATAGTCGTCGGCTGCGGTTACCTCGGCCGTCTCCTTCTTCTGTATCTGATAGTGGCGGACGAAGAGCGTTGACAGTCGCCAGCACATCTTGTCGTGTATGTTGTGGATGGGGTTCTGTTCATAGAACTTCTCGGCATCGCCAGCCAGGAAGTGGTGCAGCACGAGCCGCAGCGGGTAGCAGCTTTCCGTATTAGCCGCCTCGCGGCTCTTCATCAGCGTCTCGGCCTTCTTGCGCAGTCCGTTGGCGGCGCGGCCCGTGGGGGGATTGGTGACGCTGAGGCCCAAGGCCAGTGCGTATGCGAAATTGGTGAGGGCATCCTCGAAGGTCTTCGTCTCGCTCTGCTTGAGCTCTTCCTGCAGCAGCTCGAGGGCTCCGCCGGCGTCGCCCTCGTGCAGCTTCTGCAGGGCCGACAGCTTGCGGTGGTACTTGCCTTTCGGCTGCATCTTCGCCAGCACCTCTGCCAGCTTGCCCGTCTGCAGGAACTCCACATAGTAGAGGTAGGCATCGCGCATCAGCAGTCGCCGATTCTCGTCGATGAGCGTGTTGTCGAAGAACAGCTCGCCCGCGATGTCCATCTCCGTGACCGGTTTCAGCTGCATCCAGCCGAAGGCATATTCGTTTATGAATAGTTGTTGAAGCAGGCTTCCAGGCAGGTGGCGAGTGAACGCCAGACAGTCTTGCCGGTGGACCAGACAGGCAAGAACTTGGCTTACGTCAGGCTCCAAAATCGTGAGTATGGGCCAGGGCACGCGCCTCATGTCCACCTCGAAATACTCGCCGTGCATGGCGCCGCAGAACGCGCGCAGGAAGTATCGCATGTGGGTCGACACCGGGCGTCCGCACTGCGCGCTCTTTTCTACCAGCAAGTCCAGGTCCTTAGGCCTGACGGTCTTCATCACGTCAGCCCAGTATTTGGGGCTGATGGCCACCTTGTTATAATAGCTGCTCCTGCGAGGCACCTCGCCAGTGACGATTCCTTCGTCAACCCATCTTCGGGCATTGCTCTCGATAGGCGTCACGTGAAGCATGTAAGCTTCATATAGCTTTCGCAGTTCCCTGTAGTCATACTCCTTCAGCGTGCAGGCCATCGTCTGCAGCACGCTGTGCTGAAATGTGTCTTGGCTCATGTCGTTATTTGTCGTATCGTCATGCTGGCAGCTCGTTCTCTGCCTCGAAGTCGTGCAGCAGCTGGCGTATCTCGCCGATTTGGGCCGGGGGCAGGGCCAGGGCTTTCAGCAGGTCGATGCGCTGCTTGGTCTTGGCGGTATAGCGGCCTTTCTTCTCCAGCGTGAGGGTGTAGCTCTCGATGACTTTCCTCTTGCCTTTCCTGATTTTGAAGTCAGCCGTCTCGCCCCTCTTCTGGAGCAGGATGCCTACGGTGTTGATGTCCGTGGGGTCCATTTGCCAGTAGTCCTTGTCCAGGGCGTGCTCTTCCTCATCCGAGAGATAGCGGAAGCCTTCTTCGTCCTCGAACTCGTATGGCTCGGGCAGCTTTGTCCGCCCGAAGGCACGCATGATGAGCTGCGCGAAGCCGTCGAGCGTCATGTTCGCGGGCAGTTGGACGGTGCGCTCCGGTTCGTTGGCCGGTTCGGTCTTCTCTATGCGTATCTCGTAGCGGTCGGCTGATTCCGACAGGTCGTAGATGCCGTGAATGTCGTAGAGGTCGTCGTCATCATAGTCGTCGTCGTCATCATAGTCGTCCTCGTCATCATCGAAATCGTCCTTGCCGTATTTATTACCGGCGGGTCCGAAATAGGCTTCTTCGTTGACTTCCTGGCTCTCTTCGATTTCTTCCTCGTCGTTCAGGTACTGGTCCATGCTGTCGTATGTGCAGCAGAATTTCACTTCGGGGTCGTTCATCAGGCGTGTGATTTCGTCGATGCCGCCTTCGATATAGAATGTGTGGATCTCCAGTTCCTTGAACATTTGCTGCAGTATGGGCAGCGTCTCTGTCACGTGCGCCGTGGCGAGTGCTATGGCGTAGAACTCCAGGTTCATGGTAGAAGCCCCTTGGCGGCAGATGTCGAGGCAGTGGTTGAGGAATTTGGTGAGGATGGCCGTGATGCGCAGGCGTTTCTCCGGCTGTCGGATGAGCGTCCAGAGCAGTGCGTTGAGCACGATGGTCTTGGTGTCGGGTATGATGCCCTGCTCGTAGAGGAATTTCTCGAGCGTGTCTATCTGGTCCTTGCCCAGCTGGTAGACGACAGCCGACGGCCACTCTTCGTATCTGAAGATGTATGCGTGCATGAAGTAGGCGTCCTGCCTGAGGGCTTCGAGCACCAGGTCGAGGCAGTCGGTCATCTTCTCGCGCTCCATCATCCACAGCGGGCCGTACAGCTTCCAGCGGTTGTCCAGCCGGTCCTTGTCGAAGCGTGCGAAGAGCATGTTCATGTAGCCGCGCATCTCGTCGCGCTTCTGTTGGGGTGTCAGTTTCATGTGGCGGCCGTCCTCTTCCACGAAGTGGCACAGCTCCACCTTGTCGTCTTCGTAGCGTGCGTTCCAGAAGGGGCCGAGCCATTGCAGCATCCGGGGGGCGTTCTTCTCGTAGTCGGGTTTCTTGTAGGTGTAGAACGTCTTGTTCTCCACTTCCGCCAGGTGTGTTATTCCGAGCATGCTGTTCAGCACCTGTTCCTGCTCGTCGTCACTCATGTTCCTCAGCATGTCGGCCATCTGGTCCATTATTTCCATAAAGCCCTGTTTGCCATCCTTGGCGTTCCCGGCGTTATGCCGCCGGGGCAGGAGGTCCTGAGCCATGCTTGGTTTGCCGATAGGGAGTGCTTTCAGCTGGCTGTTGATACTGATGATGCTGACGGCGTCGGCGTCGAAGTCATCCACGCTCTCCAGCCCCATCCATTCCTGGTACTCCTCGGCCTCACTGCTGTGAGGGGATTCACGGAACAGTTCCTTGATGTTTTCGTAGCCCCACGGCCCGCCGCAGTCCTCTGGCGGGCAGGCACCCTTGGCGTCGTGGCATACGGGGTAGGCCAGCGTTCCTGTCTCGTCGGTCTTCTCCAGCGTGATGTCGTGAATCCAGTCGTCGCCGAAGTCATACACGTAGACGAGCTTCTTCAGCTGTCTGCTCTTCAGGAAGTCGCCGACGCGTGTCTTGCTGGCATCCATCTGCATGCCCCTGTGGCCGAAGGGGTCTCGCTCCAGATCGTCGGGCGGCATGATTGACCATCCACCGTCGTAGGCCTGCTTCTGGAACTGATACAGGTGATAGCCTTCCCATCCGAACGCCCGTTGGATGGTGTGGTGTAACTCTTCGAAAGTCAACGTGGCGGGTATCTCTATCCTCCGCCATACGGGTGGCTTCTTGATGCCACGGATCTGGATTTTGAATGTCAGGGTCATATATCTTGTTGTTGTCTATAGTCGTAAGTGAGGAAATTGTATCAGCGCCTTGCGGCGCATCGGCGGTGCGTAATCTGCCTGCAAATTTACATAATTATTTTGAAAATCCTCCATACGGAGCCTTTTTTCCGTCAACAGGAGGCTGTTTTTCCAAATTAGGAGCCTCTTATTTGTCAGGGGGAGCCTTCTGCCGACAGAAAGTAGCCTTCAAATTTCCGAAAGTAGCCTCCTGTTGCGGGGCGGTAGCCTCTGCTTGCTGTGGAGCGGCCTGGGCGGGGCATTCTTCTATATAGTTGTCATTTACGGGAAAGATGTGTTCCATCTGTACCATCTGCCACAGCGGGGTGGCAGATGGTACAGATGGCACACGTGTTTCAGCCATTCCCTATATAATACGCGTGTGCGCGGGATGGGCGTCGATTATCTGATAGTGGCGGAGGGCGGCGTCTCGTGGGTATTGGTGCTCATCCATATTTTTCCGAATGTGGGCACAAAGGTACGAAATAATTCGTGATTCATCATTCATAATTCATAATTATTTCGTACCTTTGCACCATCTTTTCCTAACTTGAGCTAAAGTGACAACAGAAATATGAGACAGACCATACTTGCAGCCATGCTGCTCATGCTGCCGGCCGCGGCCAATGCACAGTTCAGGATCAACAACCGTGAGAACTCGCCCCTGCGCAAGCTGCAGTTTGCCGAGGTGGCCATCAACAACCTCTATGTGGACAGCGTCGACGAGCAGAAGCTCGTGGAGGATGCCATCCGAGGGATGCTCGACAAGCTCGACCCCCACTCGGCCTACCTGACGCCCAAGGAGGTGAAGGATGCCAACGAGCCGCTGAACGGCAACTTCGAGGGCATCGGCGTGCAGTTCAACATGATGGACGACACGCTGATGGTCATACAGCCCGTCACCAAGGGGCCGTCGGAGAAGGTGGGCATCATTGCCGGCGACCGCATCGTATCGGTCAACGACACGGCCATTGCCGGCGTCAGCATGTCGAAGGAGGAAATCATGAAGCGCCTGCGCGGCCCTAAGGGCACCAAGGTGCGCCTGGGCGTCGTGCGCTCCGGCATCAAGGACAGGCTGCTCTTCACCGTCGTTCGCGACAAGATTCCCGTACACTCCATCGATGCTGCCTATATGATACGTCCCGGCATCGGCTATATCCGTATCGGCAACTTCGGCGCACAGACCTATCAGGAGTTCGTGGAGAGCCTGGCCAAGCTGAATGAGCAGGGGGCGCGCGACCTGATACTCGACCTGCAGGAGAACGGCGGCGGCTATCTGAAGGCTGCTGTCGACATCGCCGACGAGTTCCTGCAGCAGGGCGACCTGATTGTTTACACCGAGGGGCGCACCACGCAGCGCTCGGAGTATCGCGCACATGCCAACGGGATGTTTACAGATGGCAAGGTGGTAGTGCTGGTAGACAGCTACACGGCATCGGCAGCTGAAATCGTCACCGGGGCCATCCAGGATCAGGACCGCGGCTTCGTGGTGGGGCGCCGCACGTTCGGCAAGGGCCTCGTGCAGCGCCCGCTCGACCTGCCCGACGGGTCGATGATACGGCTCACCGTGGCTCACTACTACACCCCCTCGGGCCGCTGCATCCAGAAACCGTATACCAAGGGCGGCGGCAAGGACTACGCCATGGACATGGTGAACCGCCTGAAGAGCGGCGAGCTGACCAATGCCGACAGCATCCACTTTGCCGACTCGCTGAAGTTTGAGACGCTCCGAGAGCACCGCACCGTTTATGGCGGCGGCGGCATCATGCCCGACTACTACGTGCCCCTCGACACCACCGTCTATACCCGCTTCCACCGTGAGCTGGCGGCCAAGTCGATAGTCATACAGCAGAACTTGCGCTATGTGGACAACCACCGCAAGGAACTGAAGAAGCGGTGGACATCGTTCGACGACTATAAGCAGAACTACGAGGTGCCACAGAGCCTCATCGACGACCTGCTGGCCGAGGGCAAGAAGCAGAAGATAGAACCCAGGAGCGAGGCCGAGCTGGAGAAGACGCTGCCCTACCTGCGCCTACAGCTGAAGGCCCTCATCGCCCGCGACCTGTGGGACATGAGCGAGTACTTCTCCGTGTTCAACGAGCGGAGCGAGATAGTGAAGAAAGCCCTCGAGGTGATTCAGCAGTAACTTTTTTGTTTACGGTTTACAGTTTACAGTCAACTAAATCATCGCCAGTGCCCGGTTCTCGGCGGCCTCCATGATTTCGCGCTCGCCGGGCCCCTTGTCGTTGATGCCGCACAGATGGAGGATGCCGTGGATGATGACGCGGTGGAGCTCTTCATCGTAGGGGCGGTTGAACTTGTCGGCATTGGTGAACACGGTGTCGAGCGAGATGACGATGTCGCCGCTGATGGTCTTGCCTTCGGAGTAGTCGAAGGTGATGATGTCGGTATAGTAGTCGTGGCCCAGATACTGGTTGTTCACCTCCAGTATCTTCTCGTCGTTGACAAACAGATAGCCTATCTCGCCGACCTTCCTGTCGTACGACTCGGCCACCCGCCGGATCCAGCTGCTGGTGTCGCGCTTCTTGATGTTGGGGAACTTCACCCCCTCTGCTTCGAATGTTATCACCTTGAGATATTTATTATTTATGGATTTACTATTTACTATTTACGGATTTGCTATTTACGATTTCTGGGGCAGGTAGCTGCTCACGTCGACACCGAAGTGCTGCAGTTCGCGAAGGGCACTCGACGAGACGCTCGCCAGCTCCGGCTCGGTATAGAGCAGGATGGTCTCGATGCCGCCCAGCCGGCGGTTGAAGTCGGCCTGCCACTGCTCGTACTCGAAGTCGCTCACCGTCCGAACGCCCTTGACGATAAATCCGGCACCCTCTGCCTTGGCAAAGTCCATGGCCAGGCCGCTGTACACTTTCACCATGATGCGCGGCTCGTCGGCATACAGGTCGGCAATCGTGCGGATGCGCTCCTCGGCCGGCGGCATGTCGGGCTTATGCACATTGTCGCCCACCACGCCGATCACCAAGCGGTCGAACAGCGGCAGGGCGCGGCGCACGATAGAGTCGTGGCCAATAGTAAAGGGGTTGAACGACCCCACAAAGATACCTGTTCTCATTTCAGTCGAATAGATTTGGTTCCATGATGTTACCACCGTAGGGGTTGCGCCCGAAGTGGCGGTAGGCCAGCTCCGTCACCATGCGGCCCCGGGGCGTGCGCTTGATGAAGCCCTCCATGATGAGGAAGGGTTCGTAGACTTCCTCCACGGTACCCGCATCCTCGCCGATGGCCGTGGCGATGGTGGTGATGCCCACCGGTCCGCCTCGGAACTTGTCGATGATGGTCAGCAGAATCTTGTTGTCTATCTCGTCGAGGCCATACTGGTCGATGTTCAGCGCCTCGAGGGCCACGCGGGTAATCTTCGTGTCGATGCGGCCGTCGCCCCTCACCTGGGCAAAGTCGCGCACGCGCCGCAGCAGCGCGTTGGCGATACGGGGCGTGCCTCGGCTGCGCCCCGCTATCTCCAGGGCGGCATCCTCGGTGATGGGCACGCCGAGAATCGACGATGAGCGCTCGATAATCTTCTGAAGCGTCGCCGGCTCGTAGTACTCCAGGTGCATGTTGATGCCGAAGCGGGCGCGCAGCGGAGCCGTCAGCAGACCGCTGCGTGTGGTGGCCCCCACGAGGGTGAACGGGTTGAGGTCTATCTGTATCGAGCGCGCCGAGGGACCCTTGTCGATCATGATGTCGATGCGGTAGTCCTCCATCGCCGAGTAGAGATACTCCTCGACCACGGGCGACAGACGGTGGATCTCGTCGATGAAGAGCACGTCGTTCTTCTCCAGCGACGTCAGGATGCCGGCCAGGTCGCCGGGCTTGTCGAGCACGGGGCCAGAGGTGATCTTGAAGCCCACGCCCAGCTCGTTGGCAATGATATTGGATAGTGTCGTCTTGCCCAGTCCGGGCGGGCCGTGCAGCAGCGTGTGGTCGAGCGGCTCGCCACGATACTTGGCGGCCTCCACGAACACCTGCAGGTTCTCCACCACCTTCTTCTGGCCGCTGAAGTCGGTGAAGGCCAGCGGTCGCAGGGCGTTCTCAAAGTCCTTCTCGCCCTGCGCGAACCGTTCCTCGCGTATGTCAAAATCCTCGTCCATCATATATTCGGCTGCAAATTTACGAAATAATGCTGACGCGGCAAAGCGATTTTGGAAGATTAACGCAGTTCGCCCCATAAATAAAGGCAATTCGAGGAAATTTGAGGAAAGTCCCATTGTTCAACTGCTGGAAGAACAGGAAAAGGCAAGACTGGTGATAGCAGAAGCAAAACGACCGTCAATTATTGTGGGTGGCTTCACTTCAATGAGTATAGGCGCAATGTACTTGTACTTCCGACGGGAAAAATTGAAATAGCAGTCCAATTACGGACTGCTATTTCTAAGTACATACCTATCAAGGCTTGACTGATTAGTAAGTATATTCCTTGATGACTTGCTCACTATTGGAATCTCCCATCTTACTCCGCTTGATTTGGATTGAGCCACTGATGTCAGTGCCGTAATCGCTCTTGTGTTTGGTATAAACAGCATCACAGGCCTGAATCACTTTCTGATCATTCTGCTTTACCAACCCACTACCCACAGCCGACTTGATGGCGTCGGTATAGTCTGTTAAAGGAACCACAAATGAATTTTTCACTGTCGCGCCGCCCACGGCAACATAACTATACAAATCACTGTCACTGTTATCATCATCCTTGCTGCATGATGTGAACACTACAGAAACCATTGCGCAGCAAAGGACGGCTGCGAGCGTCATCAGATACTTTCTCATAATTTTGTTGTTGTTAGTTTGTGAAAAAATGCGAGTCTACTTATATTGAGTTTTATTTGATGATGACTTTCCTTCCTTTCCGGATATAGATGCCTGGAGACAACTGCTGGCGAGAACTGATGCGGATTCCGTTGAGCGTATAGATGTCATCGTCTGTTCGCTGTTCCGTCGCTGTTGTGATACCAGTAGCGGCAGGTTTCAGTTTTAGAGGGATTGCAGTCTCATACTGTCTGCCTCCATTGAATATGACAGCGACTTGAAAGAAAGTAGAATCATCTGCGGTCAGCCCAGAACTTTCAATTTTCGTCAGGTCGAGCATCCAGTCTCCCTCGTATCTCAGATCTTTTGTGGCCAATGTGTCGCTGGCCAGTACCAATGTGTCAGCAAAGATATTGATAGTAGTATTGTCGTCAACGGCTTTGATCAGGTTTGCAGAAATGCGGATGGTGGGAATGGTGTCGGGCTTAACAGCAACCACATGAGGATAGCCATAGTCCATCTTTATGTGCAGTTGGGCGTTCTTGTCGGTTGCCAAGTCGTAAGTTTGCTTGTCGAGCGTAACAGTAGCCCGCAGCGTATCCTGCACTGACACGAAGAGATCGCGAGTCTCGATGGCATCCCAACTTGACTCTATACGGATGAGATAATTTCCCAACTCAGGCTTCACTAACTTCAGTTGCAACGTATCGATCCCTGCAACAAGCGGGTGTGCCTCGTCTTTCAGATGCAAGGGGTATTGCTGGGCAGACACCTCAGCAACCGTCGAGTCGGTCAACTGCTTGTAAACAGTTACTTTCGCATATTCCTCGCCCGTCAGACTGTTGATGTCGTAGGGATAGCCTGTGTTGAAAAAGGCTTTGATGTCAGCATCCTCACCTATCCTGACAACTGGGTCAGGAACAATGCGGAGCGAAGGCTCATCATAAATGGTTACCGCCTTTTGTTTGTCAAACCCGATAAAGTCGAATTGACTCCTAAAAATATACTCTCCTCCACGGGCAAAATCAAAACTGACCATGTATGGGGCCGAAGTTTGACTCCAATATCCTGATTCAAAGGCGAAATAATCGTTTACTTCATCAAGAATTTCGTCAGAAAGATACGAGTTGGAGCGAAAGTGCTCTCTCTCATACTTATCATTAAGCGTTAAAAGAGCGGTCAGCGTGTCAAGTTGGATGTCAGGAATTTCGACGGTCGGTTTTCCTTCCACATCTGGTATGTTTGCTCCTTTTAATTCAAATGAGATGCTCTGCATTCCCGCATACATTTTTTCGCCGACATAGTCTTCTGTAGCAAAGTCATGCGTGTATTTCTGAACCGTTTTGAAATTCACAGTGTCAATGCTTAGAAACTGACTTAAATCAGGAGTCTGTGCTTGTATTCCCATTGCACTCAAGACAACGGCTACGAGTGTCATTAAATACTTCTTCATCATATCTGCTTTTTGTTTTTAAAATGGTTATAATATAACTCGCTTAGTCTGCACACAGAATTTGAATCTGGGCAGGGAAGATGTATGACGGGTCATTGCGCTCATAAAGTGTAGAACGCAGCGTGGAGAGTTGCCGCTCTACCATGCCATTGAAAAGCGTTTTGTCTTTGAATGTTACTTTGACTGGCTTGTCCAGATCAATCATCTTGTCGCAGAGCGAGAGTGTGAGTTTGGAGTAGTCGCACTGGCTAATGTCGATGGTGTTGCCGATGATATCGGCTATCACCTTCTTGCCACGTTGGAGTTCGTCAGCAGGTGCTGTTATCCAGTAAAAACTGTTTTGGAGCACCTCTTCCTGCTGCCATACTATTCGCTTAGGGTATGGATTACGTTTGAACTGAGCCATCCAGGGTACAGCTGCTGCGTCCTCAAAATCCATCCAGTGCCCCTTTCCAGGAACGATATGTCCATCGTATATGTAGCCTTCAGGGTCGGCCTCATGCAGGGCTTTCATCTCCTCTATACGTTCAGCGCAGCGCAGGTTTCGGTCATAGTCTTCGTCTTCGGCACCACACCAGATGGAGAATGGTGTATTGCGCAGATTTACTAACGAGACGTCACCTGGATGTCCTGCCATCATTGAGGCAGCAGCCCAATAGTCTGCCAATCGTGGTGCCAGCCGCCATACGCCATCGCCTCCGGCAGAATAGCCCATGAGATATACTTTGTCAGGATTCACATCCAGAAATACGGTCATCAGCATGATGATCTTGTGATAGAAGGCATCCGTCTCAGGCAGGAAATGCAAATCCCATGTGTTAGAAATAGCCCGAGGTGCAAGATAGACGGCATTGTCAGGCTCATAGAGCCACTGCTGATTGTACCATTGCTCATCATTCACTTCGGCAGAACCCTCACCGCCACCGTGGAGTGAGATGTAGAGCGCATAGCCATCCTTTGGTTTCTCGTCAAAAACTGTCCACGCAAGTCTCATGGTTTTGTCGCCGATAGTAATTTCCTTGTTTTTGTACGAAGCCTCCATATCAGTCCTTACCTTCTCCTTCCATTCGTTGATGAGTTGTTGGGTGTAGACCTCCGTTTCTGTTTTTGAAAGCGGCATGTCTGTATCAGCCTGTGAGTCAGGTATTGAATTGTCCGTAGTCGAACATCCAATCACACAAAGGAGACTTGTAATATACAAGAAACCACATAATTTTGTTTTAACCATATTCTTCATTTTTAGTTTACTTTTTCCGTTTGTAATGGGTAGTTTTCTTTTCAGAATCAATCAGTTCAAGCCTGTTGCCAGTTAAGTCGATATTCGTGGCTCTGGATTGTCTGACACCCTGTTCGGTTATTGACTGTTTAAGGTCATGCAATTGTTTATCGCCAACCAGCCATAGATTGATGAACCTTTCTACGGAGTCGCGCATTTCTTCGGGATAGGTTATACCACTATCATCTGCTGACAACTTGCAAGTTGACGGGTCGAAGATGGCGATGATGGAGTCGCCCTCGATGGTCCAAGTTCCCTCAAGCGTTGCTGTTCGCACTATTTTCCCAAAATAGGCAGGGTGCCCCACTTGATGAATCGCACGCATTGTGAATGTATGGTCTTTGCAATATTCGTATTCTACTTGATGGTCAACGACAACCGAGTCAATCCACGCTCCAATGACGTCTTCCTCCTTGGCTGCGCGACTCTTCTTAATGGTGCTTTCCTTGAATTCGTTGAGATCTTCCTTCGTGATATTCATCAGGAATTTGTTCTCTTCATTCAGGCCGCTCCAACCCTCAATCACGTCCTGGTAAAGTTTAATCCGCTTGAAGTAGTTGGCTATGTATTCTTGAACACGCGGTTCTTTTAATCTTCTTTCCAAATTGGATATAAACTTGTCCTTATTAGTAAGGATTCCGCTCTGTATGTCGTGAATCGCCTCTTCTTTGGATATGGGCTTAATCCAATAATACATGTCGTCGCCTGTTTTCAAAAGCCTTTGAAGCACATGTCTGCTTTTGTAAAACGATTCGACGTTATTGACGAAGGCAATGTCGTTCAAAGTGCTCCAGGAATCTTGACTGCTATGAAAGATTCGCTCCTTGGAGTCATCAAACTCCATATCTGTTGACATCCACATACCTGGCATGATATATTGTAATAGCAGATTCAGCGTATCATCGGGCAAGGCAGCAATACTGTCAATATGGTTAATCGCGTATTGCGTGGCATTGTAACTTTTCTCCTCGTGCTCCATAATGTTGCCCAGCGTTTCAATACTATTGTCAATATCCTGGATAATCATCATCGCCGTCAGTCGCCGGGCATTCTTCGCTTCTCTGCTATTCACTATGGCCGTTGTGCCGAAAGTAAGGGCAATGGATATAGTCGTGCCGAGTATGCTGGTGAGAAATCCTTTCCACCAGGGGCTTAGTTTCGTTTTGTCCTTATTGTTGCCCATATAAATTGAAATAGGTGCTTAGTCTGTTGTTACTACTACCACATCCTTTCCCGCATCCATAGCAGCCTTGATATCCTTGCCACCACTCTGAACCTTACAG
>CAMHUC010000050.1 GCA_946188155.1 uncultured bacterium | reverse complement strand
GAACTGCTGTAGACGGTTTTGCAGACCGTTGACTAAGCCACTCATCCAAGGCACCGTATCTGTTTGCGGCTGCAAAGGTAGGCATAATATTTGAACTGACCAAATTTTTCTGCTACTTTTTCTTCTCACAGGTTGCTTTTTTTTCCCTGGAAGGCTGTCGAGGCTCTTTCAACTGGCATCCGCTGCACCCGTAGCAAGGGTTGCTCGAAGCTCTAAAGGCTCTGTATACTCGCCACCCAGCATAGGCTGCAGCTACGATAATCGCAATCATGACCGCCCACAACTGAAGGCTCTGCGAAATCATCATTCAGGGATTTCTGTTCTCAATTCTTGGATTCCTACTCTCTCAATTCCTCAGTTTCCTGAGCAGTACGCGGTTGATGGCCTGAATCCTGCGGCTGCGCTTTTCGAAGTCCTCTTGTAGATCCTCGCGTACATTATTAATGTTATTAAAGAGGTCGCTGAAGGCATTGAGCAGGAAGTTTGGCTGTGCCACGTCCTCGATGGCCTTCGGATTAGTCAGAATGCGTATGCCCAGATGTTCGATGTGTACATCGATATCACAGCCTGTCACTATTGGGTCGCCGTCGAAGTGGATGGCTCCCGGCTCCTTGCGGCGTATGTGCAGGCATTGGGTGCGGAATGTCTTGATTTTCGAGTTGTTGCCCAAGGTTTTCATGAACAGATCGGCTGCAATCTGCGGGGCTTCGAGGGCATCGAAGGGTTCCATGATGATGACATCCATCTGACCATCCTTCATTGTGGCCCCTGGCGCGATATAGGCATTGTTACCATATTGCGACGCGTTGGCACAAGCTATCAGGAAGGCCTTATACTGGGCAGTACCGTTGTCATCGACTATCTCGTAGGTCTCGGGCTTGTATTTCAGGCCCTCCTTAAGCACATTCTCCACATAGGTGATAGGTCCGCGCTTTCCTGCCTCGGCAAACTTCAGCGAGATAAAGGCATCGAAGCCCATCCCACAGGTACAGAAGAAGGGCAGGCTGTTGATAACGCCGTAGTCAAATTCCTCCACGTTATCGGCATTGATAATGTCTATGGCCTTCCTGGCATCCATCGGCAGACACAGGTGGCGCGCAAGGCCATTGCCGGAACCGGTGGGGACGATGCCCAGGGCAGTTGCCGAATGGGTCAGCGAACGAGCCACCTCGTTGACAGTACCGTCACCGCCCACAGCCACAACGATGTCGTAGCCCTGAGCAACACACTCGTCGGCAATCTCTGAGGCGTGGCCCGCATACTCCGTTGACCGTATCTCGTAGTCAAACTTCTCACGGTCGATATTGTAGTCAATCAACTTAGGCAACTCGTCCTTTGAGTGGGTGCCGGAAATGGGGTTGATGACGAATGTAATGCGTTTCTTATCTGTCATATTGGGTGCAAAAATACGAAATTCAGTCGAAAAACACCTCTTTCGTATAATAAAAATGATGAAAAACGACATTTATTAAGATTTTCTTGCACGTTTTGCCAAAAAATGTGTAACTTTGCAGCCTGTAAAAATTAAAAATTAGAAACTATACCTATAACGGAATGGGACAGTTACAAGAAAGATTCAAGCATTATCGTGTACCGCAGAAGTTCATGGAGGCAGACGTTTACCCATATTTCCGCGCTATTGAGGGGAAACAGGGAACGGAAGTGGAGATGGGCGGTCACAAGGTGCTGATGTTCGGCTCCAATGCTTATACAGGCCTCACGGGCGACCAGCGCATCATCGATGCGGCCAAGGCGGCACTCGACAAATACGGTTCCGGCTGTGCAGGCAGCCGATTCCTCAACGGCACGCTCGACCTGCACGTTCAGCTGGAGAAGGAGATTGCAGAATTTATCGGTAAGGCAGACTGCCTCTGCTTCTCGACGGGTTTCTCCGTCAATCAGGGCGTCATACCGGCTCTGCTGAGCAAGGATGATTACGTCATCTGTGACGACCGCGACCACGCATCTATCGTAGACGGTCGCCGTCTTGCTTTTGCCAAGCAGCTGCACTACAAGCACAACGACATGGACGACCTGGAGCGCGTGCTCCAGAAATTACCCTACGAGGCCATCAAGCTCATCGTAGTGGACGGTGTGTTCTCCATGGAGGGCGACCTTGCCAAGCTGCCGGAGATTGTCGAGCTGAAGCACAAGTACAACTGCTCGGTGATGGTCGACGAGGCTCACGGTGTCGGCGTGTTCGGACGTCAGGGCCGAGGCGTATGCGACCATTTCGGGCTGACCGACGAGGTAGACCTCATCATGGGCACCTTCTCCAAATCACTTGCATCTATCGGCGGCTTTATAGCATCCGACTGGGACACTATCAACTTTCTGCGCCACAATGCACGAAGCTATATCTTCTCGGCATCAAACACGCCTGCTGCCACGGCTGCGGCTATGGAGGCACTGCACATCATCCAGCAGGAGCCGGAGCGCATACAGGCTCTTTGGGATGTGACCAACTACGCTCTGAAGCGATTCCGTGAGGAAGGCTTCGAAATCGGTGAGACGGAAAGCCCCATCATTCCGCTTTATGTGCGCGACGCGAACAAGACGTTCCTTGTAACAGCGCTCGCCTTCAAGGCTGGTGTATTCATTAACCCCGTCATTCCTCCGGCATGCGCCCCTCAGGACACGCTGGTTCGCTATGCTCTGATGGCTACCCACACCAAGGAACAAGTAGAGCGTTCTGTGATTATTTTGAAGAAGATTTTCGAAGAACAGGGAATTATTAAGTAAAAAATTCAAGAAATATTTGGGCGGCTGCGAAATTTTTAGTAATTTTGCAGCCGCTTAGAAAATAAAGCAGCGAGGTGTAGCGCAGTTGGTAGCGTTCCTGGTTTGGGACCAGGCTGTCGCAGGTTCGAGTCCTGTCACCTCGACCACAAAGAATCCGGCTGATTTCCAGCTGGATTTTTTCGTATTGTGCGGTTGAAAACTGCACAGCACGAAATTTTCCGATGCCACTCTTGCCACCATGCCAAACGTATTGATTTACAGGCATTTATCCATTGCAACAGTAGTGGCAAGAGTGGCAAGAGGAACAGCTTTGTTGCCACTGCGTAACGCACTGATAGTCAGCCCCGTAACACGCTTAGTGGCAACAGTGGCAAGAAAAACCGTGAAAACATTTTTCAGACGGGGCTGCATCAGCATTGCGAGCCGTCACCTGTGATCAGTCCAGCGGCTGGACCGCCGAAAGCGTCAAACATCCAGAACGGTCCAGACGGTGGAAAAGACATTACTCCCATCGTTTTTTCAGCAACGAGCCCACAGAGAACCAAAAGAATTCCGATACTATCAGACGATAATGCGCGTCTTGTGATAGTTCTCTCGGAACTCGGAAGGGCTGCACCCCTTCTTTTTACGGAAGATGCGGTTGAAGTTGCTCAGATTGTTGAAACCACAACTGTAGCTAATCTCGGCGATGGAGTCTGTGCTGTCAACAAGCTGTCGGCTGGCATATCCTAACCGCATGTCGATAATGTAGTCTGTCAGATTCCGCCCCGTGTGCAACTTGAAGAACCGGCTGAAAGCACTAGGACTCATTCCTACAAGGCTGGCCATGTCGGAGAGACGTATCTCATGCTGGTAGTTCTCATTGATGAAATTCTTCACTTTCAACACCCGCCGGCTGTCGCTTGCCACATTGACCTTGGCAAAGCTGCTGGTAGCCAACGGCCGTGCCCCTTCGCAACGTGAGAGTTCATAAAGAATAGTGAGAAACTGCTGAAAGGCGTAGAATCCGTCGTGGATAGTGCTGAGTGTATCAATCTGCTGGTAAACTTTCATGATGGCGTCCATCGGGAAGCAGAGACCCTTTTGTGCCTCGACCATCATCTTGCGCATAGAGTTGAAGGGATTTCGTCCGAAAATCCCGGAGTCGCTAAAGTCGAAGTCAAATTGGACAGTAACCTCACGGATATCCTCGCTCGTGCAAGTGCCCTGTTCCCAGACATGCTCAAGATCCGGACTTGTGATGAGAACCAGGTCATACTCGCCTATTACCTCAGTAGAGTCACCCACTATACGCCTAACGCCCGCTGCATGCTCCACGAAGTTGAGTTCGAACACTTCGTGATTGTGAATAGGATAGGTGAACTCTTTCTTTCGACGGTCAGCGATATAGAGCACATCCTTGCCCATCAAGGGCGTTATCTCATGTATGACCTTCGACTCTTCCACCTTAATTATATTTTTAGCTCCTTGAGTATCTCTGACATTCGCTGGATGTTTTTGATGCGCATCGGCACAAGAGGCAGGCGAAGCACGTTCTTGATGAACCCCATCTCGGAAAGCATCGCTTTCACGCCTGCAGGATTACCGTCGACGAAGAGCAACGAGAACAAATCGGTAAAGCTGTGATGAATCTTACGCGCTGGATCATACTCGCCACGCATCTGCAGCCTTATCATCTTCGAGAACTCCTTAGGCAGGGCATTGCCAATGACGCTAATAACTCCTACAGCTCCACAGCTGATCATAGGGAAGGTGAGTGCGTCGTCACCAGAGATGACATCGAAGTCACGAGGCTTGTTTTTGATAATCTCATCCACCTGTTCCAGATTGCCGCTGGCCTCCTTGATGGCAACGATGTTGCGACAGTCGCGCGCCAGGCGGACGGTGGTGGCAGCCTGCATGTTGACCCCCGTACGTCCAGGCACATTGTAGAGCACAATGGGCAGCTTGGTGGCTTCCGAGATAGCCTTAAAGTGCTGATAAAGCCCTTCTTGCGAAGGCTTGTTGTAATAGGGGCAAATGCTGAGCACGCCATCGATGCCACGGAAGTCTCCTGTCTGCAGCTCTGCTACGACGGCGGCCGTGTTGTATCCGCCACATCCCATAAGGATGGGCACGCGCCCCTGCACATAGTCTACAATCGTATCCTTTATTTTGAGTTTCTCGGCGGCTGTCAGCGTTGGTGTCTCGCCTGTTGTGGCAAGGATGCAGAAGAAGTCGGCACCATTGTTGAGCTGATAGTCGACCAGGCGGATAAGCGAGTCATAATCCACCGAACCATCTTCGTTGAAAGGTGTTATCAGGGCAATGCCAAGGCCCTTGAAGATATTGTTTACCATACAGTCTAATTCTAAACGGCTGCAAAGTTAGCAAGAATAAATGAAAAAATCGCAGAAATCTGCGATTTTTTCACTCATTCGGTTTTAAACAAGTCTTTTATCCCCCCTATTGACCCCAACAGATTAGTAGCCTCGTAAGGCAGATAGACCGTCTTTGTCTTGTCGCCCTCTGCAAGTTCTTGCATCATCTGTATATACTTCTGAGCCAGGAGGTAGTTGGCAGGATTAGTAGACTTGCCTACAGCCTCGGTGATGAGTTCGATAGCCTTGGCTTCGGCTTCAGCCACGCGGATGCGAGCCTGCGCCTGTCCCTCGGCCTGTAGGATTGCCTCTTGCTTGGCAGCTTCCGCCTTGTTGACAATAGCAGTCTTTTCACCCTCGGAGGCAAGTATTTCTGCAGCTTTCTGCCCTTCTGACGTCAGGATTTGAGCACGCTTATTACGTTCTGCCTGCATCTGCTTTTCCATGGCGGTAAGCACGGAGTCGGGCGGCGTGATATCTTGCAGCTCCACGCGGTTCACCTTGACGCCCCACTTGTCGGTAGCATCGTCGAGCACGGCAGAGAGCTTCTTGTTGATGGTGTCGCGGGAGGTGAGCGTCTCGTCGAGTTCCAACTCGCCGATGATGTTACGAAGGGTGGTCTGAGTAAGTTTCTCGATGGCGTTGGGCAGATTATTTATCTCATAAGTAGCCTTGAAGGGGTCTACTATTTGAAAATAGAGCAGGGCGTTGATCTCGGTCTGCACATTGTCCTTGGTAATCACGTTCTGCTTGGGAAAGTCATAGACCTGTTCGCGCAAGTCAATCGTAGTGGAGTACTGATAGCGCCCATGGTTGAGCACCACAATCGACTTGGCACGGTCGATGAAAGGGATAATGATGTTGATGCCAGGTTTCAGCGTGGCATAGTAGCGCCCCAGGCGCTCCACGATTTTTGTTTCCGACTGGGGAATGATGACCAGTGCCATTTTGGCAAAAATAACCACCAGCACCGCGATGGCAATGAGAATGTAAGTTGCAATATCCATATTTTATTGAATTTAAATTAATTATCCAACGTTCTCTACAGTAATGATTGTACTCTCACGTCCGACGACACGCACGGTAGAGCCTTCTTTAATGTCGGCAAGCTCACGAGAAACAGCCTTCCAGATATCTCCATCAATCTGTACACGCCCGAAGCCTCCGGCCTTGACAGTCTCCACCACCCTGCCCTGACGCCCCATCAGTGCATCGGCGTTGCTTACGCGACTGTCCTCGCCTTTGCGCAGATAGCGCTTGGCGAAGGGTCGCACCCAGAAGATGCTGAGAAGCGTGAATACTGTAAAGAAGAACATCTGCAGATAGAAGCCTCCGCCCAAGAAGGACACGACGGCAGCAAAAGCAGCGCCAATGGAGAAGCAGATGATAAAGAAGTCGCCAGCCATCAGCTCCATAATCAGGCAGACAACAGCGATGACCACCCACATCTGCCATAGAATTTGCGATAGATACTCAATCATAACATACATTATATTTAAAATCCACAGGGCAAAGATACGACGAATTTCTGAAACATGCAAGAAATAGTAATCACGACGCAAAGGTTTTCGCTGTTTTTAACGTTATATGACATTTCAGATTTGGCGGTTTCGGTTTTTTGCCGTATCTTTGCATCCGCAATAGAACAAATGAACTAAAACAATATTAAAATGAAACCACTAAACAAACAGTTTGCTCCTAAGAGCGTAATGCCTGAAAAGGTGATTCAATTCGGTGAAGGAAACTTCCTCCGTGCATTTGTAGATTGGATTATTTGGAATATGGACCAGAAGACGGACTTCAACGGAAGCGTCGTTGTGGTGCAGCCCATTGAGAAGGGTATGGTTGACTGGCTCAATGCTCAGGACTGTCTTTACCACGTGAACCTTCAGGGCCGCGAGAACGGGAAGCCCGTTAACACGCTGGAGCGCATCGACGTGATCAGCCGCGCCTTGAACCCTTATACTCAGAATGCCGCCTTCATGGCACTTGCAGACCAGCCCGAGATTCGTTTCGTCATCTCGAACACCACGGAGGCCGGCATCGCCTTCGACCCTGCCTGCAAGCTGGAGGACGCCCCCGCCAGCAGCTATCCCGGCAAGCTGGTTCAGCTGCTCTACCGTCGCTACCAGACGTTCAACGGCGACCCCTCGAAGGGGCTGATTATCTTCCCCTGCGAGCTGATTTTCCTCAACGGCCACGTGCTGAAGGACTGCATCGAGAAGTATATCGACCTGTGGAAGCTGCCCGAGGGCTTCAAGAAGTGGTTCGAGGAGTCGTGCGGCGTATATGCAACCCTCGTAGACCGTATCGTGCCGGGCTTCCCGCGCAAGGAGATTGCCGAGATTCAGGAGAAGATTTCGTATCGCGACAACCTCGTGGTACAGGCCGAGACCTTCCACCTCTGGGTAATCGAGGCCCCGAAGGAGGTAGCCAAGGAGTTCCCTGCCGACAAGGCCGGCCTGCACGTGCTCTTCGTGCCCTCAGAGGAGCCTTACCACAAGCGCAAGGTGACGCTGCTCAACGGTCCTCACACCGTGCTTTCGCCTGTAGCTTTCCTTAGTGGTGTGAACATTGTGCGCGACGCCTGCAACCATGAGGTCATCTCGAAGTACATCCACAAGGTGCAGTTCGACGAGCTGATGCAGACCCTCGACCTGCCAATGGACGAGCTGGAGAAGTTTGCCGGCGACGTGCTGGAGCGTTTCGACAACCCGTACGTTGACCATCAGGTGACTTCAATTATGTTGAACTCGTTCCCGAAGTTCCAGGCTCGCGACCTGCCCGGCGTGAAGACATATCTTGAGCGCAAGGGCGAGCTGCCAAAGGGACTGGTGTTCGGACTGGCAGCCATCATCACCTACTACAAGGGTGGCAAGCGCGAGGACGGCGTGGAGATTGTGCCCAACGACGACCAGAAGATTATGGACCTGCTGAAGGAGCTATGGGCTACTGGCGACACGCAGAAGGTGGCCGACGGTGTGCTCGGTGCCGAGTTCATCTGGCAGGAGGACTTGAACAAGATTCCCGGCCTTAACGCCATGGTGAAGCAGGACCTCGACCTTATCAAGAACGTTGGCATGCTGGAAGCCGTCAAGAGCATTATTTAGTTTACAGTTGACAGTTTACGGTTTACAGATGATTACTTCAAAAGCCAGAATGGCTTGCGTGGTATTCAACTGTAAACTGTAAGCCGTAGACTGTAAACCATCAAGAATGAGCGAGAATATAGAAATCAAAGGGGCTCGCGTCAACAACCTGAAGAACATTGACGTAACGATTCCCCGAAACCAATTTGTTGTGATTGCCGGAGTCAGTGGCTCCGGCAAATCATCTTTAGCCTTCGACACCCTGTATGCCGAAGGTCAGCGCCGGTATGTAGAGAGCCTCTCGAGCTATGCCCGACAGTTCCTGGGCAGGATGAACAAACCAGAGTGCGACTTCATCCGGGGCATCCCTCCTGCCATAGCTATCGAACAAAAGGTTATATCGAGGAACCCGCGCAGCACCGTTGGCACAACCACTGAGATCTATGAGTACTTGAGACTGCTCTACGCACGCATCGGGCGCACCTACTCGCCCGTGAGCGGACAGGAGGTGAAGAAGCATTCTACGGAGGACGTCGTGCAGAAAATGCTGGAGTACTCCACTGGAACGCGGTTTGTGGTGATGTCGCCTGTACACCTGCCAGAAAACCGCACGTTAGAACAACAGCTAAAGGCCTACATCCTCGAGGGATATGCCAGGCTCTTCGCAAATGGCGACTTCATCAGAATCGATGACTATCTGGAATCCGAAATGCCCCAGAAGCCGGAATCACCTCTCCCCTACCTTGTGATTGACCGTATGGCCGTTGACGACTCCAAGGACAACGTAGCACGATTAGTTGACTCTGCCGAAACAGCCTTTTTCGAAGGACATGGCGAGCTACGCCTGATGTTCCTTCCTTCCAACATCTGTTATGACTTCTCAACACGCTTTGAGGCCGACGGTATTACCTTCGAGGAGCCCACGGATCAGCTGTTCTCTTTCAACTCCCCTATCGGCGCATGCCCCGAATGCCAAGGTTTCGGAAAGATTATCGGCATCGACGAGCGTCTCGTCATCCCCAACACCACGCTATCAGTCTATGACGGGTGCGTGGTTTGCTGGCATGGCGACAAAATGAAAGAATGGAAAGACTGGTTTTGCCGACATGCCGCTAAAGACGACTTTCCCATTTTCGAACCCTATATGACGCTGACCCGTCAGCAGAAAGACTGGCTGTGGCACGGGTTGCCTTCGGACAAAGGCAGGAAGGATCGGCCTTGCATCGACACTTTCTTCGAGATGATAAAAGAGAACCAGTACAAGATACAATACCGCGTAATGATGGCTCGCTACAGAGGAAAGACGACCTGCCCTAAATGCCACGGCACGCGACTGAAGCCTGAGGCGGAATACGTGAAAATAGGCGGACGAAGTATCACCGACCTGGTGCAAATGCCGGCCGTGAGGCTGAAAGAATGGTTCCGAACTTTGGAGCTCACCCCGCAGGAACAACAGATAGGGAGCCGTCTATTGAAAGAGATCAACAGCCGCCTTCAATTCCTTCTGGACGTGGGACTTGGGTATCTGACGCTCAACCGTCTCTCGAACTCGCTATCAGGTGGAGAGAGCCAGCGCATCAACCTGACCACGAGCCTGGGGAGCAGCCTTGTGGGGTCGCTCTATATTCTCGACGAGCCCAGCATAGGGCTTCACTCCCGAGACACCATGCGCCTCATCCACGTGCTGAAGGACTTGCAGTCGTTAGGCAATACGGTTGTCGTTGTGGAGCACGATGAAGAAATCATGCGTGCTGCCGACCATCTTATTGACATTGGCCCCGATGCCGGACGACTGGGTGGAGAAATCGTATTCGACGGCGATGCCAAGGACATCAACAAGAGTTCGCTTAAAAAGTATCCAAGAAGTTACACCATAAAATATCTGACCGGTGACGAAACAATCGAATTGCCCAAAAGTCGTAGGCCATGGAACCGTTTCATCGGCATCAGGGGGGCCCGGATGAACAATTTGCGCGGTATCAACGTCAAAATACCGCTCAACGTGATGACCGTTGTGACTGGCGTGTCAGGTAGCGGCAAGTCGAGTCTCATTAAAGGTATACTCTATCCTGCCCTGAAGCGTTATTTAGGCGACGTGAGCGACGCTCCAGGCGAGTTCCTTGGCCTCGAAGGCGACTTAGACGCGATAAAGCGGGTGGAGTTCGTCGACCAAAATCCAATCGGCAAGTCTACTCGTTCGAATCCCGCCACCTACGTGAAAGCGTACGACGCCATACGCGACCTCTACGCCGAACAGCCGCTGGCGCAACAGATGGGCTTCACTTCGCAATATTTCTCCTTCAACGCCGATGGCGGACGTTGTGAAGAGTGTAAGGGAGCCGGTGTCATTACTGTCGAGATGCAGTTCATGGCTGATCTTGTGCTGGAGTGCGAGGCTTGTCACGGACACCGATTCAAGCACGATATCCTTGACGTCAGATATGAAGGAAAAAATATCGATGATGTACTTAACATGACTATCTCAGAAGCCATCGAATTCTTTGGTACACAGAGAGAGAACAAACAGAACGATACCATTGTGAAACGACTGAAGACACTGGAGGATGTAGGACTCGGATATATCAAACTCGGCCAGAACTCGTCAACGCTGTCAGGTGGAGAGAACCAGCGCGTAAAACTGGCTTACTTTATCGGTCAGGAGAAACAGGAGCCGACACTCTTCATCTTCGACGAACCCACTACCGGTCTCCACTTCCACGACATCAAGTGCCTGATGGCTTCATTCGATTCGCTCATCAGCCGGGGGCACAGCATACTAGTTATTGAGCACAACATGGAGGTCATCAAGTGTGCCGACCATATCATCGACTTGGGGCCTGACGGTGGAGACAAAGGCGGCAATCTTGTCATAGCAGGAACACCCGAGGAAATAGCCCAATGCACAGAAAGTATCACGGGGCTGTATCTAAAAGAAAAACTTAAATAATTGTTAATTTTTGAACAACGTATCGAAATTTTTCGTAACTTTGCACCGCCTTAAGGGTACAAATCAATATATTAGTTTGAAAATCAATAAGTTAAGAAGATTTTAAGATAGACAGGATGAGACAACTTAAGATTCAGAAAAGTATTACGAACCGTTCGAGCGAGGCACTCGACAAGTATCTCGTGGAAATCGGTCGAGCACCGCTTATTTCTATTGATGAGGAGATTGAGCTGGCACAAAAGATTCGCAAGGGTGGTCCTGAGGGGGAGCGCGCCAAGGACAAGTTGGTGACGGCCAACCTTAGATTTGTTGTATCCGTAGCCAAGCAGTACCAGCATCAAGGTCTGACGCTGACCGACCTGATCGACGAGGGTAATATAGGTCTGATTAAAGCCGCTCAGAAGTTTGACGAAACACGAGGTTTCAAATTCATCTCCTACGCTGTATGGTGGATTAGGCAGAGTATTCTACAGGCCATCGCCGAGCAGAGCCGTATCGTTCGCCTGCCCCTCAACCAGGTAGGCTCTCTGAATAAGATTAATCACGAGATTAATAAGTTCGAACAGGAACATCAGCGCCATCCCAGCGTGTCAGAACTCAGCGAGGCCACCAATATCGACGAGGACAAGATTGGGCAGAGCATGCAGGCCGACAGTCACCACGTGAGTATCGACGCACCCTTTCAGGATGGCGAGGACAACTGTATGCTTGACGTGATGGCCAGTGGTGATGACTCGCGTACTGACCGTCAGGTGGACCACGAGTCGATGGCTCAGGAACTGAACACCGTGCTCAACAAGGTACTCAAGGAGCGCGAAATCACCATCATCCGCGAGTGCTTCGGCATCGGTTGCCACGAGAAGGGTCTCGAGGAAATCGGCGACCAGCTCGGACTGACCCGTGAGCGCGTGCGCCAGATTCGCGAAAAGAGCATCGCCAAGCTGCGCGATAGCGGCAATGCAAAGATTCTTATGAAATATTTAGGTTAAAAGTTTTGCCGCTCCAATTTTTATTCGTACCTTTGGGGCGGTGAAATGCAAAACACTCATAAACCTCTTCGTGCTGGGCATACTCACAGGTATGCCCAGCATCGTTATGGCCAAGGGGAAGAAAGACTCCCTCATCTTGAGCCGTATCTATGAGTATCACAATACACACAAGGCACAGATCGACAGCCTCCAAGACTATGTCTACCTCAGACAACGCTTCAACGTGGAGCGGCGCAACCCTACCCTGTGGCTCATTCCAACGATGTACGTCATGGCTAAAGACCCAAGGGAGTACATCAGGGAGTCGTACAACCACGTAACCTATCTAAACAGGCACCAGCTCGAGGTAAACCGCCAGCTGCTCTCAGGCACCATCAGCGGCAACCGCAATGCCATCACCCCGCTGAGGAACCTTGCCACGCCCACCATCTACGACCAGGCCATCTACGACGGATACATGCTATCGCCCTTCAGCAAGTACAATCGCAAGTACTACCGATACAAGCAGAGCCTGCAAGCCGACGGCACCACCCGCCTGGACTTCAGGCCCAAGCTCTACAACACGCAGCTGCTCAACGGCTATGCCATCGTCGACACCGCCGACGGCCACATCATCAGGACCGTTCTCAACGGAGAGTTCGACTGGGTATCCTTCCGCACAGAAATCAGGCAGAACCCTGCGGACAGCCTGCTGATGCCCACACTCACCAGGTGTACCACAGCAGCCACCTTCAAGTTCATAGGAAACAGAATCTCAACACTCATGTCGGCCGATTTCGGCTGCCCGCCCATGCCCGACAGCATCCAGCACCAGTCGAACCGCGAGCTGATGGACTCGCTGCGCCCCGAGCCCCTCTCCGAGGCCGACAAGGAGGTCTATGCACGCTACGACGAGGCCAACAGGGCCGACAGCGCGAAGAACGACAGTCTGCCGCGCAAGACCAACCTCCTGAAGAAAATCTTCTGGGACACCATCGGCGAGACACTCGTCACACCCATCGAGTCGGAGTCGGAACAGGTCTATTTCTCAATCTCCCCCGTCATCAACCCCCTATACGTGAGCTATAGCGACACCCACGGACTGTCCTACATGATGACACTCGGATTCCAGTACATCTTCTCCCCCCACCGCTACATCACCCTCGACCCGGAGCTGGGCTACAACTTCAAGATACGCCAGTTCTTCTTCAACTGCCCATTGCGCGTGGTCTACAACCCCAAGCGCAACGGCTACGGCGAGATTATCTTCGCCAACGGCAACCGCATCGGCAACGCCAGCATCCAGAATGCCATCAGCGAGCTCAACCGCGACACCATACAGTTCACCGACGAAGGACTGACCCGATTCAACGACACCTATCTGCGCGTCTACAACAACATCATGGTATTCGACGGCTTCGACGTCGAGTCCGGTTTCGTGGTCCACCACCGCGATGCCGTCCACAAGGATGTCATGCGGCGCTACTCGCTGCCCACCTACTACCGCAGCGTGGCCTTCATGCTGGGGCTTAACATACAGCCTTGGAAGCGGGGCCCGCTGCTCTGCATCGACTGGGAGCGCAGCTTCAGGGGCGTGGCCAAGGCCAACATCGACTACGAACGGTGGGAAATCGATGCGCAATGGAAGCGGAGGATGCCAGGCCTGCGGCTGCTCAACATGCGCCTCGGCGCGGGATGGTACTCACAGAAGAAGGAGAACTACTTCCTCGACTACGAGAACTTCCGCAAGACCAATCTCCCCAGCGGCTGGGAGGACAACTGGAGCGGCGAATTCCAGCTGCTCGACGACGATGCCTTCAACCGCTCCAACTACTACGTGCGGGCCAACGTGTCCTACGATTCGCCGCTCATAGCCGCCGTATGGGTGCCCTACCTGGGCAAATTCATCGAGAAGGAGCGATTCTATGTCAACGGCGTGCTCATGCAACAATCCCGTCCCTACTTCGAGATAGGCTACGGCTTCACCAACCGCTACTTCTCCGTCGGCGCCTTTGCCGGATTCAGCGGCATCGAATACCAGAGGATGGGCATCAAATTTGATTTCGAACTTTTCAGACGATGGTAAAACCTTTAACAGTATACAAGGCCAGTGCAGGAAGCGGAAAGACCTTCACCCTGGCCACAGAATACATCAAGCTCGTGGTGATGAATCCGCAGAGCTACCGCAATATTCTTGCAGTCACATTCACCAACAAGGCCACAGAGGAGATGAAAATGCGCATACTCAGCCAGCTCTACGGCATATGGAAACGTCTGCCCGCCTCAGATGGCTATATGCAGGTGATATGCAGCAATACTGGTCAGTCGGAGGAGTTTGTCTGCGAGCGGGCTGGCATGGCCCTGACCAACCTGCTGCACAACTACAATTATTTCCGTGTGGAGACTATCGACACCTTCTTTCAACGAGTACTGCGCAACCTGGCCCGTGAACTCGACCTGACGGCCAACCTGCGCATCGGACTCAACGACACCCAGGTGGAGGAACTGGCCGTTGACCAGCTCATCGAGGAACTCAGTGCCAGCGACATCATACTGCAATGGCTACTGAAATACATCATGGACAATATCTCCGACGACAAATCGTGGAATGTCATCGGACAAATCAAGAGCTTCGGGCGCACCATATTCAAGGATGAATACAAAAACGTGAGCAAAGCACTCGCTCAGAAGATGGCCGAACCGGATTTCTTCGACAACTACTCCGCCCGGCTGAAAAATATCCGGCGCACAGCCGATGAGCGAATGAGGGAGATTGCAGAGACCTTCTTCGACACCCTCGACGGTGAGGGACTTTCCATTGACGACTTCTCCTACGGACGAACAGGGCTGTGCAGCTTCTTCATCAAGCTGCGCGACGGCATCTTCGACGAAAGCATTGTTGGCAAACGCGTCACCGATGCCATCGGCACACCTGAGAAGTGGTGCAAGAAGTCACATCCCCGCAGGGAACTTATCTACAGCCTTGCCGACACCACGCTGGGCGACATCCTACGCTATGCCGTCGAAGAGCGGCCGCGCCAATGGAAGCTCTATAAGTCAGCCGACCTCACCCTACGCCACCTAAGCCAGCTACGCCTGTTGGGCAGCATCGAGAAGAAAGTACGCCAGCTCAACGAAGACGCTAACCGATTCCTGCTCAGCGACACACAGCAATTGCTCCACGCCCTCATCGACGGCAGCGACTCGCCATTCATATTCGAAAAGATTGGCACGCAGCTTGAACACGTGATGATCGACGAATTCCAGGACACATCCACCGTGCAATGGCAGAACTTCAAAATCCTGCTCTCCGAAACCATGAGCCACGAGGGTACTGAGAACCTTATTGTGGGCGATGTCAAGCAGAGCATTTATCGATGGCGCTCCGGCGACTGGCGACTGCTGAACGACATCCAAAGCCAATTCCCCGCACCCGACCTTCAGCTCGACATCCGCACGCTCAGCACCAACTACCGTTCCCTGCGAAACATCATTACTTTCAACAACGCGTTCTTCACCGCAGCCGCACAAGCCGAATATACGGCACTAAGCGACTATCCCGAGGCTGCACAGCTCCAACGCGCATACGCCGACGTAAAGCAGGAAGTGCCGGAAAAACGAGGAAACGAAGGTTACGTGGAAATCGCATTGCTGACTGCCGACGACTACCAAGACCAAGTGCTGCGACGGATAGCCGACGGTGTCAGCCGACTGATAGCTCAGGGCGTAGCACCCGGCGACATCGCCATTCTTGTGCGGAGCAATAACTATATACCCCTGATAGCAGACCACTTCACTCAGCATCTGCCCGATGTGCGCATCGTTTCCGATGAAGCCTTCCGACTCGATGCCTCACTTGCCGTCAGCCTGATTGTGAACGTCCTGCAGCTACTCAGCCATCCCGACGACCTGCTGGCGAAGGCCACAGTAGTGAAGATCTACCAAAGAACAGTCATCGGCATGACTTCAAACGACAGCGACCTCCTGCTGACCTGCGACGCTCTTGACAGCCTGTTGCCAGAAGCCTTCACCCAACAGTCCGAACAGCTGCTCACCCTGCCACTCTACGAACTGGCAGAGCGGCTTTACGACATCTTCTCCCTTGACAGACTAAAGGGGCAGAGTGCATACCTCTGCGCCTTCTACGACCAGCTACAGGCGTTCGTCAGCGACAATGCCACCGACATCGACGCCTTCCTCAACGAATGGAATGAAACGCTCTGCAGCAAGACCATTCAGAGCGACGAAATCGACGGCATACGCCTCATATCCATCCACAAGTCGAAGGGGCTGGAGTTCGACCACGTCATCATTCCCTTCTGCGACTGGCAACTGGAGAAACAAGGCAATATCCTCTGGTGCGAACCACGTGAGGCACCTTTCAACGAACTGCCCATCGCCTCCATCGACTACAGCCAGAAACAAATGGCAGGCACCATCTATGAAGCCGACTACCAGCACGAACACCTGCAGAACGTGGTCGACAACCTAAACCTGCTCTACGTCGCATTCACCAGGGCCGGACGTAGCCTCTTCATCATCGGGCGGCGCGGCGCAAAGAACAGCCGCACAGCACTCATAGAGCAATGCCTCCCCATCATCACCCAACAACTGACGGGCAGCACGCTGTCAGGACTGGAGGATAGTCAGGCACCCGTCCTTTACACTTACGGAAAGCCTGCCCCCCACGAGATTTCCAAAACAGACAAGGAGTCAGGCAACCCCTTCCTTCAGCAGCCGGAATCCACCAGCATCACTATCGGCACGTTTCCAGACAAGGCTACATTCCGACAGAGCAACCGAAGCCGCGACTTCATTACTCCCGGCACCAGCGAAGAAGAGCTACAGCGCAGCAAGTATATACAGACCGGCTGCCTGCTGCACGAGATCTTCTCCAGCATACGCACCACCGACGACATCGGCGATGCCCTGCAAAAGCTACAGCTCGAAGGCGTACTCTACGACGATGACATCACCCCTGACAGGCTTACCGACATGCTCAGGAAGCGCCTGGAATCCCCAAAAGTGAGAGACTGGTTCTCCAACCGATGGACACTCTTCAACGAATGTTCCATCCTCTCCATGGAGGACGGACAAGTGAAGGAGCACAGGCCTGACCGCGTGATGACTGACGGCCGCCAATGGATTGTCGTCGACTTCAAGTTCGGCTCCCCGAAACCAAAATACTACGAACAGGTCAGCCAGTACATGCAACTGCTCGCAGCCATGGGCCACACCAACATCAGCGGCTACTTGTGGTACGTCTACAGCAACAAGATTGAGAACGTGCCGTTTCATAACTCATAACCCATAACTCCCAGCTCATGAAATCATTCCTCGAATATGTCGCCGACGACCTGCTGGCCAAGCACGGCACCAACCTGGCGCTGACAACAGTCGTATTCCCCAACAAGCGGGCATCGCTCTTCCTCAACGAATATCTTGCAATGAGGACTGACCGCCCACTGTGGAGCCCTCACTATATCACAATCAGCGACCTCTTCCGACGCCACTCACAGCGCCAAGTGGCCGACCCCATCAAGCTCGTCAGCGACCTGCACAAGTCGTTCAACCGATGTACGGGAATCGACGAAACGCTCGACCATTTCTACGGCTGGGGCCAACTGTTGCTATCCGACTTCGACGATGTGGACAAGAACATGGCCCCCGCCGACCACGTTTTTGCCAACCTGCGCGACATCCATGAGTTCGACGACGTATCTTACCTCACGCAGCAGCAACGCGATATTCTCCGACAGTTCTTTAGCAACTTCAACGAGGAGCACAATACCGAACTCAAGCGACGCTTCCTTCAACTGTGGAGCCACATCGGCGACATCTACCACGACTTCAACAGCCGGCTGGCCTCACAAGGACTGGCATACGAAGGGGCGCTCTACCGCGAAGTGGCCGAACGGGAACAAATCGACTTCCTGTCAGAAAAATATATCTTCGTAGGCTTCAACCTCTTGCAGAAGGTGGAGCAAAAACTCTTCGCCAGGCTCAAGAAAGAAGGAAAGGCCCACTTCTACTGGGACTTCGACGACTACTATCTTGGCAACAACGAGGCCGGACACTACATCGCACAGTATCTGAGCGACTTCCCCAACGAGCTCGACACCCGCGACAAAGCTATCTACCACAACTTTGAACGCCGCAAGGACATCACCTATATTTCCGCTCCAACGGAGAATATACAGGCCCGATACATCAGCACCTGGCTCCAGCACAACCAACGCATCAGCGCAGGACGGCAGACGGCTATCGTGCTCTGTAATGAGAACCTACTCGAGACAGCCATCCACTGCCTGCCAAAAGGGGTGGAAAAGGTTAATATCACTACAGGCTACCCCCTGTCGCACACACCGATAGCCTCGATGGCCTCCCTGCTCATCAGCCTGGCGGCAAACGGCTACGACGCACAGCGACAAAGCTATCGCCTGCGCCACGTCAACCGCATCCTGCGCCATCCGTACGCACGCTTCATTACGCCCCTAAGCCATGAACTCTACACCCAGCTCAACAGTCAGAAGAACTACTACCCCACCCGCTCACAGCTTGCACTCGACGAGGGCCTGGCTTTACTCTTTGCTGAATGGCCAGCCACAGCAGCAGACTTCAATCTTCAGCTCCTGAAATGGATGCTCAGCATCATCAGCCATATCGCCAACAACTTCGGTAATGACAATGATGGCAATTCACCCCTGGCCGCTGAGAGTCTCTTCCGCATGTACACTCTGCTCAACCGACTCGCCGACCTGGCCGCCGGCGGCGACCTCGCCGTGGACATCATCACCCTACAGAGGCTCATCACCCAAATCGTAGGAACCACCAGCATACCCTTCCACGGAGAACCCGCCGAGGGAATACAGCTGATGGGAGTACTCGAGACCCGCAACCTCGACTTCGCCCACCTGCTGCTGCTTTCCTGCAATGAGGGCAACCTGCCCAAGAGCGTCAACGACACCTCGTTCATTCCCTACAGCATCCGCAAGGCTTACGGACTGACAACCGTCGACCATAAGGTTGCCATATATGCCTACTACTTCCACCGCCTGCTGCAACGCGCCGACGACATCACCATCGCCTACAATAATTCTACCAGCGAAGGCCAGACAGGCGAAATGTCACGCTTCATGCTGCAAATGCTGGTCGAGAAAGGACAGCCCATACGCATGCTCACCCTCCAGGCCGGACAGCAGCCCACCATCCATTCACCGCAGCCTATTGGCAAGACTGAAAATGTCATGGAGCGGCTCACCAAGCGGTTCGACAGAGAGGCGGGAGGCATCAGCCCCACAGCCGTCAACCGCTATCTGCGATGCCCTCTGCAGTTCTTCTATCACTACATTGGAGGCATCATCGAACCCGACAACAACGAAGAGGACATTGTCGACAACCGTGTGTTCGGCAACATCTTCCACTTCGCAGCACAACTCATCTACCGCCGACTGATGCAGCGTAGCCAACGCATACTGGCCACCGATATCGACGAGTTGCTAAAGACACAAGTAGACATCGAAAGGGCTGTCGACGAGGCTTTCAAGCGCGAGTTGTTCCAAATCAAGGACTCCTCACGACCATTGCCAGCCTTCGACGGCATGCAACTCATCAACCGGGAGGTCATCATCAAATACATCCGCCAGCTACTCGAGATTGACCGCCGACTGGCCCCCTTCACCATCCTCGGGCTGGAAAGGCGCGTGTCGATGGACATCACTATAAACTCTAAACCATCAACTATAAACTCTAAACCATCAACTATAAACTATAAACCATCAACCACCCTCGGAGGCATTATCGACCGGCTCGACAGCATCACCCTCCCCGACGGAAGCCAGCGCATACGCGTCATCGACTACAAAACCGGCAGCCGACGCCTGAAGGCCCTGCCCGACGTGGAGGCCATCTTCCAGCAGGACAGCCTGAAAGACCACAGCGACTACTACCTGCAGACCTTCCTCTACAGCCATATCGTCAGCCTCTCTTCGCTGGGGGTGCCAGTCAGCCCGGCATTGCTATTCATCCAGCATGCCGGTACCGACGACTACGACCCGACACTCTGCCTCGGCCGCGAACCTGTCACCGACATCACAACCGTAGCACCCGAATTCATGACAAAGCTTGACGCTATCCTAAGCGAAATCTTCGACCCGCAGCACAGTTTCTGCCCCACCGACGACCGTCAGCGATGCCGCAATTGTCCCTACGCCAGCCTGTGCGGCATCTGAATCCCTCTCAGCGGTTCTTGTGGCGCAAGAACCAGTCGTGGATAAAGAAATTGTAGGCTATCAGAGCCAGTACTGTCAGCCCCAAGGCCGTCTGCATCAGCAGTATCGGATCTGCCTCGAGCAGCCCGTAGCCTATGCCCAGACCAAATGCTATACCGCTCTCCCACCCGAGCATAAAGGTACTTTGCGACGTGCCACGCTGACAATGATGGCTCAGCTTGATAAAGAAGAGCAGAAAACGCGAGCCGATAATGCCCAGGCCCAGACCGATGAACAGCGGTGCAGCAAATCCCACCACCGTCTGCTGCCGGGTAAGCATCATCAGCAGGGCTGCTCCCATGAGTACCAGCCCGCTCACCACCTCGCTCTTCAGTTCGGCATCGCGAAACACAAAGCGCTGGGCCAGCAGGGCCAGCAGGAAGCCGGCCATCACCATGGCATAGAACAGCTCCGACAGGCCGGCCGACATGAGCAGCCCCACAGCTAGGGTTATCAGGAGCAGATTGACTGCCAAGGGCCAGCTGCGAGGCATCAGGAAGCGGTCGAGGCTGATAATCTGAACCTCCTCCCGAGGGGCACGGAAGGGGAAGTGTACCAGCAGGATCATCACGCCGGCGGCAACGGCACACCCCACAGAGATGAGAACCACGAAGCTGAAACCCATAAAGCGTTCCAGCACGATGCCCGCCAGTGGACCCAGCGAAAGGGCAAAGCGCGAGAACCATGAAGCCGAGTGATTGGCCTCAGTACGCTGATACGACTCGCACGTGTCGATGATAAGCGTGCTCGACAGCACCATCTGCGCCACACCGAATGTAGCGCCCAGCAACAGCCGCTCCAGCAGAATGACCTGTAGCCCGGCAAACTCTGCCCGCCTGGCGTCGAGCCAGAACAGCAGTCCAGTCAGGGCCGCCATCAGAAGGATTGCCCATACACAAACTATATTGCGGCGATAACGCTCCACAAGATAGCACGTGAAACCGCCTAACAGAAACAGCCCCGCGCCAAAGATGCCCATCGCCAGACCGGTCTCCGAGTAGGTCAGACCCTGCACCCGAAGCAGCCAGCCAGGCAATATCGGCAACAGCAGATAGACCGACATCGACAGCAGCAGGTTGGCAATGGCCATACGCCAGAAGTCGCGATGCCACAGATGCATGTGTACCGGAGTACTCTGTGTGTTCATAGCAACGCGTTCAGGGTTTCATACGTCATGGAGCGATAGTCGTCAATCTGAATGTCCGACCATTCGGCCACCACCTTCCTGGGGTTGGTGGTGGTCAGGCCTACCACCTTCATACCGGCAGACCTACCCGAGCGCAAGCCGTTAATGCTATCCTCGAACACGACGCACTCTGATATCTGGCTTCCAAGCCGTTGCGACGCTTTCAGATAGCAGTCAGGATCAGGCTTGCTCCGCTCAAAGTCCTCCGAAGTGAGAATAGCATCAAACAGGGCCTTGAAGCCTGGCTGATGGTGATAGACACTCTCCATCTTAGGCTGGTTGGAACTGGTGACAACTGCCGTCAGGACCCCATGACGGTGCAAATCGGCTATCAGCTCTTCGAAGCCCGCCACATATTCGTAGCGCATAGCACGCTCGAAGGCGTTCAGCCGCTCCGTGATAACGGCCCGTTCGGCTTCCAATGGCCCGCTAAACCAGCGGTCGTAAATCTGCGTCAGCGTGGAACCCTTGATTTCCTGTTCCAGGCCCGGATGTTCAGGATGGTACATGCGGCATTGCTCACCCCAGAACTCAGAATATTGCCACTCGGTGTCGAACACCACCCCGTCGAGGTCGAAAAGTGCGGCCTTCAGTTTGTTTTCCTGCATAACATTAATGAATTTGGCTGCAAAATTACGCTTTTTCTGCGAGAAATTTGCTTAATTCCCAAATTAAGTGTAATTTTGCCGTTAAATAATTAAGATATGTCATTCGCTATGATAAGAAATATTGTACGCTCTGCCCTTATGCTGGCAATGCTGGCCAGCTGCAGCACCGACGACCAGGGAGCCATACACTTTGAGAAAGCCAAGACCGACAAAGTAGTGATTCTCTCCAACGACGACAACTCACCCAGCTGCCGCGTACATCTGGCACTCGACTATGCCACCGGCGACAACGGCCACCGCGCCGAAATCGTGAACAACACCATAGAGCAGCGACTGCTCGACATGAAGGGCCTCGACATGAAGCAGGCTGCCGACTCCTTCGCCGACCTCTACACAGCCAACTACAAGAAGAATTTCCTGCCGCTGTACAATCAGGACCGAGCCGACTCCACCAAGCGCTCTTGGTATGAGTACCACTACATCATCACTACCCAGGTGGACACAGGGCACAAGGGTACTGCCGTCTACCACGTCAACCTCGACTATTACGAGGGCGGCGCCCACGGCATCTGCCAGCATCTGACGATGAATTTCGACAAAGAGACAGGACGACAGCTGTCGCTCAGCGACGTGTTCGCACCCGGCTACGAGCACCGGCTCAACGAGATACTGCTCAATGCCCTGTTCGAAAAGACCGATACCAAGAACCTGCGCGAACTGCACGACAAAGGCTACCTCTACTCGATGGACATGTTCCCATCAGAGAACTTCATACTGGGCGACGACACCATCACCTTCATCTACAACCCCTACGAGATAGCGCCATACGCCGCCGGCACCACCGAACTGACCATCGCCTACAGCTCGCTCGACGACATACTCAAGAACTCCTTCTTCTAATGGATAATGGATAATTGACAATGCAACTTATCACAAAATACTTCCCCAGCCTCACCGACCACCAGCTACGACAGCTGGAAGCCCTCGACGCACTCTACCACGAGTGGAACGAGCGGATCAACGTCATTTCACGAAAAGACATCGACAACCTCTACGAGCACCATGTACTCCACTCCCTGGCCATTGCCAAAGGCGTCAACTTCCGCCCCGGCACCACCATCCTCGACTTCGGCACGGGAGGCGGATTCCCCGGCATACCGCTGGCCATCATGTTCCCCGACTGCCACTTCCGACTCATCGACGGCACGGGCAAGAAGATACGAGTGGCCCAGGAGGTAGCCAAGGCCATCGGGCTCGCTAACTGTCAGCCGGTACAACTGCGCGGCGAGGAAGAGCGGGGACAGTACGACTTTATCGTCAGCCGTGCCGTGATGCCCCTGCCCGACCTGGTGAAGCTGATGCGCAAGAACATATCCAAGACGCAGCGCAACGCCCTGCCCAACGGCATCATCAGCCTCAAAGGCGGAAACCTGGAGGCAGAGACACGCCCATTCCGCAAGATTGTGCAGGTCACGGCCATCAGCGCCTTCTTCGCCGAAGAGTGGTTCCGCGACAAATACCTCATCTACCTCCCGATCTGAAAATTATAAATTATCAATTATAATTGTGCTGAACATCAAACGATTCGAATGCAACATGCTCTCCGAGAACTGCTACGTGGTGAGCGACGAGACGCGCCAGTGCGTCATCATCGACTGCGGAGCATACTACCCGGAAGAAGGCAAGGCCATCACCGCCTACATCAAGACTGCCGGACTAACGCCCATACACCTGCTATGCACCCACGGCCACTTCGACCACTGCATGGGCAACGGCTACATCTTCCGGGAGTTCGGACTCAAGCCCGAGGTACACACCGACGACGAGTTCCTCATGGTCAAGATACAGCAGCAAGTCACCGATATACTCGGCGTGAGGATAGACCTCGACGTGCCACCTGTAGGCCGCTATCTGACCGACCTCGACACCATCAACTTCGGCAGTCACCAGCTCACCATCATCCACACCCCCGGCCACACTCCAGGAGGCATTTTCTTCTACTGCAAAGAGGAGAATACCGCATTCAGCGGCGATACGCTGTTCCGGATGAGCATCGGGCGCACCGACTTCGAACGCGGGTCCTACCAGCAGATGATGGAGTCCCTCCACGAAGTGGTTGCAAAGCTGCCCGCCCACACCACCGTCTTTCCAGGCCACGGCCCGCAGACCACCATCGCCGACGAACTGCGCTATAATCCTTATTTAACTCAAGTTTCCCACCCCGAAACCTTTTAAGAACAACGAATTAAGACGAATTTTACGAATTGCTCAAATGAAAACAAGTTTTACGAATCACACGCGCTCGGCTCTGCCGCTTGCCACCGAAAGGCTACGGGTAGGCGCGACAGCGGGAATGGGGACGCAAGAATTTGCTACGCGCAGGCAATCGCCGCCTGCGGCGAAAATTTGTGAAATTAGTTATAATTCGTACAATTCGTGAGATTCGTCTAAATTCGTTGTTGAGAAAAGGGTGGGAAAGTTCAATTTATAATGTTATCATCTGTAAACAGTAAACAGTAAACAAAAAAATCCATGAAACTCTCTGAACTAAAGACTGGCGAGAAAGGCATCATCGTAAAAGTACAAGGCCACGGCGGATTCCGAAAGCGCATCATCGAGATGGGCTTCATACGAGGCAAGGAGGTCGAGGTGCTGCTCAACGCACCACTCCAGGACCCCGTGAAATACAAGCTCATGGGCTACGAGGTGTCGCTGCGCCACCAGGAGGCCGACATGATCGAGGTGGTGTCGATGGACACACCCTTCGAGCATACACACCTCAACTCGCAATTCTCAAACCTCAAATCCCACGACGACGACTACATACGCCATGAGGCCCTCCGCGAGCGGAGAACCATCCAGGTGGCTCTCGTGGGCAATCCCAACTGCGGAAAGACCTCACTCTTCAACTTCGCCTCCGGGGCCCACGGCCATGTGGGCAACTACTCGGGCGTCACCGTCGATGCCACAGAGGCACATGCCTCCATGTTCGGCTACGAGTTCAATCTGGTCGACCTGCCCGGCACCTATTCCCTGAGCTGCTACTCGCCTGAAGAGCTGTACGTCAGGGAGCACCTCACCGAACAGATGCCCGACGTGATAATCAATGTCATCGACGCCTCCAACCTGGAGCGCAACCTGTATCTGACCACGCAACTCGTCGATATGAACATCCGAATGGTGTGCGCCCTGAACATGTACGACGAGTTCGAACGAAGAGGCGACCGGCTGGACATCGAAACGCTCAGCCAGCTCTTCGGCATGCCCATGATCCCCACATCCTTCAAGAGCGGCAGAGGCGTCAAAGAACTCTTCCGAGCCGTCATACAGGTCTATGAGGGCACCAGCAAGCAAGCCCGCCACCTGCACATCAACTACGGCCACGAGATAGAGAACGGCATCGCACACATACAGCAGTTCCTCAAGGCAGACGAGCACGTCAGCCAGCACTACTCCACCAGATACCTGGCACTCAAGCTGCTCGAACACGACAGCCACGTGCTCGACTACCTGGGCCGACACTTCGCCGGCGAGCAGCGGCTGGCCGACTTCCGCCTCCTGACCAATGCCCGCGACACCGCCTCGGCCCGCGTGAACGAGGAGACCGGCGAGGACTCCGAGACGGCCATCATGGACGCCAAGTACGGCTTCATCAACGGCGCCCTGAAGGAAGCCCGCTACAAAACGGGCTCCAAGGAAGACACCTACCGCATGACCCACGTCATCGACAGCTTCCTGTCAAACAGGTTCCTGGGCTTCCCCATCTTCTTCGCTATGCTCTACGTCATGTTCCAGACAACATTCTCCCTCGGCCAGTACCCCATGGACTGGATAGAGGCAGGCGTCGGCTGGCTGGGCGACTTCATCGGGGCATCCATGCCCCCGGGGCCACTCCGGGCGATGCTCGTCGACGGGGTCATCGGCGGCGTAGGCTCAGTCATCGTATTCCTGCCGCAGATACTCATCCTCTACTTCTTCATCTCGCTGATGGAGGACTCCGGCTACATGGCCCGGGCAGCCTTCATCATGGACCGACTGATGCACCAGATGGGGCTCCACGGCAAGTCGTTCATACCACTCATCATGGGATTCGGATGCAACGTGCCGGCAGTCATGGCCACGCGCACCATCGAGAGCCGCCGCTCGCGCCTCATCACGATGATGGTGCTGCCGTTCATGTCGTGCTCTGCCCGCCTGCCCATCTACATCATGATTGCCGGGACCTTCTTCTCACTACAGTACCGCTCATGGGTCATGCTCTCGCTCTACGCCGTGGGCATCGCCATGGCTGTCATCGTGTCGAAGATATTCTCATCGCTGGTCATCAAGGGCGACGACACGCCCTTCGTGATGGAGCTGCCACCATACCGCTGGCCAACGGCCAAGGCCATCGCCCGCCACACGTGGGAGAAAGGCAAGGAGTATCTGAAGAAGATGGGAGGCATCATCCTCGTGGCGTCCATCATCGTGTGGGCACTCGGCTATTTCCCCCACAACGAACAGCTGTCGCGCCAGCAGCAGCAGGAGCAGAGCTATATCGGGCGCATGGGCCGGGCCGTAGAGCCGCTCTTCGCACCGCAGGGCTTCAACTGGAAGCTCGACGTGAGCCTGCTGGCCGGCGTGGGAGCCAAGGAGATAGTTGCATCAACCATCGGCGTGCTCTACAGCGACGACGACTCCTTCGGCGACGACGACACATTCTCCAGCGACAGCGAGAAGTACACCCACCTGCGACAGCAGATGCTCCAGGAGGGCATCACGCCCCTCATGGCATACGCCTACCTGGTATTCATACTCCTCTATTTCCCATGCATAGCCACCGTTGTCGCCATCAAGAACGAAACGGGCTCTTGGCGATGGGCTCTCGTCGCCGCCGCCTACACCACCGTCCTGGCATGGGGCGTCAGCGCCCTCATCTGCCAGGTTGGCACACTCTTCTGACCACGGTGCTCCCCTCCATACTTTCCCGTGCCGCAGCAGCCCCCATGGTGTGAGCCGGATGAGCACATAACAACTACCACTGACAAGCCCCGCCACGGCAAATCGTAGCGGGGCTTGCGGAATTGGCAGGACATACGCCGGGGCGGCTGGTGTGAGGCGGACACCTTGTGGGAATCCCGATGATTTCCGCCTCAGCGTGCGCCGGGGCTTAAGGCTCCGGCTCGGGGTCGGGGTTGGCCGTGGCGGCGGCGTAGCTCGCGATGGGGATCTTCTCCTGGTAGGTCACCTCGCGGCCGTCGATGGTCTTCTTCTTCGAGCTTACCACGTAGGCCGCCTGCAGCACGCACTCCTTCTTCAGCTCGCGCGAGGTGAGCTGCTCGCCCTTCGAGTTCTCGGGGATGAAGCGGATGTGAATGCCCGAGACGAGCGCGTCCAGCCCCTGCTCCAGGGTAGCCTCAACGGTGGTCTTGGCCTTCTTGCCGTCGTTCTCGATGGTCGGGGTGAAGGTGCCGAAGCCGTCGAGCTTCACCGGCTGACCCTGGGTGATGAGCTCCTTCAGGCAGCTCACGATGTTCACGAGCACCAGCTGCGCCAGATCGTAGGTGACCAGCTTGCCGTGGTCCGAGATGTGCTTGGCGAAGCCCTTCAGGTTGAGAGGTTCCTTACTGTCGGGCTCCGCGAAGTACTTCGAGAAGGCCGAGCTGAACGAGTTCTGGTTCTGTCGCAGATTCACTGCGAACGCAATGTTCTCCTTTGCCATTTTCTTAAATGTTTTTGATGGTATTACACTATTCTGCCAGCAGCTGCTTCGGGTGACTGGCTCCCGCCTTTCAATTACGCTACAAAGGTACGAAAAAATTCCGAAACCACCAAACATTTCCGCAACTTTTTTCGAAATATTTTCGAAACAAGAATATGCCTTCTTCTTTTGAAACAAATTGCCACTAATTACTACAAATTAAGTAACTGAACAAAACAAATTTCGGTATGCGGATAAAATACTAAAAAGGATGTGAAGAAATGCAAATTCTGTATATCCGTGATTTTCAATGATAAGTAGATGCACAATATTATCTTATAAAAATTAATGAGAAATTCTTGCGTCCCTTCGGTAGCAAGCGAGCAGAGCTCGAGCGCGTGTTCAATTAATGGCAATTCTTGCTACCGAAGGGACGCAAGAATTTTTCATGATTTTTAATTTAATTGTTTCCATGCAGTTTAGTTTTAACGGATATTTTCAAAAATTAAGTATAGGTGAGGGCGAACCCGAACAGAGCGGCACGTCCGAAAAGCCCTTTGACGGCGATGGACTGTAGACTCAAGCGAGTCATGTGACCGGCGTACAGAGAACCCTCCGGTTTCCTCTGTACGCTTTTTGTCTTGTCAGATGGTGACGGCCAGGGCCGAGAGCTTGCGGCTGATGTCCTGCAGGGCCTCGCGGAACTGCTGCCGCTCAGAGTCGGTGAACTGGGCCGTCTTACCGTTCACCGTGTTACCATTCACCTTTTGCATCAGCCATGCGCGCGACTTGCCGAAGTATTTCCTTGCGATATAGCTGAAAGAGATGGCTTCCGGCATCTCTCCCAGCCTGGCTCTCAATATCAGGTCGTCAGCCTCGCCGAGGGCCTGTTTGAGTCCGAGGTCAAACTGAGTTATTCCTTCTTCGTATTCCTTTGCCGAGAGTTTCTCAGTAGGTTTCTTGCCGTCGGTGACAGCTTCGAAGTATGCCCTGACCTTTGGGTCTTTGATATTGTTTGTGGCTCGTTCCATGATCGTGATTTTTCTTATCTCATCAGTTCTTCTATCTGTTCTATTGTTCTCACCAGTCTGTTTCTTGAATCGAGCAGCTTGTCGATCAATACCAGCTTTCGTTCCCGAGGTATGCCCTTCTGTTCATTCAGGTCGAGGATGGCCCTGTCACAGTCTGCCAGGCATTTACGGTAAAAGTCCAATCCTTCTTGTAGCTCCATGCTCTATATTCTTGGATGCAAAGATAATAAACTTTTGTTTAACAAGCAAGGAAATTGCAGAAAAAATTGATGTGAAATAAACTTTTTCTACCTGTAAGGTTGGCTTCGCTCTGCATCCCTCTCCTTTTCTCAACACAGAGGTCGCAGAGGCCATATTAACCAGTTCGCAGAGACTATCAGAGAGGCCCGTGCCCTCGCACAGAGAGGCTACGCTCTTCATGCCGGGCGGCAGCTCTCCGTGAAAGGCTACGGGTAGGCAGGCCCTGCTCGGGGATGGACCTTTAGGTCGCTCTGCCATACTCTGATTCTTATTCATGTATATATATGGTTCTCTGTGTCCTCCGTGTCCTCCGTGCTGAAAAAATGACGGGATCTCTATACCCTCATACCGCGATGCCCGTGAAATTCTCTTTTTTCCCCCGAATCCCTTGGCCGTCTCGGATTTTCTCCGTATCTCTCCGTGACCATCCCTGAGAGCGTGACGGCCATCGGCACTTATGCTTTCTCCAGCTGTACAGGCCTGACCTCCGTCACCATCCCC
>CAMHUC010000049.1 GCA_946188155.1 uncultured bacterium | reverse complement strand
ACGCTCGTGCACCACGTGATGGTAGATTTACTGAGAAGATTGGTACTTACAATCCCAACACCAATCCTGCCACAGTAGACTTGAATTTCGAGCGTGCACTCTACTGGGTTGAGACAGGCGCCCAACCCACAGACACCGTACGTAACATCCTCAGCCGCGAGGGCGTCTACCTGATGAAACACCTCAAGGGTGGCGTTAAGAAGGGCGCTTTCGACGAGGCTGCATGCCAGAAGAAGTTCGACGCCTGGAAGGCCGACAAGCAGAACGGCCTGAACAAGATTGCCGAGGCTGAGCAGAAAGCCAAGAAGGAGGCTGCTGCCGAGGCTCTCAAGGCTGAAAAGGCCGTCAACGAGGCTATTGCCAAGAAGGTGGCTGAGAAGAAGGCTGCCGAGGCTGCCGCCAAGGCTGAGGCCGAGGCTGCCAAGGCCGCTGAGGCTGCCGCTGCAGAGGCTCCCGCCGAGGGTGCTCCCGCTGAGGCATAACACAGGCGACTCCTACATTTTAAAGGCTGTACTCCACGAAGGGGGTACAGCCTTTTTTAGCTAAGAGGGGGTAACAGAGGGATAATACTATTTACGGATGAGTGTGGAGCCGAGACGGCCTATCTGCACGGCGTAGACACCCTCCGGGAACCCGGCAAGGGTGAGCGCACCGCCGCTGACAGTCTGCCGACTGACGATGGCCCCCTGCAGGTTGTAGATGGTGGCGGCAGTACCTTCGGCAGCACCGTCGGTGTAGAGCTGGTCGCCACGGAGGCGGAAGCTGATGCCCTCAGGCTCGTGCTGGCTGAGCGTCTCGATGGCCGTGAGGCCGAGGATGTCGAGCAGTCCTCGGTAGGCGTCTATCTGTCCGTAGCCATACATGTTGTTGGGGTAGCTGAGCCACTCGGCGGGACGGGTGGCCGTACGGCTGATGACCTCCTTGATGCGCTGCGGCGTGAGCGTAGGGTCGGCCTGCAGCCAGAGGGCGATGACGCCTGATGCCACCGGGCAGGCCATCGATGTTCCGTCGCTCACCCACATGGCGTGCTCCTTCCCGTCGATGGAGTAAGTGTCGCGACGGGTGATGTTGGCCCACTGCTCTTTAACGTCAGGGGCGAGGAAGGAGTTGAAGGCCGAGACGATACGCTGCCCGGGGGCCACGACGTCGGGCTTGGTGAGTCCGCTTATGGTGGGGCCAGTGCCCGACCAGGAGATGACCTCCCCGAGCGGGTTGAGGTTCTGCCCCCCCTCAAGCCACTTGCCGTCAGTGGAGCGCACGCCCTCGCGCCATGCTGTGCCTCCTACGGCTATGACGTCGCGGTATGCCGCAGGGGCGCCGATGGTGTAGGGTGAGTTGATCTGCATGTCGGCAGCGATGAGCTTGCCCCAGGAGGTGCTGATGCGGGCGTCGCCGTCTGACTCCACGATGAGTGTCATCTTGGGGTTGGCTTCCAGCAATACTTTGTCATACTCCCATGCTACAGCGACGTTGCCTCCATCATAGTATATGGTGCAGTTGTAAAGGCCGATTCTACCGTCGGGGAACAGGACGGGGGCCATTGACTGGTATCCATCTTCGCCCGTGCATTTCTTCTCAATCTCTTCAGAGGTGTATTTTATCGTGTCACTGGACAAGGCGTCCACCACCATCTTGAGGGTGTATGGCCCCTGTGCGCTGAGGTGTATGAAGGCCGTGTTGTCCCTAAACTCCAGCTCGCGCTTGAAGATGCGCTCGGATGCCTTCTTCTCGAAGTATGTCTGCGTGTCGCCATCGTTACCCACACCTGCCACGATGATACGCCCGGGGCCTGTCAGCGAGTTGACGAACTCCTCGGACAGGGAGTTTTTCGTTGAGAAACTCTCCTGCCCCGTCCAGCTGCAGTTGACCACGCAGGGCTGGCCGTGCTCCTTGGCATAGTCGAGGACGTACTTCACAGCGAGATAGTCCAGCACGTCGGAAATATCCGTGACAGCATTCATGGTTGACTTCACAGAGGCATCAGAGCTGTTTTTCACTTTGTCGTACAGTGCTTTATCCTGTTCTTTCGAGCTGCCGATGTGCATGTTGACCGCCAAGATGTCACTCTCGAAGGCCACTCCCCGATATCCCTGCCACTGGCTTCCTACGGCGATGCCCATCACGTGGGAGCCATGGGCTGTATTGTTGTTCGTCATGGTCTTCTGGGCCAGTATCTGCTCCTGCTTGTAGGTGGTGCCCAGGCCGACGTAGCCGCCAGGCTGGTCGGCGAACATGTCCCAAGCTTCACGGATGCGGGTGTTGCCCTGCGCGTCGCGGAACATGGGGTGGGTGAAGTCGAAGCCGTTGTCGGTGATGCCCACCACGATGCCCTTGCCGGTGTAGGCCTGGTGGAATCCCCACTTCTGGTATTGCTCCGGCTGCAGCTTGTCGGCACCTACCACGATGTGGGTGGTGTCCATGACGAGCTGGCGGGCTTCGTTGGCCTCGATGCGGACAACGGCCTCGTCGGCTGCCAGGGCCCGCAGCCGACTGGCAGGGATGACGGCGATGTAGATGTCGCCGGAACTGGTGAGTACCGTGCAGTCATGCTTCTGAAGGGGCAGCTCGCCGGCACCGGGGGCTGTCTTGACGAAGGCTGCGATGGCCGACTCTGCGGGCTGCTCGCCGCTGTGTGCGGCACGGGTGGCCGCCTGATGCTGGCGTGCAGCATACCGCTGTAGGAATGCAGACATCTTCGTCTGCGACTGTGCTGCTGTGATGGCAAGCACGAGGAACAATAGCGTAAAGGTCTTTCTCATAACTAAGTCTGTTTTTTAGGATTAATTATTGAATTTTCCCACCCTTTTCTTTTCAACAACGAATTCTTGCGTCCCTTCGGTAGCAAGCGAGCAGAGCTCGAGCGAAGACGAATCTCACGAATTGTACGAATTATAACTAATTTCACAAATTTTCGCCGCAGGCGGCGATTGCCTGCGCGTAGCAATTCTTGCGTCCCTTCGGTAGCAAGCGGCGGAGCCGAGCGCGTGTGATTCGTAAAACTTGTTTTCATTTGTGCAATTCGTAAAATTCGTTTTAATTCGTTGTTCTTAAAAGGTTTCGGGGTGGGGAACTTGAGTTAATTACTGCAAAGTTACGAATAATTTCTTATTGGCAAAGTATGGAGAGGAAGTTTTTTGTGAAAAAGGGGAAAAAATTGTGAAAATCAGAGATAATCTGCGATATATGAGCCTTTTTTCGTATCTTTGCGGCCAAAATAGTATTCGATATGGACGAGAAAGAGAGAATCATACAGTTGCGCAATGAGCTGCACGAGCATAACTACCGCTACTACGTACTGAACCAGCCTACCATCGGCGACCAGGACTTCGACTTCCTGATGCACGAACTGCAGGACCTGGAGGCCCGCCATCCCGAGATGGCCGACGCGAACTCGCCCACGCAGCGCGTGGGCAGCGACCTGAACGCTGAGTTCAGCCAGGTGGAGCACAAATACCCGATGCTCTCACTGGCCAACACCTATAATGAACAGGACGTGGCCGACTGGTACGAGAGCGTGAAGAAAGGACTTGCCGGCGAGGACTTCGAGGTGTGCTGCGAGATGAAGTACGACGGCCTCTCGATATCGCTGACCTACGTTGACGGAAGGCTGACACAGGCCGTGACCCGTGGCGACGGCGTGCGCGGCGACGACGTGACGGCCAACGTGCGAACCATCCGTGCCATCCCGCTGGTGCTGCCAGGCAAAGGCTATCCCCGTGAGTTCGAGATCCGTGGCGAGATACTGATGCCCTGGGCGGTGTTCGAGCGTCTGAACAAGGAGCGCGAGGAGGCCGAGGAGCCGCTCTTCGCCAACCCCAGGAATGCCGCCAGCGGCACTCTGAAGAGCCAGAAGTCGAGCCTCGTGGCATCGCGCCAGCTCGACGCGTACCTCTATTATCTATTAGGCGAGGAACTGCCCACAGATGGGCACTATGAGAATCTGGAGACTGCCCGCAGCTGGGGCTTCAAGATCAGCGAAGGCATGAAGAAGGTGAAGACCCTTCAGGAGATTTACGACTTCATCAACTACTGGGACACGGAGCGCAAGCGCCTGCCCGTGGCCACCGACGGCATCGTGCTGAAGGTGAACTCGCTGCGACAGCAGCGGGCTTTGGGATTCACGGCCAAGAGTCCGCGCTGGGCCATCGCCTATAAGTTCAAGGCCGAGCGTGTATGCACGCGCCTGAACGAGGTGACCTATCAGGTGGGGCGCACGGGAGCCATCACGCCTGTGGCCAACATGGAGCCTGTACAGCTGGCTGGCACTACCGTCAGGCGTGCCACGCTGAACAACGAGGACTTCATCAAGAGCTTCGACCTGCACATCGGCGACTACGTGTACGTGGAGAAGGGCGGCGAGATCATCCCCAAGATAGTGGGCGTCGACATCGACCAGCGGCCTATCATCGCCCAGCCAGTGGAGTTCATCAAGCGCTGCCCGGAGTGCGGCACGCCGCTGGTGCGCTATGAGGGGGAGGCAGCCTGGTACTGCCCCAACGACACGGGCTGCGCTCCGCAGATCAAGGGACGCATAGAGCACTTCATCGCCCGACGGGCCATGAACATCGACTCACTGGGCCCTGAGACGATAGACGACTACTACCGCCAGGGCCTCATCCACAACATTGCCGACCTCTACGACATCGAGGTGCAGCAAATCAGCGGCGACGGCTCGCGCACCAAGTCGGCCCAGAAGATTGTCAACGCCATCGAAGCCTCCAAGCAGGTGCCATTCGAACGGGTGGTGTTCGCACTGGGCATCCGTTTCGTCGGAGAGACATCGGCCCGACTGCTGGCCCGCCACTTCAAGAACATCGACGCCCTGATGAGTGCAGGCCTGGAGGAGCTACAGGAGATAGAAGGCATCGGCGAGGTGATGGCCAAGAGTATCATCACCTATTTCCACGACGAGCGCAACCGCGAGATTGTGGAACGCCTACGAGGCTATGGGCTGCAGATGCGCCTGAGGGAAGAGCAGACGACCCAGGCCAGCACGAAACTTGAGGGGCTGAGCATCGTCATCAGTGGTGTATTCACGCACCACAGCCGCGACGAGTACAAGGAGATCATTGAGCAAAACGGCGGCAAGAACGTGGGGAGCATCAGCGGCAAGACATCCTTCATCCTGGCTGGAGAGAACATGGGTCCATCGAAGCTGCAGAAGGCCGAGAAGCTGGGCATAGAGATCCTCACGGAAGAGGAGTTCCTGGACAAATACGAACTGCGATGAGACGACAGCTGGCGATTCTTTTAAGCTTACTGCTTACAGTTTACAGTTTACAGACTGCTTTGGCGCAGATCGTGATGAGCGCTGCGCCCGAGTATAAAGGGCCTGCCGATCCGAGATGCCTCGACATGATGGGCGTGCCGCTCGAAGGCCCCGACAGCGTGTTTGTGTCGGCTTTCGAGCAGGCTGGCTTCGAACGGGTGGTCAGCGAGGACGACGAACCCGACACCTACTATTTCGCAGGTGACTACTATGGCGTCAAGGCCAACCTGACTGTCAATGTCGACGAGAAGTCGAAGCTGCTATCCTCGGTACTCGTCACATCGGGCCCCTACCGCACTTTCGGTCTCTTCGACCGCAACAATCGCTACCTCCTGCTGAAGCTCCAACGACAGTATGGGAACTTCGACGCAAAAGGCGACGGGTCACTGCACACGATGACCAATCTTGGATATATCAAATTATCAAACATTCTGCACGAGAACAAGTCGCGCACCATACAGGTGTTCTACCTCAACACCGTGCCATACTACAAAGACGCCCTCAGCATCGGGCTGAAGGGGAACGTGCAGGAAATCATCACGGAGAACCCCGTGATGGAAGCACAGATGGAACACTACGACATACATGGCAGGAACGGGGCCAGCGAGCTGATCGACCGCCAGTACAATGCTGCCGGATACCTCGTGAAAGCCGCCATGCAGGAGCCGTCCGGCCAGAAGAGCACGCTCGAGTTCGAATACGACAGCTACTGCCAGCTCACTAAGCGCACACTGACCAACGCGGCCGAGGGCATCAAGTCGGTCAATGAATACAAATACAACGACGAAGGCGAAATCAGCAGCCAGAGTCAGAAGGTGTTCGACAAGCGCGGCGAATGTATTCTCTCTGTCAACATCAGGAATGAATATATCGAACACGATGACAATGGCAACTGGACACAAAACGACCTGAAACTCATCTACTGGGAAAAAGGACAGCAGGCGCAGAACATGAAAGTGAGGCAAAAGCGCACCATCAGCTACTGGGAGGAGGACTAAACGGTCGGAATATACAACATAGCGGCCTTTTTATATTTAAATTATGTTAAACAGCAGTTTTTTGAACATAATTTAAATATTTTATTGTACTTTTGTCACTGACAAATGGAAATTATGTACTTAAAACTGTTTAAGATATTATGCTTAACGAAGGGTCTGAATTTGCCGGCAGATATAAATTCATCAAGCTGTTAGGCCGCGGAGGCTTTGCAGAGGTATGGCTTGCAGAGGACAATATGACGGGGGTGCAAGTGGCTGTAAAGGTTTATGCACCGGGAACCGGCTTGGATGAGAATGGCATCAAAATCTTTACCCAGGAATTTGCCGGTGTGTTCGACATGAACCACACCAACCTGCTCCGCCCTACCCACTACGACTGCTACGACCGTATGCCATACCTGATTATGCCGTACGTCAAGAATGGCTCCGCATTCAAGTATATCGTCGACGAGCAGAAGATTCCCGAGGATGAATGCTGGAAGATGCTGCACGACGTGGCCGCCGGACTGGCTTATCTCCACGAGAAGAACCCGCCCCTGATACATCAGGACATCAAGCCCGACAACATCCTGATCGACGACGAGGGGCACTATCTGATTACCGACTTCGGCATCAGCGCCCGCGTGCGCAGCACCATCCGCGGAGCCCTGGCACAGGAGCAGAGCGGCGGCACGCTGGCATATATGGGCCCGGAACGGTTCAGCACCACCCCAAAGCCTATCATGGCCAGTGACGTATGGTCGCTGGGGGCCATGATGTTCGAGCTGATGACAGGCATGCCGCCATTCGGCAATCACGGGGGAATGCTTCAGAAGAACGGAGCCGACATACCCATCATCGAGGGAGACTACTCGCAGCAGCTGAAGGACATCATCTACGCCACCCTGGCCAAAGAGCCTTGGGACAGGCCGTCGGCCAGAAAAATAGAAGAACTGGCATACAACAAGCTGCACGGCATCGTGACGCCTACGGAGAATGCCGCGCAAAACGTAGAGACGGAGCCGGTGGCACCAGTGGCCCCCACGCCGCCGCCAATAGAGTCCCCCCTTGCCGAAGCCACCGGGCAGCAGCAGGATTTCACACCCAAGCAGCAACAGCAGGATTTCACTTCCAATCAGCAGGATTTCACACCCCGCCAGCAGGATTTCACTCCCAAGAAGTCGCAGCCCATCACGCCCAAGAAGGGCATCAGCAAGGGCATCATTGCAGCTGCCGTGGCTGGCGTGCTGGTGATAGGTGGCGGTATCGCCATGTGTGGCGGGAATGAGGACGACAGCCAGCCGGCGGCAACGGAACCCGTAGCGGCGGCAGCTCCTGCCGTCAACTACGACTCGCTGGCCCAGGTGAAAATCAGCGAGGGCATCGCCCTGACGGAACAGGCAGACACCTTCATGACCAACCATATAGAGGACAAGTTCGACGAGAAATATAATAAGGTGGAGGAAACCTATCTGGCCGCCCTACAGAAGTTGGAGTCGGCTCTCGACGATGAGGACAGCCTCTCTGCAACGGTTGTCAGTCAGGCTGCCGCACGGAAAGACACCGTCAAGGCCAGACTGCTCGGCATTTACAAGGAGCTACAGGAAAGTGCAGAATTTGTTCCAGAATACAAGTCACGCGCCGAGGCCATCCAGCCCATCATATCCGAACTAATAGAAACAAACAGCAATAACGACGACAACGATGAATAGAATCCTCAAAATACTGACGGTCATCGTGCTGATGGCCCTGGCACCGGCGGCAGCCTACCCGCAGAGTGCAAGCGAATCGTACGACACAGGACTGGCCCTGATGAAGAAGCAAGACTACGCCGGAGCCATCGCCAGCTTCAGGGCTTCGATGGCTATCAACAAGAGTGCGGCCAACGTCAAGAAATGCAAGACCCAGATAGCCAAGTGCCAGCGCCTGCAGAAGAACAACAAGGCAAAGGCTCCCGTGCCCGCAGCCCCCCAGAAGAGCCTTATCATCCCCCACCCCATGCTCACCGTGGCTGCCAACCCGGAGAATGAATTGGGAGTGGAGATCGACGTCACACCGGAAAGCAACGACTGGATGGCCTCGGTAAACGGCAATCCGGGATGGATTGAGCTGTCGAAGTCGATGGACGGCAAGTACCTCATCGTCAAAGCAGCACCCACCGACAAGACCGTCGTCAGGCACGCGGACATCACCGTCGTCTACGACAACCTCAGCCGTACGGTACACGTAGCACAACTCGGGAATGAACCTGAACTGAGTGCTAACAACCTGTTCGCCAAATTCAAGAAGAAGGGCGGGCAGATGCTCATCAACGTCAACTGCAACAGCGATACCGTCTACGCCAATAATTTCAACTGGATCATAGAGAAGGCCCCCGAATGGTGTAACGCCGAAGGCACCAGCACTAACCTGGTGCTGAACGTGGAGCCCATCGAGAAGAAAGACCCCTTCTACAAGACGGGGCGTACGGGCGACATCATCCTGCGAAGCCAGAATCAGGAGTGTATCATCCGTATCGACCAGAAATAAGAGTCAAAACTATCCAAACAATTAATAACTTAAAACGAATAACCTATGAGATGCAACAATTGTGGGTGGGATAATGCCCCCGGAAGCAGTTCTTGCGTGAAGTGCGGCCACCCGCTGCAGAGCGGCGACACTGGGTACAACAATCCCTATCAGGGTGTCAGCGTACCTAATTATAATAATGGTGGGCAGGCACAGCCGCGACCAACCGTTATCAACGCTCAGCCTCAGCAGCCGATGCCGCGCCCGACAAGAATCGTGAACAGCCCGACGAACGGCCCGGCCATGGCCCCAGAACTCAAGTCGACCGTAGCACAGACCCCGAAGAGCTGTCCGCAGTGCGGCTATCCCGTGATGGGCGACTTCGCCAGCTGTCCCAACTGTGGTGCCAGCATAGCAGCACCTCCCCGCCCCACCACCATCCAGAACCCGCTTCAGGCAGAGCCTCTGGCCGCGCCCCCGGCAAGCACCCATCAGTCCGACCTCAAGACAAAGACCATTGCCAGCGAGCTGGCCGACTTCGGCATCAGCGAGACGGTGAAGTGCGACAAGTGCGGAGCCGACGTCAGCATCGAGTTCTCTTTCTGCCCCAAGTGCGGTGAGCGTATTCACCTGCCCACCGTGCGTGCCATCCGTCACAAACCCGCGCCGGCCCCTGAGCCGCCCAAGCCGAAATGCCACCTGACGCTGATTCCTGAGGATGATGAGCAGATGGCACCGCAGACCATCGACTACGAGGGACAGACGGTCATTCTCACCAGAGAGAATACCGAGGCAGGCAACCGCACCATTACCTCGAAGGAGCAGGCAGAACTGAGTTGCGAGGACGGTAAGTGGTTCTTGCTCAACAAGAGCGAACTGGGCTCTACCTATCTCGAGGCCAGCCGTAAACTGGAACTACAGCCAGGCGACGTAATCGTGCTGGGCGACAGGCGGTTCAGGTTTGAGGCCGAGTAATATGAAAAGTGATAAAGACTATTGTGAAAGTGACAGTCAGTAAAGCGTGAGCACATACCAAGTAGTTGACAGATGCGATTTCCACTCGGGAGACATCGTCGATAACAGATATACCGTCAGGAAATCACTGGGCGAAGGCTCCTTCGGGGCTGTGTATCTGGTGGAGGATGCCCGGGGCGGGAAGTATGCCCTGAAGCTCCTTCGGCTGTGGGAAGTTCCTGCAGAGATCCGTCAGCCGCTGATGGACCGCTTCGAGATGGAATTCAGGACAGGACAGATCGACTGCGACAACCTGGTCCGCTCACTGGCCTTCGGCACCGTCGGGGGCAATCCCTACATCATCATGGAGTACTGCCCGGGCGGCGACTTGGAGCCACTACTGGGGAAAGCCGGTGTACGCACCACGCCCATCTGCCAGGACATACTCGTAGGACTCAACGCCCTGCACGAACGGGGGAAGGTACACCGCGACCTGAAACCCGAGAACGTGCTCTTCAAGCAGAACGGCAAGGCCGCCCTGACCGACTTCGGTATCGCCGGCGACCGCACCCACCGCATGACGCAGCGCAACATCTTCGGAAAGCCAAACCAGATATTCGGAACATACGCCTACATGCCGCCGGAGCAGGCCGCCAGGGCCCGTGGGGGAGCCACCGTGCTGCCCACCACCGACATCTTCTCCTTCGGCGTACTGCTGTTCCAGCTGCTCACCAACCAGCTGCCCTTCGGCACCCTGGAGTCGCACAACGACCTGGCTGAGTATCAGAAGCGAGGCAAGGACGGCATCTGGAACCGCGCAGCACTGCAGAGCCTGCCCGACGCACAGCGCTGGGCACAGGTGATAGAGGGATGCCTCAATCCCGACTTCAAGCAGCGGCTGCAGAGCGTCGGCGACGTGCTGCGCCTGCTGCCCCAGTCACAGACAGGCTATGCACCACAACCCGTCAGGATGGCACAGGCCTACGCCCCGCAGCAGCTGACGCGCGGCTACCAGCTACGCATACTGCAAGGCGAGGAATACGGCAAGGTGTACAACCTGAGCCTGATGGCCAGCCAGGGGCGCCGACTGCTCACCATCGGGCGACAGCAGGGCAACGCCGTCTACATCAAGTCCGACTTCAGCGACTTCATGTCACGCTTCCACTGCACCATAGAAGCAGCTGACTCCGGACAGTGGACCATACGCGACGGACAGTGGCGCAGCGACTACCGGCAGTGGGTCAACTCCAGCAACGGCACCTATGTCAACTCCACGCCCGTAGGCCCTAACGGCTTCTATCTAAAGGCTGGCGACATCATCGCTATCGGCGACGTCACGCTGAGATTCGAAAATTACTAATCCTTTAATTATAAACGTTATGGAAACTCAAAACAATTACAAGCGCACAGTGGCCGGTTCAGTGGGAGCCGGCGTAGGTGCAATCTTCAACGGCTCAGGACGTACTTACTACATCCTGGAGCACAAGACCAGTTCCAAGTATCACAGTGCTGGTGAGTCGCAAAAAATCATCATCGACCAGATTGAGATCGGTCGTGACGCTTCATGCCAGGTACGCTACGACGAGTCGTTCGACACCGTCAGCCGCAAGCACGCCGCCATCGTACGCGACGGCAACAACTGGCAGCTCATCCACCTCTCCACGTCCAACCCCACGCTGGTCAACGGACGCCCCATCCAGGGCACCTACTACCTGCAGTCGGGCGATGAAATCCAGCTCTCCGTCAACGGCCCACGCCTGGGCTTCATCCAGCCCCAGGGCAAGCAGGCCCTCACCTCCAGCATCAAGCTCACCGAGCGCATGAACCTGTTCCGCCAGCAGGCCCTCCGCCCCTATCGCCGTGCCATCTGGGCTCTGTCGGCACTCCTCGTGCTGGCCATCCTGGGCTTCGGCGCATGGAACTACAAGCTGAGCCTGGACAACAAGGAACTCCGCCAGGAGATGGCCATGTATCAGACCAAGCTCGACTCGCTATCCACCGTCAAGCAGAATCTGATGCAGCAGGAGCAGCAGCTCACTCAGGAGTTGGAGGCCGCCCCCGCCGCCAAGAAGGAGGAGATACGCCAGCGCATCGTCTACGTCAGAAGCCAGCTCTCCAGCGTGGCCGACGAAGCCAGCCGCTACCAGCGCCAATTGGCACAGACACGTCAGCAGGCCATCGACAACGGCATGGACGAGGATGAGGCCGATGCAGTGGTCAATCCCTCTGCTCCCGGTGAGTCGTCGGCTACCGTAGCATCCATCGGCAATGCCGACGATAACCACGGTGTCACCGGCCCAGGAGCCGACATTCCTGGTGAGGCAGCAGCCCATGAGGGAGCCTACAATGAGAACCCGACAGCCCACGGCGATGCCAGCGGCACCATCCGCGACTACTATAACCATATCTACTCGCTGAAGATTCGTCGCATCTCATGTGAGCGCGACGGCCGTTCCATCGATCCGGGCATCGCACTCACCGACGTTGTCTGCGGCACGGCATTCGTCCTGAGCAACGGTACCCTCGTCACAGCCCGTCAGAACATCGAACCGTGGATTTTCTGGCGACAGCTGGGCGGCAGATGGCGTGAGATACTGGCCAACTATAAGGCCATGGGCTTCAACATCATCATCGAGTATGATGCCTACAGCACCACGGGCACTGCCCACAAGCTCTCGTTCAACAACCAGGACTTCCAGGTTGACCGTTCTGGCGACATCACCGAAGAGATTGAAGAGGTTCTGAAAGACGTGAGAGTCATCATCAAGGACAACGGCTTCAAGATCAGCGCCAGCGAATACCGCCATCGCTCGGTTACCGTCATCACTCCCAGCTCACAGTGCTTTGCCATCCTGCCCGGTAAGGGAGGCGCAGGCATCCCCTACGATGCTGGAGCATCCCTGTCCAGCGACGGCGGAACGGAGATTCAGGTGGCCGGATTCAAGAACAACCCCGATATCCACAATCTTGCAAGCTACATCAGCTACTTCAAGTCGAGCACATCGCGCGCCGACACCCGTAATGGCACTATCGTGCTGCAAGATGCTAACCGCAACGCCGGATATCTTGGCTCGCCCGCATTCTTCAAGGAGGCCGACGGTTCATACCGCGTCATCGGTGTCATGATCGGACAGCTCTTCGGCGAAGACCGCCTTGTACCTATTGCAAGATGTAACAAATAAAAGCATATTATGTCAGAAATGAAATTCAAGTTGGCAGCTGGCACAAATGTCGGACTCATCCGGCAGAACAACGAGGACAACTTCGTAGTGTGCAGCGACCTGAGCACTTCTAACTGGTTAATACCCCAAGTCGGCGACTATGCCGACCTGGGGCCTTACGGCGCACTGCTGGTGGTGGCCGACGGCATGGGCGGGGCAAACGCCGGCGAGGTGGCATCGGCCATCGCCGTGGAGACCATCCAGAGCCTGTTCGTACCCGAGCAGCTGGAACAGGCCATCACTTCCGACAAGGCCATCCAGGAGTTTATGAAGGACGTGGTAAAGACTGCCGACCTGAATATCCTTCACCACAGCCATGAGGACAGCACTACCCAGGGCATGGGCACTACTGTCGTCATGGCGTGGATCTTCGACGGCAAGGTCTACGTCTGCTGGTGCGGCGACAGCCGCTGCTACGTGCTCAACAATCGTAAAGGCCTCATTCAGCTTTCTAAGGATCACTCTTATGTACAGGAACTCGTGGACAAGGGCCAGCTCGACCCGGAGCTGATGCACGACCATCCCCTGTCGAACGTCATCACCCGCTGCCTGGGCGATGTGGAAAACCGGGCCAATCCGGAGACTCGCATCTACCAGCTTCACGACGGCGACCTGATCATGCTCTGCAGCGACGGCCTATGCGGACTGTGCCACGACAGCGAGATCCACGATGTCATGACTAACTTCCGCGATGATGCTCTCGAGTGCAAGAACGAGCTCATCTCTGCTGCCATCAGTGCTGGAGGCTACGACAACGTCACTGTGGCCGTGGCTGCCATTAGTATCGAGAACGAGGCCGGGGAGGATAGTTCTGAGGAGGCAGTAGCAGAAGAGGCTCCCAAGGAGGATGAGGCAACTGAAGAGGAAGAGCTCTCCAACACCATCCGTAGCGAGACTATAGGCAGGCGCAACCGTGGTCATATCCTTGGCAGGAGCCTGCTACTGCTGGTATTACTGCTCATTGCCGCCGGTATATACATCCATTTCACGATGGGCTTCGATGCCTTCCAAAAGGAAGTCGTCGACGTATTCGACAAAATTACAAAAAAACAATAACCAATAAAAATACAATTATGAAAAAAATCATCATCTCCATCACTGCAGCAGCCATGATTGGCTTAGTATCCATCTCATGTGCCAGCCATACCGCATACCGTTCCTACAACACCGAAACGGGCACAACCGCAAACCAAGGTGAATGGAAACGCTGCGCAGTGTGCGACGGAAAGGGAGCCTGCGGCTCCTGCAAGGGCACAGGACGCATCAGTGGCGATGCCTGCCGCACCTGCAAGGGCACGGGCAAGTGTACCACCTGCAAGGGCAACGGCGGCTACTACCTTAACGACTAAGCAATGCAACTCACCGAGGGACATATCGTAGCCGAGCACTACAAGCTCATCCGCCCCCTTGGGCAGGGAAGCTTCGGCGATGTCTGGCTGGCTCACAACCAGCTGGCCGACATCGACGTGGCCATCAAGTTCTACGGCACCCTCGACCAAAAGGGGCTGGAGGAGTTTCGTAACGAGTTCAAGATCGCTTACCGGCTCCACCACCCCAGCCTTCTCAACATCAGCCACTTCGACGTCTACGAGAACTGTCCCTACCTCGTGATGCCATATTGCGAGAACGGCTCCGTCAGTAGCCGCATAGGCCACATGCCCGAGACGGAGATCTGGCGATTCATCCTCGACGTGTCCGGCGGACTGGCATTCCTGCACAGCCAGCAGCCACCCATCGTACACCAGGACATCAAGCCCGACAATATCCTCATCACCAGCGACGGCCGATACGTCATCTCCGACTTCGGCATCAGCCGCAGCTTCCGCACCCGGATGAGCCGCACCAACAACAATGTCAGCTCCTCAGGAACCATCGCATACATGGGCCCCGAGCGATTCTCCGAGAAGCCCATGGTGGTGCTGGCCAGCGACATCTGGGCCTTCGGCATGACCCTCCACGAGGTGATCACGGGCGACGTGCTATGGGAAGGCATGGGAGGCTGCGTACAGCTCAACGGAGCGCGGCTGCCCGTCATCGAGGGCGCATTCTCACCCCAGCTCAAGCAGCTCGTGGCGGCATGCCTCGCGGCAGAGACGTGGAACCGCCCCACAGCCGTCCAGATTCACGACTACGCCGCAGCATACCAGCAGCACAAGCCCCTGCCGCAGCTGTCCGCTCAGCAGCAGGCAAGCCCGACGCCACAGCAGCCAGCCAAAAAGCCGGTTAGCCCGATACGACAAGAGCCGGCAGCACAGCCGATACAGCCCCGCCGCCAGCAGCCCCACTACCCCCAGTCCGGCCAGCCCCGGCCAAGCCATGCTCAAACCTCAAGTCCCAAGCCTCAACCCTCAACCCTCAAATCCCAAATCCCCAAGCGCGCCCTCATCACCGCAGCAGCCGTTCTGGCAGCAGCGGCACTGATTACAGGCGCCGTCAGCATCATCAGCACCATCAGCGAGGAGCAGGCCTTCGTATCCTGCCGCACCAAGCAGGACTACGAGCAGTTCATCCGCGACTACCCCACCTCATCCTATCTCGAGACAGCCCGCAAGCGCATAGCTGCCATGAGTCCGCAGGAGCCGCCCCTGCAGGCTGAAGAGTCTGAAGCGAAGCCGACACAGCCTGAAGCACAGTCGGCTGCAGCCGGAAAGGGCGAGCCTGCCAGCATAGTCCGAATCACAGAGACTCCCGCAGCAGCCGAGCCCGTTGCTGCCAAGCCCGCGCCTCCCGTCGATGCCGTGCCAGCCCCGAGCGCCAAGCCAGCCACGCCCGCTGCCAAGCAGCCCCAAGCCGATGCCGACGACCAGGCATTCTACAGCTGCTCCAGCCCGGAGGACTATCACGCCTACCTGAACAGCTTCCCCAATGGCCGCCACCGCCAAGCCGCCACCGAGCGGCTCACCAGTATGCTCAACCAGACCAATGCCAACGACCTCCAACTCACCAACACCGGGGCCGAAGTGCCACCGCCCGCAGGCGGCAGCCGATGGACGGATGGCCCGGCAGGCAGCACATCGAGACGAAGCATCAGCATCGGTGTCGGCGGTGGCCAGCGAGGCGGCTACCGAGGCGGAAGAGGCCCGCAGCGTTCCTACGGCGGACAGCCCAGAGGAGCCGGACAGCGCAACGGAGAATCACCCCGCAGACATTTCAAATAGCTTCGGGATTTCCGACCTGTGTGGTCGAAAACCGCACAGCACGAAATTTTCAGATGTCACTCTTGCCACTTTGCAAAACATGTTGATTTACAGACGTTTAGCCATTGCAACGGTAGTGGCATGAGTGGCAAGAGAAACGGGTTTGTTGCCACTGCGTAATCAGCTGATAGTCAGCATGTAACGCACGTAGTGGCAACAGTGGCAAGAAAAACCGTGCAAACATTTTTCAGACGGGTGCTGCATCAGCATCGTGGGGCGTCACCTTTAATCAGTCCAGCGGCTGGACTCTCTGAACGCTCAAACATACTGACTGGTCCAGGCGGTGGAACAGTCAGAAGTACGTGTGGTTTGACCATAGTGAGGAATGTTTCACTGCCGGATGCTTGTGAGAAACATTTTTCGGTACTTTTTTGCTGAAATGCTTGCTTGTTTCAGAAATTCTTGCTACTTTTGCATGACGACTCAGTTAGCCCGTAGGGGTAAGAGGGTCATATTTGTTGGAATAGGACGTTTACGAACGTTATCTTCTACGTACAGATCTCGCAAATCATGCCAAGAAGATGCGCAACGGAGCGTCCGCGTAGGGTGTATTGTACACAGTTACAATATATCTTGGCGTGGGCTAACTCGAGTTGCTTATCCTTGGCAAGGCAATGCGAGAGCCCGTACGTGGGATAAGCGAGAAGTAGTGACTCCCACGTCTTTCCGTTTCATATAAAGCAATCTGCCAATACTGGGGAGGTCTGTTGGCAACCTAATGAGATGACGACAGACAAAGTCTACCTGTACTTCAAGTCGCGCGACAAGCTGTCGCGTATAGACACCTCGAAGATAGTCTACTTCGAGGCCGACGGCAACTTCACCCATATCGTGACGATCAACAAGCGCCGCACCACCGTCTGCATGAACCTCAGCAAGATGGAGGAGGCCCTGGCCGAGCAGATTGGCGAGGATGCCCGCATCTTCATGCGCATCGGCAAGCGGTTCATCATCAACATGCAGCACGTCTATACCGTCGATGCCTACGAGCAGCGACTCATCCTGTCCGACCACGAGCACTTCTCCTTCGAGGTCAGGATCTCGAAGGACGCTCTCAAGAAGATGATCGACCTGATGCTCGTAGCGAAAGTCTGACAGAAACAGAATTGTATTATGGACATTATCATAGGAAGAAATACCAAAGACGGCAGTTGGCTGCTGACGGTGGACGGAAAAGAGCAGAAGGCCCCGTCGCAAGAACACCTGCCTGCAGGCATCGGTGAGCAGCACTGCAGGCTGACCGCTAATAAGGGCCAGCTCCGCCTGAGAAACCTGGATGTGAATAACTACACCTTCGTCAATGGGCAAAGCGTAGAGTCGAAGGCCGTCACCACGGCCGACAGGATAGAGCTGGGTGCCGCCCGCTATCCGCTCAACTGGGAGCTGCTGAAGCCGCTCCTGCCCTGTGACATCACTCCCCTGCGGGCCGTCTGGGATGAATATGAGCGTCAGAACCTGGAGCTGCAGATCAAGGAGCGAAAATTCAATGCCCTCCGTTCCGCCACCGGCCTCATCACGATGGTGGCCATCGCGCTCAGCCTGGCCAACGGAGGCCGGAGCCGATGGTACTTCGCACTCTACGGCATCGCCATCCTCGTGTCATTGGCATTCTTCATCAAGGCCTACATGGACTCTTCGAAGCTGCCACAAAGGCGACAGGAACTGGCCAGGCATTTCCAGCATCGCTACGTCTGTCCCTCCTGCGGCCATTATATGGGCAGCCAGCCATACGACATCTTGCTACAAAACGGCTGCTGCCCGTACTGCAAGAAACAGTTCGTACAGTAGAATAGGTATTTCGTGGAGTAGGCCTTCAGAAATTTGGCCGGTATCAAAACTATTCCGATATTTGCACCATCAAACATTCAGTAACCCTTTAAAACATTTACGACTATGACAGTAAAAGAGACTTGGAAACCAGTAACGATCGGTGGCATCACCGGTATCTTGATGGGTGCAGGCGCCATGTACAGCGTTCAGGCAATGGCTTCTGGCAATGAGGCTGTGGCGGTAGAGGATGACGGCCTTCGTGTGGCAACGGTGAGCGATGGTCTGAGTTTTGGCAAGGCCTTCGATGCCGCCCGCGCCGAGGTAGGCCCCGGCGGGGTTTTCAGGTGGCGCGGCCATATCTACAACACCTATACAGAGGCAGAGTGGAAGGCCATGTCGGCAGAGGACAAGCAGCTCTTTGCCAGCCAGGTGAAGCCGGAGGTGAGCGCTGCCGATGTAGACACGAAGCAGATAGCTGAGGCCGAGATGCCTGTAGAGGACGATGTGCGGGTGGCCGACGATGATGTCCAGGTGGCACAGGCCACAGCCGATGAACAGGAGCCCGTCCGTGAGGAAGTGCAGACACGAGCCGAAGTGACCTCTTGGAACGAGATAGCCCAGGACGACAACGATGTGCGCATCGTGGGCTACAAGGAGATAGCAGTGGCCCCTGGCCGTACCATCACCATGCAGGAGCTGGACGTCAACGGCCAGCGCGTGGCAGTGATCGATGTCGACAAAGACGGCGTGCCCGACCTGGCCATGACCGACCTGAACCACAATCAGCAGATGGACGAGGGCGAGGTGATCGACCTGCATACCGGCGAGGCCATATCCTTTGCCAACGATGACCCCGGCACCCAGGATGTGCCCGATGTGGATACCTTCATCGCCTGAACGCCATGCTTGAGGAACTGCGTATCAAGTGCCCGTCGTGCGGTATCATCCTCGATGTGAGGAACTCGCGCCGTGAGACCGTCAAGCGGATAGTCTGCCCTAACTGCAAGAAGCAGCTGGCACTCGACTTCCGTGAACAGACTCAGGAGGCCGTGCCGCAGCAGCCGCTCACTCCCCTCTATCATGGGCAGCAGATGCTGGAGCTGTGCGAGGGCATCAACCAGATACCCCTCTCGGGCTGTGAGTTCGTGGAGATACGAGTGGCACGACTCACTGACGGCAGCACCAAGTGCATCGTCTCGCCGCTGACGGCCGAACATCCGGTCAAGGTCAATGGAACGGCGTTGCAGCCCGACGATAAGGTGGTGTTGGCCATCGGCGATGAGCTGCTGACGGGTTCCACACTGCTGGTCTACGGGAAGCCGGGCGTGGCAGAAGCTCCTGCTGCGGTCAGGGCTGAGGAGAAAAAGCCTGACCGGCCCATGAAGTCCCATTCATACGCCGGATGGTTCTATGGGGCGATGGCATGCATCGCGCTAGCTCTAACGGTCGCTGCCCTGTGGCCCTCCTCGTCAAAGGAAGTGCCCACTAAGGATAATTATGGTCTAAGGAGGAAAGGAGGAGAGGAGGATGCGCCCGTCGGGCGCACAGAAAATCCCAAAATCCCAAAATCCTTAGAAAAAGAAAAGCCTCCCAAGAAAAAGGAGAAGACCGACGACCCGAAGTCCCTCTCGGACTACGAACTGGAGCAGCAGGCACTCAGAGGCGACGTGGAGGCTCAGTACGAACTGGGCAACAAGCTGGTCAGGAGGAGCGGCAGCAACAGCATCATCCGTGGCATCAACTACCTGCGCCAGGCCTCTCAGAACGGTTCGGCAAAGGCAGACAAAGTACTGAGCAATGCCATCTACTCACTGCAGCGACGTGCCTCCAACGGCGACAGCATAGCATATCAAATCCTCATGTCAATCAACTGAACAATAATGAAACGAAGCATCCTATATATCATCATGTGTATGGCCTCACTGGCTGTGACGGCCCAGACGCAGTTCCGCACACAGGAGCTGCAGCGCCTGGCCACAGCCGTCGCGCTGGATGCCCAGTCTGTGCCCGAAGGGTGGAGCCACCCTACGGCCAGCGACATCCGACTGACCGTACACATGGGGCAGAAGACCATAGACCACATCGGCCTGTGCCTCTTCTCCGATGAGCTGCGCTCCATGGACAAGTCGCCCGTATTCGACTTCCTGGAGCGTTACTTCCTGCAGCTTAGGTATCCCCCTCAGTCGCAGACCCTCTCAAACATGATGCGCGATGACCAGTTCCGATTCGTCACCGGGTCGCTGGAGACGGTCGGCAGCATCATGCCCACCGATGGGTTCAGCTATAGCTGCGACAACCACCGCTACGAGGCCACGTGGACTCGCAATGGCGCGACGCTGCTGGCGGTATCCTTCCCCGTGGAGTACGAGCTCATCAGTGGCGAAAACAAGATTGAGGCCGAAGACAACCTGCAGGCAGACATCCGGCGCACGACCATCAGTCAGACGCCCGACACCGCCGGGCAGGCTAAGGCGGCAACCTATATCTCCAAGGACTTCAGCAACCGCCTATATTATATAAAAGGTGGACTGGTATCCGACTCCAGGCATCCCGTAGAGACTGCTGCCAACATGATGCTGAGTCAGGGAACAGCCGGCAGCTACACCATCCGACTGACCCAGCTGAGCTATGGCTTCAGAAAGACCACCTTCGACGTACCCCTCCGACAGTGGATAGCCTTCTGCCGGCAGCATGGCTGTGAGCTGTTCTTCGGTGTGGAGAACGCCGACCAGGAGAGCAACACCGACTGCGTGGTGATGGCCGTTAATACGGCAGAAAACTACAATCACGTGCTGACGGTACGCATCCCTCACCACGTGATAGACGCCAAGGCCGGAATCATCGAGGCCCGTCTTTATCCATACGTGCCGATGCACAATGTGCTGAATCTGTTTGCTGCCTATCGCAAGTCTAACCCTAAAACGTTTGTCGGCAAATGAAGAGACTATCAACAATCCTGATACTCCTGGCAGTGGTGCTGACAGCCAGCGCCATCGACCAGCGGCTCAGGAATATCAACGACATCAAGAAGCGCAAGGACTTCCTCTATAGCGACGTGACGATGGGTACTCGCGAGGATGCTGCCTCGCTGGCCTACGAACAACTGCAGCAGGAGATACTAACCTGGGCATCGGAACGCTCCAGCAAGAAAGAGATTCCCAACGTCTCGGCATCAGAGCTCAACAAGGTGGTGGACACCATCATGGTGCGCCGCGCCGAGATGTACCGGGTAGTGGCATACGTTCGTAAAGTCAAGCTCGTCTCTGTTTTCAGGGACTGGAAACTGACGCTCGACCCAATCCTCGATATAGAGCCTCAGGCCGACCTGGAAGATACACCCTCGGAAGTGCAGAGCGAAAAGGCTGACACGGTCGATGCTGCCAAGAGAAAGCAGCCTGTCTCAAAGGAGAAGGTGGTGGCCAACGACAGCATCCGCAACCTCCTGCAGAAAAGTTTCCTCGGTCGCAGGGGCGGAGTACTGGAACAGATCAAGAAGGCCCGTAACTTCTTTGAACTGAAGCAGATCATGGAACCGCTGAAACAGCGAGGCGACATCCGAGACTATGGCAAGTATGCCACAGCCGAGAACCCTGAAGAGTGCTACCTCATCGTCTACGACCCAGCAGGCAACATCAAGGCCCTGCTGGGTAAGGGTAAGGACATCCGGCCGAACCTGAAGACGGGCCGCGACGACAGCATCGACAACTATCGTGGATGCGGGGCCATCTGGTTTCGGTTGAGTGATTAGTGAATAGTGATTAGTGAATAGTGAAAAGTGAAAAAGAGATATGAAACGAATTGTACTGATTTTATCGTTTATCATTTGTCATGTGGCGTTTTGCGCTGCGTATAACCAGGTGCGCCTGGTCATCAACAGCGGCATCGACAAGCCGATGCTCAAACAGCGCATGGAGCGTGCTGTATCTGTGGTGATGACAGAGATTAACCGTTCGCATGAGGAGAATCTGAAGAAGCTGAGCCTCTCAGACTCGTATATCACCCGTGAAGGCCAGCAGGATCTCAATCGCCTCTGGGAGAACGAGCACTTCCGCTGTGTGGAGGAGGAGGTCGTAGAGCGACTGCTCACCACCCGTAATGGCTATCAGGTGCGTGGCATCCCCCTGATTGTCAACCTGGCCGACGGCAGCGAGCAGCTGGGCTATCAGGAGGCCGTCATCAACTTCGACAACAATGGTACCATCACCAGCTTCTACTACACCATCAATCCAGAGCTGTATACCAACCTGCGCAAGCAGTGGATGCAGGAGAAGCACCACGAGGTGACCGACCTGAAGGACCGCATGATGATACTCGACTACGTGGAGCACTTCCGCACGGCCTACAACCAGAAGGATCTGAAGTTCCTCCGTCAGGTGTTCTCCAACGATGCCCTCATCATCACGGGTAGTGTCATCAAGCTGGGCAAGTCGGAGATGTCGCCCAATGGCGGCCGCAAGATAGTCTACAAGACACAGACCAAGAAGGAGTATCTGGAGAACCTCGAGAAGGCTTTCCGCAGCAACAGCTATATCAGGGTGAAGTTCGACGACGTGACCATCGTTCCTCACCCCACCATCCGTGGCATCTTCGGTGTCACCGTCCGTCAGAAGTGGAACACGCCGCGCTACAGCGACGAGGGCTACGTGTTCATGGTCTGGGACTTCCGCAATCCCGATGTCCCCCAGATCCACGTCCGCACCTGGCAACCCGAATTCGTCGACAAGGCCCGAGGCCAGCGCCTCAACCCCAACGACGTATTCACCCTCGGAGATTTCGATTTATAAATAAGAAATATATGAAGAAGGTTTACTCAATCTTATTGTTTTCATCTCTAGCATTTGCACATGAGGCATTTGCCCAAGATGACATTAGTGTAAAATACATGGAGTACAGGGCAAATGACTTGACAGCCAGAACCCAACCAGTGTTCGACAATGCTGGAGAAGCGTGCTCTCTGATTCGATTTTCTGTTAGAGATACGACATTTCTCATAGAAGGTAATATGGGAGTACTCAAAAGAAAGGCTGAATCAGGAGAGATATACATCTATGTGCCAAGCCACACTCGAAGACTGACCATCCGTCACCATAATCTTTATCCTCTTAGGGATTATGAGATACCGATAAGGTTGGAACCCTATAAGTCCTATCACGCTATGTTGGTGGCTAAAGATGATGAGCAAGATGGAGATATATTCATAACGCATTTTGAGAAGAATCCCAATTTTACTCAGATGACTGTTTTAGACAAGAAACGTAATCCTTGTGCAAAAATACGCTTCTCTATACCCTCCGATAGAAAGTTCGATATCAAGGCTGATCAGAAGGTAAGAATGAAATCTGAGACTGATGATGACGTATCCGTCTATGTTCCTCAAGGTACAAGATACTTTTCTATAGGGAGCAAAAAACTTAGACCTTTGAAAAGTTACCAAATACCGGTTCCTATAGAATCGGGTTGTGTCTATGATGCAGTCATTCGTGTTGCCGAAGATGCCTCACCTCAGGGTGCTGGGACACGGTTCTATACGTCATTAGGATTTAGTGCGGTGAATCTTCTTGGGCCATCCTTGGCTTTTGGATTGAAGTGTAAGAACCACTATATAGAAATAGGAGGAGTATTGGGGCTGAACAAAAGCGATGATTTCAGTGCATATCCCGACTTAGGTGCTTATTATCGATATAAGCTGACTCGCCTGCAATTAAGATATGGTTATGGAATAAATCTGTATAAAGGTCTTAGCATCATACCTATGGCTGGTGCTGCCTGTAATCTGTTCCATGGTACAGAAACGGCAGAAGTAGCTAACAACAGATGGGACTTGAAAGATGCTTTTTCGTTCTCCCTCTTTGGGGGGCTCAGATTAGCACAATCCATCAATCAACACCTTACAGTTCAATTTACTACAGACTATCATGTGAATTTGAAGATGAACCCAGATGCCGCAGTTCTATGCTGGAGTGACGCCACTTGTAACAATTGGGCAAAAGGCATCAACCTGAATATCAGCTTATGCTATGCCTTTTAAAGGTGACATAAATAGCTACGCGTTTTGCTGATTAGGTGGCAGGCGCGTAAAAATACTCGCTCTTTGACATAGTGACACAGAGGAAGCGTAAGAAATCCTCCAGAAAGTTTGGAAGTCTCATCATAATTCCGTATCTTTGCATCGTCGAAACAAACGAATGGATATGGAAAAGAAGAAATACCCAATCACAGAAGAGGAAAACCACGTAGGCATGGCCTGCGAGCCATCCGTCGGCACAACCGCAGCATTCTCCACCTACGATGCCGGCAGTGCGCCGTATGATGATGCCATCGCATCCGACGAGGATTTCGATGACATAGACTGGGACAGACTTCCTAGCCTTGGCCCGTTCTCAGAGGAAGAAGCTATTGCCAGAATCGACAGGTTTGAAGAAAGACTGGCAAAGGGGGAGGTGAAGTGGTATACTTCAGAGGAGGTTGATAGAATGCTTTACGAGAGATATCCATGGCTAAAGTAATCTGGGAAGATGATGCAATAGCCGTTCTTTTGGAGTACATCGAAAATGCTCGAATTGAATTTGGTGCCTCAACAGTCAAGCGGTGGCAGAAGGAACGAAAGGATATTGAATGGCGTTTAGAACGTTATCCCACATCCTATACGCCCGAAAAGCTATTACGGAGAAAGAAACGCCTTTACAGAGGCTGCCACCTAATGAGTCGCCGTTTCAAGGTTATTTATCATTACGATGAAGCAGAGGACATTGCCCATATCGTTGACATCTGGGACACCAAGATGAACCCCAAGGCATTGATCAAGCGAATCAAATAATCAGATAACTGCAAAGAATTATGGAAGAAGAGAAATACCCCATCTTTGTAGATGATGACGACATCGCAGCCGATGAGGAGCTGGATAAGCTTGACTGGGATCGATTCCCCAGCTTTGGCCCGTTTTCGGAGGAAGAGGCCATAGCAAGGATAGAAGAAGCCGAGAAAGATCTGAGTGACCCTTCGAAGTGGATTACATCAGAGCAGATGTGGCAACAACTGTACGAAGAATTTCCATGGCTAAAAACGGGCCGAACAGAAGAATCCCAATATCATCAGCGGAAAGACGGCGGGGAGCATGTCGTACAGCAAGACCACGCATAAGACAGCCGGTAGCGTCTCTGCCTTTGGTGCTGTTAGGTTTGTGGCCTCGTTGGGCAAGACCCTCAAACTGCACATCACGCCGGAATACGACTTCGGTGTGTATAAGGACAACAGGTGAAACTGATAGAGAAGAACGACAGCAAGCTGAAGAGCTGGACTGACGGCTTCAACCTGAACGTAGGACTAATGATATTCTTTTAGAGAACGCTATGAAATATTTGAAATATATGACAATGGCTTTGGCCCTGGCAGCAATATGGGCCTGTGGGGGAGGTGATGAGCCGGGTGACGAGCCTGTTATCAGCAAGGACAATATAGACGTGCAAACCAGCGTGAATCTGCTTGGCGACGGGCATACTTTGGAAATAACCATAACAGCAAACTGCAGCTGGACTATCGAGTGGGATGCAGACTGGCTGAGCATCAACCCAACATCGGGGCATGGAACTCAGCAAATCAGTATCACTGCCGGTAAGAATACTACCGGCGACCAACGTGTGGATGTATTGAGAGTGCAAGGAGGCTCCTCACCGACAAGAATGGTAACGGTGACGCAAGCCAAGGCGTCGGATACGGAACCCACTAATCCTACCGACCCTACGGAGCCGGAAAATCCTGATACGGAGAAGGAGCCCACGGCTGGTGACAATCTGCCTCCATCTTCATGACAGCCGTCCGCTTCAACAGGTGCCTGTCATAAATGAAAATGAGTCCACCTGTGGAAAGTGGACTCTATCGGTAATGGCATGAGCCAGGTTATGCCTTGTTAAACTTATCCTTCGGACGCTTGCAACGAGGACACTTCCAGTCGTCGGGCAGCTCTTCGAAGGGCACGCCGTCGTGCTCGGCAGGGTCGTAGACGTAGCCGCAGACGGAGCATACGTACTTGCCGGAAGCCTGGAACTGGGAGAAGTCCACCTCGGCCAGCACGGTGGGCACGGGGTTGTCCAAGTCCATCACGCGCTTGGCCTCCAGGTTCTCATAGCCCTGAGGGGTGTGGGTGCCGCAATACACGGTGGGGTGGTTGCGGATGAACTCCCGGATGCGATTCTGAGTCTGGCGGGCGGCGGGCAGGTCGTCGAACACTACGGAGAGCTTATCCTCGTAGAGTGCCTCGTCGACGTAGGTGATGTCGCCGTGGATCATGTAGAACAGTCCGTCCGACTCCACCACGATGATGCTGTTGCCGTTGGTGTGGCCTTTGGCCTTGATGAGGTAGATGCCTTCCTGTATCTTCTGGCTCTCGGGGAAGTTGTAGTAGGCCCCGTCGGTGAACGTGACGGGCACCAGATTCTGAAGTCCCTGCAGCTCGGCGGCACTCAGCTCGTCGCTGTTGACGTAGACCTTGGCGTTGGGGAACGACTTCAGCTCGCCGCTGTGGTCGCTGTGGCGGTGGGTGAGCAGTATCTTTGTCACCAGCTCAGGCTTGTAGCCCAGGGCTGCGAATGCCTCCATGTAGGAAGAGATGTCATGCCCCGTGAAGGCCACGGAGTTCTCGTCGGGCGTTTCTTCCGGCGTGCCGGCAGGCAGGCCTGTATCCACCAGGATGACTTCACTACCGGTGTCGATGAGGTAGTTCTGAAGACTGCCGCGATAGCGGATGTTCTTGTCGAACTTGTCGGCGCCTTCTTCTCCGCCGAAGGCGAAAGGCTGGGTATAGAACCCGTCGCGCCTGAACTTTACTGCTTTAATTTCCATAAGTCATTTCTGTTTTACTTGTTTACTATTTTGTCAAGTCCCGTCAGCTATGCAGGTCGAGCAGGAACCGGGTGCCGCGGGTGTACTGGGGGTCGATTTCCAGGTCGCCTCCCATGCGGATGGCCATCTGCTTGCAGGTGGGCAGTCCGAGGCCGTCGCCTTCGGTGAGGTCCTTGATTTCGCGGAAGGGCTTGAATACGTTCTCCCGCTGTTCCTCAGGGATGCCGCAGCCCGTATCGGTGACGATGAACTGATGGCTGTGGGCGCCGCGCTTCTTATAGTCGAGCTTCACGGACCCCCCCTCAGGCGTGTACTCCACGGCGTTGAGCAGCAGGTGTCGGAGTATGTGGCCGACATATTCGCGATTGATAGCAGCCGACATCTTTGGCGCGTTGACCGTAAGGGTGACGCCCTGCTTCTCCTTGCCCCTCACCTGCCCCATCAGATTTTCACAGAAGGGCTGCAGTGGCGTGTCCTCCACCTCGATGCTGCCCTCGGGGGCGTTCTCCAGGTCGGAGAGTGTCTGTATGTGGTCGGCAAAGTCGATGAGGGCCTTCACTTCGGGTTTCTTCTGGTCGAGCTTCTGCAGTGTGGGTGCCATCTGTGCTGAGATGTTGCTGATGAACTTAGCCTTCAGGGCGTTACTCTCGTTGGCCAGCTGTATGGTTTTCTTCTGCTTGCGGCTGAGCAGGATGTAGCGCATCAGCACGAGGGCTCCCAGCACGAGTGCTGCGGCGAGTGCGGCAGCCAGTATGCCGAGTCCCCAGATGATGGCCTGCCGCGTGGTGAGCGAGCTGTCCTTGTCGGCGATGGTAGCTTCGTTTTCGGCTATCTGCTTCTTCAGGGCTCCCGTCTCGTCGAGCCGGCGCACCTCTGAGATGGAGTCTTTCCAGGCGAGGTAGTTGCTGTACGACTGTGCCACCATCTGCGCACTGCCGGACTTGCGGGCGTTGCTGATGAGCGTCTGGTACACCTCGTCCATCTTGTCGTAGTCTTTCGATGCTGCCAGGTTGTCGGCCATCTGCTTGAACACGGCATTGCCCTGTTGCACCTGTCCGAAGCTGTAGTGGTAGATGGCCTTGTTGTAGAGCACGTCGTTCTTCACCTGGGGGTCGCCCGACTGGTTGGCCAGTGTCTCCATGGTGTTGAGCTGTTCGCGCACGCTCTCACCCTTCTTGAGCTTCATGTACATCTGCATGCGCTCTTTCACCACCTGATAGTAGAGGGCGGCCTTCTGGGCATCGGTGATGCCCTTGGCGGCGGTGATGGCGTCGCTCACGCGGTGCAGCAGGTCGAAGGCCTCCTTGTAGTAGTTCTCGCGGTAGTAGAGGCCAGTGGCCTTGGTGCCGCACTCCACGGCCAGCTGCGGTTTGCCGGCACGGGCGTAGTCCTCGAATGCCCGTATGTAGGTGAAGCGTGCCTCGGCCACGTTCTTCTTCTGATCGGCAGCTTCTGCACGCTGGTGTAGTTCACTCTTTGCAGCCTCCTGGGCCCGCAGAGCCGGGTAGCAGAAGGTAAGGCCTAAGGCCAGGATGATTACTTTGCTATTCATTTGCACTTTCGTTTATGTTCAATTATTTGGGTGCAAAGGTAAGCATTAATTTAGTTTCGGCCAAATATTTCTACAGATTTTTCCCTTACCCTATTCATCCATCAGCTTGCGGTAGCGGGCGCGCCGGGGCTCTTCGAGTCCGAGGCGCTGTGCCTTGTTGGCCTCGTACTCGGAGTAGTTGCCCTCGAAGTAGAACACGTTGCCTTCACCCATTCCCGACGTGCCGTCGCCTGCCGGCAGCTTTTCGAACGCCAGTATGTGGGTGCAGATACGGTCGAGGAACCAGCGGTCGTGGCTGATTACGACAGCGCATCCTGCGAAAGCCTCGAGACCTTCCTCGAGTGCGCGGAGGGTGTTGACGTCGATGTCGTTGGTGGGCTCGTCGAGCAGCAGCACGTTGCCTTCCTGCTTCAGGGCAATTGCCAGGTGCAGACGGTTGCGCTCGCCTCCCGAGAGTACGCCGCACTTCTTCTCCTGGTCGGCCCCGCTGAAGTTGAAGCGTGAGAGGTAGGCTCGCACGTTGACGTCGCGCCCGCCCATACGGATGGTCTCGTTGCCCTGCGACACTACCTGATAGACGGTTTTCTGGGGGTCGATGTCCTTATGCTGCTGGTCTACGTAGGATAGTCTGACGGTCTCGCCGACGTCGAACGTTCCGGCATCGGGCTGCTCCAAGCCCATGATGAGTCGGAAGAGTGTTGTCTTGCCTGCTCCGTTGGGGCCTATCACGCCGACGATGCCGTTGGGCGGCAGTATGAAGTTGAGGTCGCTGAAGAGCTGCTTCTCAGGGTACGACTTGGCCACGTGTTCGGCAATGATGACCTTGTTGCCCAGACGCGGGCCGTTAGGGATGTAGATTTCGAGTTTCTCCTCCTTCTGCTTCTGCTCCTCGTTGAGCATCGACTCGTAGGAGTTCAGTCGGGCCTTTCCCTTGGCGTGCCGTGCCTTGGGGGCCATGCGCACCCACTCCAGCTCCCTTTCAAGCGTCTTGCGGCGCTTCGAGGCCTGCTTCTCCTCCTGGGCCAGCCGCTGCGACTTCTGCTCGAGCCAGCTGCTGTAGTTGCCTTTCCAGGGTATGCCCTCGCCGCGGTCCAGTTCGAGGATCCACTCAGCCACGTCATCGAGGAAGTAGCGGTCGTGGGTGACGGCAATCACGGTGCCCTCGTACTGCTGCAGGTGCTGCTCGAGCCAGTCGATCGACTCGGCGTCGAGGTGATTGGTTGGCTCGTCGAGCAGCAGCACGTCGGGCTTCTGCAGCAGCAGGCGGCAGAGGGCCACGCGGCGGCGCTCACCTCCGGAGAGGTTCTTCACGCTCCAGTCGCCCGGAGGGCAGTTGAGGGCCGCCATCGCGCGGTCGAGCTTGGAGTCCATGTTCCAGGCGTCGGTGGCGTCGATGATGTCCTGCAGCTCGGCCTGGCGGGCCATCAGGCGGTCCATCTTGTCGGCATCCTCGTAGTATTCGGGCAGTCCGAACTTCTGGTTGATGTCGTCGTATTCGGCCAGTGCATCATAGACGTGCTGCACGCCCTCCATGACGTTCTCCTTGACCGTCTTTTCCTCGTTGAGCGGCGGGTCCTGAGGCAGATAGCCCACGGAATAGCCCGGTGCCCACACCACGTTGCCCTGGTACTGCTGGTCGAGTCCGGCAATGATTTTCATCAGTGTCGACTTACCCGCTCCGTTGAGTCCGATGATGCCTATTTTGGCCCCGTAGAAGAAGCTGAGGTAGATGTTCTTGAGCACTTGTTTCTGGTTCTGCTGGATGGTCTTGCTCACTCCGACCATGGAGAAGATCACTTTCTTGTCGTCGACTGTAGCCATGGGATTTACGATTTACGGATTTGCGATTTACTATTTCGGATTTACGATTTACGGATTTAAAGTAAAAAACCCACCGGGCTGTTGCTCCGATGGGTAATTCCTGCGGTGCGTACGAGATTCGAACTCGTGACCTCCTGCGTGACAGGCAGGCATTCTAACCTACTGAACTAACGCACCT